>CAXRCC010000294.1:0-13917 GCA_964228975.1 Paraneptunicella sp. | reverse complement strand
CGGATAAGTTCACCACGATAATGGTGTCTTCTTCTGCTTCATCTGCCATGTTTAGCGCATGAGCAAGGGCATGGGATGATTCAAGCGCTGGAATAATGCCTTCTTTTTGTGCAAGCAGTTGGAACGCATTGAGGGCTTCATCGTCATCAATAGCCACGTATTGTGCGCGCCCGGTTGCATGTAGGTGAGCGTGCTGAGGGCCAACTGCTGGGTAATCTAGGCCCGCTGAGACTGAATAAGATTCTTCGATTTGACCATCGTCATCTTGCATGATGTAGCTGTATGTGCCGTGCAAAATACCTTTGCTACCTGTGCTGATGGCCGCGCCGTGATGACCTGTGTGAATACCTTTACCGCCAGGCTCTACACCAATTAGTTTTACGCCTTCATCATCAATGAAGTCGGAGAACATACCAATAGCATTGGAACCGCCGCCAACACATGCAACGACGGCATCTGGTAATTTGCCTTCTTTTTCCAAAATTTGACGCTTGGTTTCTTCACCAATCATTTTATGGAAGTCGCGCACAATGGTTGGGAAGGGGTGCGGGCCTGCCGCCGTTCCTAAAAGATAATGTGTGTCTTCGTAAGTAGCCGACCAGTCTCGCATGGCTTCATTTACCGCGTCTTTTAGCGTGCCAGAGCCTGAATCAACGGGAATCACTTCTGCTCCCATTAAGCGCATTCTAAATACGTTGGGCGCTTGACGCTCTACGTCTTTTGCTCCCATGTAAATGCGCGCTTTTAAGCCTAACAAAGCGCAAGCTAATGCGGTTGCTGTGCCGTGCTGGCCCGCGCCGGTTTCTGCGATTACGTACTTTTTGCCCATGCGCTTGGTGAGTAAAGCTTGGCCTAGTACCTGATTGGTTTTATGCGCGCCACCGTGCAGCAAATCTTCTCTTTTTAGATAAAGTTTAACCTTAGGGTTGCTAACCAAATTACGCGTTAAGGTGAGCGACGTTGGACGCCCTGCATAATCGTGCAATAAATCCATAAATTCTTTTTGGAATTCAGGGTCATTTTGCGCATCAATAAAGGCCTGCTCTAACTGATCCAGCGCAGGAATAAGCAATTCAGGTACGTACATACCACCAAAATCGCCAAATTTACTGTCTAATTTATTCATGGGTTAACACTCGTTTTTAGTACTCTTTTAATGCTGCAAAAGCGTGGTTAATCAACTGAGCATCTTTTATACCCGGCTCGCTTTCTACACCTGAATTGATATCGATAATCGCCACACCGATTGACGCTGCTGCGGCGATATTGCTGGCTTTTAGCCCGCCAGCTAAGGCAATGTTAGATTTATCTTTAATGCCATCGAGTAAGCGCCAATTGAATTGTTGCCCGGTGCCGCCGCTTTGAGAGCCGACCTGACAATCCAACAAGAAAAGATCAACGTTATCTTCGGTAAGCGCTGGCAAGGTATCTGATACACCTTTAGCTTTCCAAATTTGACAGGTTGCAGGCAATTTTTCACGTAATGCATTGATATAGCTTTGGTTTTCCTTACCATGCAGTTGCACGGCGAAGAGTTGCAGTGCTTCACTTGTCGCCACAACGTGTTCTACATCGGCATCCACAAAAACACCCACGTATTGATGCGGACAAGCAGCAACAATCTCTTTTGCTTGTGCTAATTCAATGTGGCGTTTTGATTTTGGCGCGAAGATTAAACCTAAGTAACTGGCACCTGCGCTTTTTGCTGCGTTGGCGTCTTGTGGGCGGGTAATACCACACACTTTAACGCGCCCCTGTGTTAACTCGGTTGCGGCCTGTTTAATGTTGTCCTTAGCCATTAATGAGCTACCCACTAAGAAGCCATCGACTAATGGCGCTAAGCGGCGCACATCTTGGTTGGTGTAAATGCCTGACTCGGAGATAATAAGTCGATCGACATGAGCTGGGGCTGCTAACAGTGGCGCAAGCTTTTCTGTCATAGCAAGGTCGGTGCTCAAGTCGCGCAAGTTGCGATTATTAATGCCAACAATTTTCGCACCAAGTGCAATGGCTCGCTGAGTTTCTTCAATGTTACTGACTTCTGTTAACACATCCATATTGTAGCCATGTGCAATATCCGCAAGGGCGGTGTACTCATCATCGGATAATACAGACAGCATTAACAACACTGCATCGGCATCGTGATAACGCGCTAAGTGAATTTGGTAAGGATCGACAAAGAAGTCTTTGTTCAAAACCGGAATATCGACCTTGCTGGTCACATAGTCCAAATATTCAAACTTACCTTGGAAGTATTTCTCATCGGTTAGCACTGAAATGGCTGATGCGTGAGGGGTGTAGGCCTCCAAAATTTCGTCTAAATCGAACTTTTCACGAATCAGCCCTTTAGAAGGAGACGCTTTCTTACATTCCAAAATGTAAGACGCATTCGGTTTTGCCAATGCTTGATAAAAACTGCGCGTTGAAGGCTTTAGTGTATTAACAAACTGTGCAAGGGGCAGGGTCTGTTTGCGTCCAACAAGCTCTTGGCGTTTGTCTGTGACGATTTTTTCTAAAATATTACTGCTGTTAGATGATTTAGTCGCTTCTTGGCTAATGCTCGCAGCGCGTTGAATGGTGTTTAACGGAGTGCCTTGTTGCATAGCGTTAATTGCCATTGCCGCACCTGCCTCAAAGCTATCTGCTCGTCCACACAGTTTAAGTAAGGCTCCGGCATTGGCGGCAATATTGTCGCGATGGGCAAGTGCGCCTTTGCCTTGAAGCACGTCTTTTATCATGGCGCGATTTTCTTCAGGCTCGCCACCTTTAATGTCTTCAAGCGAATAGTGTGGTAAGCCGAAGTCTTCAGGGGTTAATTGGTACTGGGTGATTTCGCCGTTATTTATTTCAGCGACGAGCGTGTTACCGTGTAAACCAATTTCATCTAAACCGCTTCCATGAACCACCATTGCACGTTTATAACCGAGTAACTTTAAGGTTTCTGCATAGGGCATCACCAATTCTGGGGCGTACACACCCGTTAGAATGTGTGAAGGCCTTGCTGGGTTAACGAGTGGGCCAAGCAAGTTGAACAATGTGCGTGTTTTGAGTGTTGTGCGCACATTCATGGCATGCTTAATACCGGCGTGGTAATTCGGTGCAAACAAGAAGCAGAATTGGGCGTCATCCAAACATTGACGGGCCACATCGGCAGGCATGGTCAGGTTGAGGCCAAATTGCTCGAAGAGATCGGCAGAGCCTGATTTACTCGAAACACTTCGGTTACCGTGTTTTGCTACGGTTAACCCACAACTTGCTGCCACAATCGCTGCCGCAGATGAAATGTTAATGGTGTGATGACCATCCCCCCCCGTGCCAACTATATCGGCAAATTCGTAAGCCGGGCGAGCGATAGGCGCGGCGTTTTCTATCATTGCCGCTGCCGCACCTGCTATTTCGGCAGGTGTTTCGCCGCGCTGCTTTAATGCCGTGAGCATAGATGAGAGCACAATGTCGTCGACTTGGCCCGATACCACAGCGCTAAAAAAGGCTTGGCTATCTTCCAAAGAGAGCGTTTCGCCCTGTAGTACAGCGTGAAGGTAGGGTAGAACATTATGACTCATGAATGCGCTCCTGACTGAGTAAGATAATCAATACTTTGGCGTAACAGTTGGCTACCTTGCGCCGTTAAAATTGATTCGGGATGGAATTGGAAACCCAACATGCGTTGTGTGGGGTGATAAACACACATCGGAATATCATCACAGTGCGCGAGCACGTCGAGCGAGTCGGGCATGGTCACCGCCATTAATGAGTGATATCGAGCGATGGTAAAGCCTTGGTCTAAGCCGTTGAACATGCGATCTTGGCAGTGTGTTAAAGGCGATGATTTGCCATGCATTGCAACGGGAGCACGACCAATCACACCGCCATAATGCTGGACAATGGCTTGATGCCCCAAACAAATGCCCAGTACGGGAAAGTGACCATCTACCTTGTTAATCAATTCAAGCATATTGCCCGCTGTGCTGGGGTTGCCTGGTCCAGGAGAAAGCAGTAACAGCGTGTTGGGGCCTTTTTCTTTCATGAATGCAACGATGTTATCCGCCGGGACCGTGTTACGAAAAACGGTCAGTTCATTTCCTGTAGCACGAAGCTCGTCAACTAAGTTGTAGGTAAATGAATCGATGTTATCTAACAATACAATGTGCTTCATTAGTCTGTCCTTTACCCTTATTACGCCGAATGGGCGTTGAGAATGGCAGTGATTACCGCTTGGGCTTTTCCTCGCGTTTCATCTGCTTCACTTTGCGGTATGGAATCATATACGACGCCAGCGCCTGCTTGGATGTGAGCGGTATTGTTTTTAACAAAGGCAGAGCGAATGACAATACATGTGTTTAAATCGCCCTCGCCATTGAAAAAGCCGACTGCACCGCCGTAACTGCCGCGTCTTTCTTTTTCAACATCACGAATTAATTGTGCCGCTCTGACTTTTGGCGCGCCGACAAGCGTTCCCATATTCATACATGCTTGATATGCATGCAGCGCGTCAAGGTCGTGTCGTAATTGACCGACCACGCGAGAAACCAAGTGCATCACGTGAGAGTAACGGTCGACTTTAAGCAAATCTTTTACATAGCGTGTGCCTGGCTCGGAAACCCGTGCAATATCGTTTCTAGCAAGGTCCACCAACATAATGTGTTCGGCTTTCTCTTTGTAATCTTCGCGCAAGGTTAATTCAATACGGCTATCGAGATCAGGGTCGATATCGCCATTAGGGCGTTTGCCGCGAGGGCGGGTTCCTGCAATGGGGTAAACCTCAACCTGATTGCTTTGTTTTTCGTATTTCACTGCTAGTTCTGGCGAGGCGCCGAAAATGCTAAATGCATCGTCCTGAATATAGAACATATACGGACTTGGGTTGTTCTTCTTAAGCTCAGCATAGGCTTTAAACGGGGCTGGGCAAGGTAAGCTAAAGGTGCGAGATGGCACCACTTGGAAAATATCACCCGCAAGAATGTTTTCGCGTAATTGTAATACGTTGTCGCAAAAGGCCTCATCGGACTGATTTTCTGTTAAATCGTCTTTGGTTAAAGCGATGCCCGTATCTTCTTCAATGGGTTGTAAATCGGCAACCACGGATTTGATGTTTTCAAGACGCTGACTGATAGCAAAGTAGCTATTTGCTACATTTTCGCCACTGAATACGCTGCCAATGATCTCGGTGCTTTTTTGTTGGTGATCGATATGAATTAAGGTTTCAGCTAAATAGAACACATAATCAGGGCAGGAATTTGCGCCTGTGGGAACGTCTTGGATAGGTTCAAACGCCGCGTATAAATCGTATGCAAAAGTACCGCCAACAAAAATGGCATTGGGATCGGCTCGTAAGGGCGTGAGTGCAGTTTGGAATGTGCGCAACACATCAAATACGGAAGGTTGTTTTAATTTAGTGTCTTCATCGAGATTGGCATCGGCTTGTGGGAAGTGAAGCGTAAGCTGACGCGCTGAAGCGTGAGTCACAAAATCATTCAGGTGCTTTTGAATAATGGGCAGGACGGATTCGCCGTTTTGGGTAAGCGCAACGCAATCAACCTGATGTCCGTTGCAGACCATTTTAACGGCTGCGTCGACGAGTACCATGCTGTTGATGCTGTCTTTGCTTTCTATTTCTGCTGATTCTAACAGCAATGAATTGGGCCGCTGGGCACATAATGTTTGAAAAGCGAGTAGCGGATTAGGAATGTAATCACAATGGATTTGGATACTCTCCACTTTGCCTGCGCTGGTACTTAATTCGGCTAAACTCATTTACTTATCTCTTGATAAAGGCTAACGGGTTATGCGGGTTTTCCTGCGATAAAAAACAAAAAACCCGCTTTCGTTAGCGGGTTCTTGACATATTCGATACAAATATAAGGCATCACCACCCGCGAGTTAGGGGAAGTGCCACCACCAGTTGTTTGTTACGATTGTTTGCATCAAATGTGTCATGGGAATTTCTGTCTTTTATCTCTTTACGACTTCAATGTATTAACACTTCTCAATATTGATTTTCACGCTGCTGTTGTTATCAGCATTCATTTAATTTGTGTTGAATACTGACTATAGAGCCTAAGAAGGCTTTATCGCGTGTTCGAAAAGCTCGTATAGGGGATAACAAATAGCGTTTAAAGTCAAGCGCTAAATAGTGACGGTTTCGTATTTCTTATGTTTTTTCTGTTTTATGCTTTTCTTAAGTGAAATAGGTTTTGACTTGGGCTGGCTTCCAGTATTATTGGCGGCTTCTCAAGATGAAGTTTTACAGGCGCTTATCCTCGTTTAGTTATGAAAATTGATCTTCACTGCCATACTCATTATTCCGACGGTGCGCTGTCGCCTTCCGAGTTACTGATGAGAGCGCTTAATCAGCATGTTTATGTGTTAGCGATTACCGATCACGATACGGTCGATGCGATCGATTCCATCATTGCGCTACAGCAGAAAGAGAAACGCGCGTTGAAAATTGTACCTGGAGTGGAAATATCCACTGCATGGCACGGTTTTGATATTCATATTTTAGGGCTGAATATTCATTGGCAGGACGAAATCTTCGCTGAGCGATTAAAGCAGCAACAGGCGAATCGTTTACAACGAGCACAAAAAATAGCAGATAAACTAACGGCTGCTGGGCTGGGCGACGCTATTTACGATGACGCTAAAGCCTTAGCGGGGGAAGGGCAGTTAACTCGCGCTCATTTTGCCCGCGCGTTAATTGCCTCTGGCAAAGTTGATAATTTCGACCAAGCTTTTAAAAAGTACCTTGGCAAAGGCAAGCGTGCTTTTGTGAAACCAAATTGGATTTCCGTGTCTGAAGCAACGCAATGGATCAACGAAGCCGGAGGGGTGGCAGTGTTAGCGCATCCAAGCCGATACGACTTATCTGCAAAATGGTTACGTCGTTTAATGTTGGAATTTAAAACGGCTGGTGGCAAAGGTATCGAGGTGATTTACCCTGGCTTATCGCCTTCGCTAAAAAACCAATTGTCGTTGTACGCAAAAGAATATGCGTTTTATGGCTCAGCAGGGTCGGATTTTCACGCACCGGGTCGCTGGAGCGAGCTGGGCAGGCATTTGGCTTTGCCAGATTCGGTTACTCCCGTGTGGCAGCTTTGGGAAGACGCTGAACCACGCGTTGATAGTTGATGGCTTAAAAGCGTCATTACATAAACAAGAAGAACACGTTATGAGTCAGTTTTTTTATATTCACCCCGATAATCCGCAGCAACGCTTAATTAAACAAGCGTGTGAGCTTATCAATGAGGGGCACGTTATCGTTTATCCTACCGATTCAGGCTATTCCATCGGTTGTCAGTTGGATAACAAAGCGGCGCTGGAGCAGTTGTGCCGAGTCAGACAAATCGATAAAAACCACAACTTTACCTTGATGTGTCGCGATATGTCGGAACTTTCCGTTTATGCTCGCGTCGACAACCAAGCATTCAGAACCATCAAAAACAATACGCCTGGTCCTTACACCTTCATTTTAAAAGCCACAAAAGATGTGCCGAAGCGCGTGCAAAATCCTAAGAAAAAAACGATTGGGATCCGTGTGCCAGATAACAATATTGCCTTAGCGCTATTGGAAGAGCTTGGCGCGCCTTTAATGTCTTCTACATTGATTTTACCGGGCAATGAATCCGCTGAAACGGACCCGGACGAAATTCGCGATCGTTTGGAAAAGCAAGTGGGGCTGATTATTCACGGTGGGTACTTAGGTGAACAGCCCACCACGGTTATTGATATGTCGGAAGGGGAGCCTGAACTGATTCGAGAAGGTAGCGGCGATGTTTCCGTATTTGGTTTGTAGGTAACGATTAACGTGAGTGAGAAGCAAGAGATAACGTCGGTTGATGGGTTAGCAGAACCTGTACAACAGCCATTGCCTCTTGCGTTTGTTCACGGCGAAGCGGTTATTGAAAGGCCGGAAGACTTATACATTCCTCCTGATGCACTGGAAGTGATTTTAGAGGCGTTTGAAGGCCCGCTGGATTTACTGCTGTATTTGATTCGAAAGCAAAAGTTCGATATTGAAACATTGCCAATCACCAACATTACTAAGCAGTACATGGAATATGTTGAAGTGATGAAAGATATAAAGCTGGAATTGGCGGCGGAATATCTTGTGATGGCGGCCATTTTGGCGGAAGTGAAGTCGCGTGTGTTGTTACCCAAACGCGCGTCAGAAGAAAACGAAGAAGCGGACCCAAGAGCGGAGCTGATTCGTCGCTTGCAAGAATATGAGGCGATTAAATTGGCTGCGCAATCAATGGAAACAATGCCCCGCCGTGGACGTGATTTCCATGTGGCGAGCGTTGCGCCCTCTGAAACCTGTGAACCGATTCGAATTCTGCCTGACATTTCGTTGCAAGAATTGGTGGTGAGTTTTCAAAATGCAATGCAACGGGCAGCAACACTTGAACATCATCATATTGAAAAGGAAAGCTTGAGTACGCGAGAGCGCATGAGCATGATCTTGGATATGATCCAAGCAGGTCAGTTTACGTCGTTTTCGTCTTTGTTTAAGCCAGAAGAAGGTAAACAAGGCGTGGTTGTTACCTTTCTTGCTGTGTTGGAGTTAGCAAAGGAAAAAATGATTGAGGTTGTACAAGCACAGCCCTACAGCGAAGTGCATGTGCGCATCAGCGAGTATGAAAAGGCGGCGATGTAATGGCGAGAAAAGGAAAGGTTTCTGATGAGCAGTTAAAACAGATTATCGAAGCTGCCATTTTTGTTAGTGATATGCCCATTTCTGCGGATAAACTGCAAGCCACCGTATTGGAAGGGCTGGGAGTAGGCCCAAGAAAGCTCAAAAAATTGATACACGCATTGAGTTTAGATTATGTCGCAAGGGGCATTCATTTGGTGGAAGTGGCCTCGGGCTATCGTTTTCAGTCGGATGACAGCCTAAGCCCGTGGGTAAGCAAGTTGTGGCAAGAACAAGCGCCAAAATACTCAAGGGCTTTATTGGAAACGCTGAGTTTAGTGGCTTATCGACAGCCAATTACTCGGGGTGAAATAGAAGATGTACGTGGTGTGTCGGTCAGTAGTCACATCATGAAAACACTCATGGAAAGAGACTGGATTAAAGTCGTTGGTCATAAAGAAGTGCCGGGTCGTCCCGCCTTATATGCAACAACGAAGGGGTTTTTAGATTATTTTTCCCTAAAAAGCTTGGAAGAGTTGCCGTCGATGGGCCTTTTCGAGCAGCAAGCACAGGATGCAAGAAAGCAAATAATCGAACCTGTTGAGCCTCAGGTTGAATCAGGCTCAGTTAATGAATTGCAGGACGAAGAAACAACAAATGAGTGAAAAGTTACAAAAGGTACTTGCGAATGCAGGGCTAGGTTCTCGACGTAAAATGGAAACATGGATTGAAGCCGGTCGCGTTTCTGTTAACGGAAAAATTGCCAAGCTTGGTGAACGCGTAGAACCGCAAGACGAAATTCGATGCGACGGTCAAACCGTTTCAAGGCAAAACCAACAATCTTTCTGCCGCGTACTGATGTACAACAAACCGGAAGGTGAAATTTGCAGTCGTGATGATCCAGAAGGCCGTAAAACCGTATTTCAACGATTACCACGTATTCAAAACGGACGCTGGATTTCAGTGGGCCGATTAGATATCAACACCAGTGGATTGCTTTTATTTACCAATGACGGTGAACTGGCGAATCGGTTAATGCATCCAAAGCATGTCATTGAACGTGAATATGCAGTGCGTATTTTTGGTGAAGTTGAAGAGAGTCACATTAATGCGCTCAAAAATGGGGTAACCTTGGACGATGGACCGGCAAAGTTCACCAAAGTGGTGAGAAGAAAGTCGGAAGAAGACAGCGTAAACCAATGGTTTGACGTGGTTCTAACGGAAGGGCGTAACCGCGAAGTCAGACGACTATGGGAAAGCCAGTCGTTGCAAGTAAGCCGTTTGATGCGTTTGCGTTTTGGTGACTTAGCGTTAAACAAACGTTTGCCTCAGGGCGCGTGGGTTGAGCTGGAATTAAGCGATGTTAATAAACTGCGAAAATCGGTACAGCTACCGCCAGAAACGGAATCGTTGATCAAGATGAAACAAGAAAAATTGGATCACGTTCGATTGAGTCGTATGCGTCGCTCTATTAAGAAACACAACTTGAAAAACAAAAAGCATTCCAAATAAGCACAAAAAAGCGGATGATGCGGCACGTTGCGACTGCGTGTCCGCTTTTGTTTGTGGAATGACACATTAACAACCCAATTTTACAACCTAAATTCTTAACTTTATGCCTAGAACTTCCAATTTAAAAGCGTTGGCGTGTATCACGTTAATGGCTTCAAGCACGTTGCTTTCTGGCTGTTCCTCGTTTGTATCTGGGGCAACAAAAAGCCTAGCGAACCAGTTGCAAGCGACCATCAGTGATCACGATGATCCCGAATTAGTAAAAGATGCTGTTCCAGCTTACATGCTTATGGTGGAAAGCTTGTTAAAAAGCGATCCTGATAACGTCGATTTGCTGGTGGCTTCTTCAAGTTTATACAGCGCTTATGGCTCAGTATTTGTAAACGATTTATCTCGACAACAACGTTTAACCACACGCGCTTTTAACTACGGGAAGCAAGCCATTTGCGAATACGATGACGAGTATTGTGGTATCGTTTCTCTCCATGTAAAAGCATTGAAAGCCACATTGGCGGAAATGGATGAAGACGACGTCAATGTATTGTTTGCCCTTGGTTCAGCGTGGGCAGGTTGGATTAAAAGCCATAGCTCAGACTTCAATGCCGTTGCTGACGTGCCAAAAATTGAAATCATTATGCGTCGAATTGTAGAGCTTGATGAAACCTATCAAAATGGCAGCGCGCATTTGTATTTAGGTGTGTTGGCGACGCTCATTCCTCCTACCTTAGGCGGAAAACCGGAAATAGGCCGCATGCACTTTGAAAAGGCCATGCAGCTTTCAAACGGTGAGAATTTAATGGTACAAGTGACCTACGCACAACAGTATGCGCGCTTATTGTTCGATCGTGAGCTGCACGACCGACTTTTACAGCAAGTGATGCAAGCAGATGCGACAGCAGAAGGTCTCACTTTGACAAACTGGCTTGCAAAAGAGCAAGCTCAACAACTTTTAGATAGTGCGGACGACTATTTTTAACGGGAGACAAACATGAAGTTTATGCAGTCACTAGGACTTGCGTTCGTTCTTGGTGTGAGTGCGTTTACCGCTCAAGCCGTGACATTAAAGATTGCCACTTTATCCCCAGAAGGCTCTAGTTGGATGCAAAAGTTCCGTGCTAGTGCAAAGGAAATTAAAGCGCGCACCGATTCCCGCGTGAAAATTAAGTATTACCCCGGTGGAGTAATGGGGGACGATGCGGCGGTGTTGAAAAAGATTCGTATTCGTCAATTACACGGCGGCGCCATGACAGGCGGCAGCCTAGCGCGATTCTACAAAGACAGCCAAGTGTATTCGATGCCACTAAAGTTTGACTCGTTAGATGAAGTGCAACACGTGCGTGATGCGATTGATCCGCTGATTGTTGAAGGTTTTGAAAAAGGCGGATTCGTTACCTTCGGTTTAGCGGGGGGCGGTTTTGCTTATTTAATGTCGAAAGAGCCAATTACGCATCCTGATCAAATGAAAAAACACAAGGTGTGGACGCCAAGCACCGACGCAAACAGCACTGCGTCGTTTAAAGCATTCGATTTATCACCGATTCCTCTTCCGATTGGCGATGTATTGGCAGGTTTGCAAACAGACCTTATCGACACCATTGCTACCTCGCCGGTGGCTGCCATTAATTTGCAATGGCATACCCAAGTTAAGTATGTAACTGAAGTGCCCATTATCTATATTTATGCGGTTTTGGCCGTTCAGAAAAAGGCTTTCGACAAATTAACAGCGGCGGATCAAGCGGTAGTCAGAGAGGTGATGTCTAAAGTGTTTGCTGAATTGGATGCAGAAACGCGTCAAGATAACGAGAAAGCACTTGCAGCGCTTCAAAACCAAGGGATTGAAGTATTGACTCCATCGCCTGCAGATATGGCGGTTTGGCGCGAAAGAGCCAAGATGGCAGAAGCCAATTTATTAGAAAGCGGTGCGTTGTCTAAGCAAATGGTTGATTTGCTGAATCAAGAACTTTCTTCTTTTGATGGTAAAACAAGTCGCGTGAGTCCATAAGCGAGCGCTTCATGTTTACCACTCTTAATCATGTTCTAAAAAGCGTAGAAAAGGGATTTATGACACTCCTTTTCTTCGCGCTACTTTCTACCGCTGCATTGCAAATTATCCTGCGTAACTTTTTTGATTCCGGTTTGCTATGGGGCGATGACTTCATTCAAGCCGTTGTACTTTGGATTGGTTTTGTTGGGGCAACTTATGCTTCTCGAAACGGCAGTCATATCAATGTCGACGTTATTTCTCGCTTCTTGCCTTCAGCCATCTCACGAGTGGTTTATCGTATTGTGTATTTGTTTACCGCTATATTTTGTTTCGTGGCAGCGCATTTCAGTTGGCAGTTTGTCCAGCTAGAAATGGAAGACAACATGATCGCGTTTTTGAACGTGCCAGTTTGGCTCACAGAAATCATTATTCCTATTTCGTTTGTCGTGATTGCACTTCGCTATTTGTTGTTAATGCTAAGCCCTCCAGCGCAACGCAATGAAGTAGGGGACGCATAACATGCTTTTAGCTATTGTCATTTCCCTGATTTTACTCGCCTTGCTGGGCATGCCGTTGTTTATTGCCATTTTAGGCATTGCCATGGCAGGTTTTTATTTTGCAGACATCGATTTAATGGTTATTGCCATTGATTTATATCGCATTGTGCAAACACCGCTGCTTGAAGCCATTCCGCTATTTACATTCGCAGGTTACCTGTTAAGTGCAAGTCACAGCTCACAGCGATTGGTGCGCGTGACACAATCATTATTAGGCTGGCTACCCGGTGGTTTAGCCATTGTTGCCTTAATTGCGTGTGCGTTATTTACAGCATTTACGGGGGCATCGGGTGTCACCATTGTTGCGTTGGGCGCTTTGCTTTATCCCGCATTAAAACAAGCGGGTTACCCGCAACGATTCAGCCTAGGCCTGGTTACCAGTTCTGGTAGCTTAGGGCTGCTATTCCCGCCGTCTTTGCCGTTAATTCTTTTTGGTGTCATTGCATTGCAAATGGAAATGCCAGTTGCGATGAAAATTGAGGATTTGTTAGTTGCAGGGTTGTTACCCGGGCTGCTGATGATTGCGCTTTTGGCATTGTGGAGCATATGGGGGCAGCGCGGTAATACGCCTTCAACACAAGCGTTTTCCCTGACCGAAGTTAAAGAAAGTGTGAAAGACGCGAAGTGGGAAATTCCGCTGCCATTGATTTTATTGGGTGGCATTTATTCTGGCTTTTTCGCGCTTTCCGAGGCGGCTGTTGTAACGGTTATTTATCTATTGATTGTTGAAGTGTTGATATACAAAGACATCAAGCCTAAACAAATTCCGGAATTGGTCACAGAAGCCATGGTAATGGTGGGCGGTATTCTCATTATTTTGGCCAGCTCTTTGGTATTAACCAGTTATTTCATTGAAATTGAAGCGCCAACGGCTTTATTTGACTGGGTGACCAAGCATATTGAAAGTCCGCTTAGCTTCCTCATGATGTTGAATATCTTCTTGCTGATATTGGGGGCATTCTTAGATATTTTCTCGGCGATCGTTATTATGGTGCCGCTTTTACTGCCCATTGCTGCGTCGTTCGGAATACATCCGGTTCACCTTGGTGTGATCTTCTTAGCGAATATGCAAATTGGCTACATGACACCGCCGGTGGGGATGAACCTGTTTATTGCCAGCTATCGCTTTGGTAAGCCCATTACTGAGATTTATCGCTCCACAGTCGGTTTTATGCTGATATTATTGATGGCATTGATCATCATCACTTATTGGCCACAGCTTTCGTTGGTGTTTG
>CAXRCC010000293.1:0-15815 GCA_964228975.1 Paraneptunicella sp. | reverse complement strand
TGTTTCGAGTAGTTCAACCGAGTTTGATTGATCTTCGTAGCTAGGTGCTTCACGGTGAATAGACATACGCTCTTCTTCACCAATTTCACCAGCTTCATCAATCGGGTTACCCAATACGTCCATGATACGGCCTAGTGTAGCCTTACCAACTGGAACTTTAATCGGTTCACCAGTGTTTTCTGCCAAAGTACCACGACGCAGACCGTCTGTAGTACCAAGTGCGATACCCCTTACAACGCCGCCACCAAGCTGCTGTTGTACTTCTAGGGTCAAGCCCTTCAAGTCACCATCAGTGATTTGAAGCGCGTCGTATACTGCCGGTACAGCGTCTTGTGGAAACTCAAAATCCACAACCGCACCGATAACTTGGACGACCTTACCTTGACTCATAATTAGTCCTCATTAATTTCTAAACCTTTGCCTACACCGCTGCGGCGCCGCCAACAATCTCACTAATTTCTTGCGTGATTGCTGCCTGACGGGCTTTGTTGTATATCAGTTGCAACTCATCGATTAAGCCGCCTGCGTTATCTGTCGCAGCTTTCATTGCAACCATTCTTGCAGCTTGCTCAGAGGCGATATTGTCTACCACGCCCTGATATACTTGAGATTCAATAAAACGAACCAACAAAGCATCTAAAATAGGCTTTGCATCAGGCTCGTAAATGTAATCCCAATGGTGTGTTAATTCATCGCTTTCGGATTTTGGCAAAGGCAATAACTGTTCGATTATCGGTTCTTGAGACATGGTGTTCACAAACTTGTTGTAAACAACATACAAGCGATCCAGCTTGCCTTCTTCGAAGGCTTTAAGCATCACTCGAACAACACCAATAATATCGTTTAATGCCGGCGCATCACCAAGGCCAGATTCGGCTGCAACCATGTTGCCACCAAAGCGGTTGAAGAAACCAACTGCTTTAGAGCCCAAAGCTGCGAAGTCGAGCTCCACGCCTTTTTCTTGCCATGCTTGGATAGACTTAGCCATTTCCTTAAACTCATTGGTATTCAAACCACCACAAAGACCACGGTCTGTTGCGATAAGAATGTAACCTACACGTTTAACTTCTCTCTCTTGCAAGAAAGGGTGCTTATATTCGTGTGTTGCATGAGCTAGGTGACTAATTACCTTACGCATATTTGTTGCATACGGTCGGCTAGCAGACATACGCTCTTGTGCACGCTTCATTTTAGAAGCCGCAACCATCTCCATTGCACTGGTGATTTTTTGCGTATTTTTAATACTGCCAATTTTGCCTTTTATCTCTTTGCCATTAGCCATACTCTTCTCCAGCGTTTACAGCTTAATCGCCCCTTTTTACAAAGAGGCGCATGCCATTACCAAGTTTGCGTTGATTTGAACTTTTCCAACGCCGCTTGCAATGCACTCTCGATTTCGCCGTTATAATTACCGCCGTCGTTGATTTGAGCCATTAAGTCAGCATTTTCAGCATTCATGTAAGAATGTAGAGCTGATTCAAAGTCTAGGACTTTGTTAAGCTCGATATCTTTCAAGAAGCCTTTTTCTGCTGCAAATAGTGACACAGCCATATCCGCGATAGATAAAGGTGCATATTGCTTCTGTTTCATTAGCTCGGTTACGCGCTCACCGTGCTCTAACTGTGCACGTGTTGCGTCGTCCAAATCAGAAGCAAACTGAGAGAATGCCGCCAATTCACGATATTGAGCCAAGGCTAGACGAATACCACCGCCCAGTTTCTTGATAATCTTAGTTTGTGCTGCACCACCTACACGAGATACCGAGATACCAGCGTTAACAGCAGGACGAATACCTGAGTTGAACAAGTTGGTTTCTAGGAAGATCTGACCATCTGTAATTGAAATTACGTTGGTAGGTACGAATGCAGAAACGTCACCAGCGTGAGTTTCAATGATTGGCAACGCTGTTAAAGAACCTGTTTGGCCTTTAACTTCACCGTTAGTGAACTTTTCTACGTAGTCAGCATTAACACGAGCTGCACGCTCTAGTAGACGTGAGTGAAGATAGAAAACATCACCAGGGTATGCTTCACGACCAGGAGGACGACGTAGCAACAATGAAATTTGACGATAAGCAACAGCTTGCTTAGACAAATCATCGTATACGATTAGTGCGTCTTCACCGCGGTCACGGAAGTATTCACCCATGGTACAACCAGAGTAGGCTGACAAGTATTGTAGTGCCGCAGACTCAGATGCAGATGCCGCAACAACGATCGTGTGATCTAGTGCGCCGTGCTCTTCAAGCTTACGTACAACGTTAGCGATAGTAGAAGCTTTCTGACCGATTGCTACATACACACACTTAATGCCAGTGCCTTTTTGGTTGATGATGGCATCGATTGCCAAAGCAGTTTTACCTGTTTGACGGTCACCGATAACTAACTCACGCTGACCACGACCGATTGGAATCATAGAGTCAACAGACTTATAACCAGTTTGAACTGGCTGATCGACTGATTGACGCTCGATAACACCAGGTGCGATTTTTTCTACTGGCTCAAAGCCATCAGATTCGATTGCACCTTTACCGTCGATTGGCTCACCTAGTGTGTTTACAACACGACCAAGAAGGCCACGACCTACTGGTACTTCAAGGATACGACCAGTAGATTTAACTTTTACGCCTTCTTTTAAGTCAGCGTAAGGACCCATAACTACCGCACCAACGGAGTCACGTTCCAAGTTCAAAGCAATAGCGTAGCGATTGCCTGGAAGCTCAATCATCTCACCTTGCATTACGTCTGCAAGACCGTGAACACGAATAATACCGTCAGTTACGCTAACGATAGTACCTTCATTGCGAGCTTCACTTACTACTTCGAACTGCTCAATACGTTTTTTGATCAGTTCTGCAATTTCAGTGGAATTCAGTTGCATGCTCTTTTCCCCGTTATGCCTGTAACGCGTCTGTTAGACGGCCCAATTTGCTCTTAATCGAGCCATCGATAACCGTATCGCCCGCTTTAATGACGAGACCAGCTACCAATGTGGGATCAACGTTACAATGCAGCTTAACTTTTCGTGCAAGACGCTTTTCAAGAGAAGCGCCAAGTTCTTCTTGCTGCTTAGCAGACAATTCAGCCGCAGACGTTACGTCTACATCAACTTCTTTGTCATACGTCGCTTTTAACTCGTTAAACAGTGCCAAAATTGCTGGCAGTGCTGCTAAACGTCCGTTTTCCGCTAAAACTTTGATGAAGTTTTGCATCTTGTCATCAACTTGCTCATCGCAAATATTGATAAACAACTCTGCCAACTTGTTGGCAGCAAGCGAACCAGATAGTAGTTCGCTCACGGTTTCGTTATCAGCAACCTCAGCTGAGAAAAACAGCATTTCTTGCCATTTTTCTACAGCACTGTTCTCAAGTGCATAATCAAATGCAGCTTTAGCATAAGGGCGAGCAACGGTTGTCAATTCAGACATAGCTCTTTCCCTTATAGTTCAGTGACGAGTTTGTCAACGATATCGCTTTGTGCAGCAGCGTCGATTTCACGCTCAAGAATTTTCTCTGCGCCAGCAATTGCTAAAGTGGCAACCTGCTTACGAAGATCTTCTTTTGCACGATTACGTTCAGCTTCAATTTCAGCATGACCTTGGGCAATGATTTTTTCGCGTTCTTCATGACCGCGCTGAGTTTCCTCATCAACGATCTGTAAAGCGCGCTTTTTAGCTTGCTCAATAATATCTGCTGCTTCAGCTTTAGCGTCCTTCAATTTAGAAGTCGCTTTTTCCTGTGCTAGCTGTAAATCTTTCTCAGCACGTTCAGATGCTGCTAAGCCGTCAGCAATTGCTTTTTGACGAGCTTCGATTGCAGCTAACAATGGCGGCCAAACATACTTCATACAAAAAAGTACAAAAACCGCAAAAGCAATCGTTTGTCCAATTAGAGTAGCGTTGATATTCACAATGCCATCTCCTCTGTTCGTTATACTAAATGGTTCAGTCTAAAAATTAGTTAGCACCTAGAACGAACAACATGTATAGCGCGATAGCAACACCGATCATCGCGATTGCATCGATTAGACCAGCTACGATGAACATACGAGTTTGAAGTTGTGGAGCCAATTCTGGTTGACGTGCAGAAGCTTCTAGGAATTTACCACCTAAGATACCGAATCCGATAGCTGGACCCAATGCACATAGACCAATCAAAATACCAACGGCAATATATAATTCACCCACTTGATTTCACCTTCTTGTTAAAAGTTAAAGTTAAAGTTAAAAAATTAAAGTTTTAAATTCTCAGGTACTGCATTAGCGCAATACGATTGAAATCGTTTTATTAAATTAGTGCTTCTCGTGCGCCATGCTCAGATAAACAATTGTTAGCATCATGAAGATAAACGCTTGCAAAGGAATAACTAGGATGTGGAACGCCGCCCAAACAAAATGCAGAGGCAACTGGAACACACCAATCATTGCAATCAAAATGAAGATTAGTTCAGCAGCGTAAAGGTTACCGAATAAACGCAGCGCCAAAGAAAGCGGCTTAGCGAATAGCGTAACTAGCTCAAGAACTAAGTTAATTGGAATGAACGCCCAGTGATTGAAAGGGTTCATTGATAATTCTTTGACGAAGCCAAAACCTTTGATCTTGAACGAGTAGTAAATCATTAACGCGAATACACCAAGAGATAAGGCAAACGTTAAGTTCAAGTCAGTAGTTGGTACAACCTTCATATAAACGTCATGAGGATCCATACCAAAGCCATGGTAACCTATTTGACCAGCTAACCACGGAAGCCAATCAATTGGAATGATATCCATAATGTTCATTAGCAATACCCAAACAAAAATGGTTAAAGCTAATGGAGCAACGACAGGGCTCTTACCGTGGAAAGTGCCTTTTACTGTGCCATCGACAAATTCAATAACCATTTCAATGAAGCATTGGAATTTGCTAGGAACACCAGTATCTGCCTTTTTTGCTGCTTTGCGGAAGATAGCGAGGAATAATAATCCTAGAGCAATTGACCATCCTAAGGTATCTACATGCCATGTCCAGAAACCAGCATCGGCACACGCTTTGTTAAACGCAATACCGTTTTCGGTTGTACACATGGCAGCATTAGTCAAGTGATGCAGGATATAATCAGTGCTTGAAATTTCAGAAGCCATTTATTTACCCAAGTTGTGTATTTTAGAATTCTGTGTGCAATTTCGCTTTGGTCTGTCTGTGGCTCGCTACCTGACGAGGCTTATACAGCATAGTGCTTTTTCGCACTTATTACCCAATGACCAAGCATGGAAACAACGAAAGTGATGAATAACGGTCCGGCCTGCACATCGGGCCAGCGATATATCAAGATAAAGATCACTATCGTTAGTATGAGTTTAAGTTTGGATCCAGTCTTAAAACTGTTATAGACGAGTTGATTTTTACTGGCGCCGACAAATCGGAAGGCAAAAACTGCAAACACAATATTAGGCAGAATGGCCGCCAATCCACCTAGTAGCGCAGATAACGCTGCGGTAAATCCAAAAAAAGATGCTACTAAGGTACAGAAAATTACAACCAAGGATTGCATTACCAATATTTTTTTGGCAAATTTAATTCCCGGCGTGGCCAATCTTGATGGCACGTATTTCCTCACTCTAATCCAAACGGTACTCAAGGCGCGAAAAGTATACTGTTTTACTGGGGCTTTTCAACCAAAAACCGTATTTACAATTTCAATAATCAATATTCAATTTTTGGTGAATCGCAAAGAGTGTAAATATTAATTTTCGCGTTGTATTTTTTCCAAAATACCATCGAGTTGATCCAAGTCCGCGAAATTAATCACTAATTTCCCTTTACCCTTGGCATTATGGCTAATAGAGACAGGCGCACCGAAGTTTTCAGATAGGCTTCCTTCCAGTTTTTTCACGTCAGGATCCACACTCGGCTTTTGCTTTTCTGGGGGGGGCTGGAGAATTTTACGAACCATATTTTCAGCGTCACGAACGGTCATTCCTTTTTGAGATACAACTTTCGCGGCTTCACTCTGTTTATCTCCATCAAGTGCCAAGAGCGCTCTAGCGTGGCCCATTTCAATATCACCACGCTCAAGCATCAATTTTACATCTTCATTTAAATTATTGAGCCTCAGTAAATTGGTCACGCCTGTTCTGGATTTCCCAACCGCATCGGCAAGCTCTTGGTGCGTCAACTCAAACTCGTGCATTAAGCGATGTAATGCTTGGGCTTCTTCCATTGCATTGAGATCTTCACGTTGAATATTCTCGATAAGAGCAATAGCAACGGCCGCTTCATCAGGTACTTCTTTCACCAAACAAGGGACTTCATCAAGCCCAGCTAGTTGGCTAGCTCTCCAACGACGCTCACCAGCAATGATTTCGTACTTTTCATCTTCAATTTGGCGAACGACAATAGGTTGAATAATACCTTGAGAGCGAATAGAGGCCGCTAATTCCTCTAACGCCTCTGTTACCATGTCTTTTCGAGGTTGATATTGACCGGGCTGCAAAAACTCAATCGGTAACTTTTGCAATTCACCTTTTTTCTCAGCCATTTCAGGAACGTCAGGTGTGGATGCTTGCTCTCTGTGGCTGGTTGCCAACAATGCATCTAAACCTCTTCCTAAACCTCGTTTTTTCGCAGACATGCTTACTCTCTAATTTTGACTTCTTAATGAAGATTTATGCGGATTGACTCGCTTTTTCGCGACGTAGAATTTCACCAGCAAGTGCCAGATAGGCTTTTGCACCAGTAGAAGATTTTTCGTAATACATAGCTGGAGCACCAAAACTTGGCGCTTCCGCTAACCTTACGTTTCTAGGAATGACAGTGCGATAAACTTGCTCACCAAAGTGGCGTTTAAGCTGCTCCGAAACATCATTCGCTAAACGATTACGTGGATCGTACATGGTACGAAGCACACCTTCAACGCGAAGATTGGGGTTCACCACCGAAGCAAGCTTTTCAATGGTGTCTAACAAAGCCGTTAAACCTTCTAATGCAAAATATTCACACTGCATAGGCACAATCACCGAGTCAGCAGCGGCTAGTGCATTCACAGTTAATTGGCTTAGCGAAGGGGGGCAATCAATAAAAATATAGTCGTATTTATCACGAACAGGCTGCAATGCATTTCGTAAACGTAGTTCTCGAGCGAATAGCTCCATTAATTTGATTTCTGCAGCGGTAACATCACCATTAGCAGCAATGACATCAAATTTTGCAGTAGGAGAGGGAACAATTACATCTTCTACAGGTTGTTCTTCAATGAGCAGTTCATAAGCAGTTGCATCAGCATCGTACTTATCAACACCGCTTCCCATTGTCGCGTTACCTTGAGGGTCAAGATCGATTAACAACACTTTTCGTTTTGTTGCTGCCATTGAAGCCGCAACATTAACCGCTGTGGTTGTTTTGCCGACCCCACCTTTTTGATTTGCGATTGCGATTACCTTACCCAATGTAAGCCTTCCAAATTACAATTTTTCAATTTTTACAACATGGCGCTGCGCTTCCAGCCCCGGGACTTGTAGAGGAATTGAATCTAAAACGGAGAAATCCTCTGATACCGCTTCAAGTTCTTGCTCAGGATACACGCCTTTTAGTGCGAGAAACCTGCCTTTAGGCGCAACAAGATGCCGACAACTACTCAACATTTGCTCAATTGAAGCATAAGCTCGAGTGATCACCGCATCAAATTCCACTTCTGGAGAATGTGCTTCCACACGTGATTGAATCGGTTCTATATTGGCAAGTTTTAACTCAAAAGCAACTTGTTTTAGGAATCGAATTCGCTTACCAAGACTGTCTAATAATACGAAATGCACATCCGGACACATAATCGCAAGCGGCACTCCGGGTAATCCAGGACCTGTTCCCACATCAATAAACCGACGTCCTTCAAGCAGAGGCGCAACAGCAATAGAATCAACAAGATGCACTGTCACCATTTCAAGCGGATCGCGCACAGACGTTAAGTTGTATGCTTTATTCCATTTATTCACCATCTCTAAGTATTTAATTAGCAAGCTTTGTTGCTCATCGGATACGCTAAATGGTAATTGCTGGCATGCCTTAGCCAGCTTTTCTTGTATTTGTTCTAAGGGAAATTGCATTAGGCTGATTTTCTTAATAAACCTTGTTTCTTCAGATAAACCAATAACAAAGAAATTGCTGCTGGTGTGACACCAGAAATGCGTGACGCTTTGCCAAGCGTTTCTGGTCGCGCTTCTTTAAGCTTAGCAACCACTTCATTCGACAACCCAGAAATAACACTGTAGTCGAAATCATTGGGTAAGAGCATATTTTCATTACGCTGCGCTTTAGCAATGTCTTCTTTTTGACGCTCGATATAGCCCGCGTACTTAATTTGAATTTCAACTTGTTCCGCCGCTTGCGGGTTTTCTTGAACTAACCCCGGTCCGAAAGCATCAATTTGCATGAGTTTTTCATAAGTCATTTCTGGCCTACGAATCACTTCTTCAAGCGTATGTTCTTTTGAAATAGGATTATTTAAATACGTATTGAGCGCTTCGGCATTTTCATGGGTTGGATGAACCCAGTTCGCTTTTAATCGTGCAGATTCCAGCTCAATAGCTTCCATTTTCTCGTTAAACTTCTGCCAACGATAATCATCCACCAAACCGATTTCTCGGCCTTTTTCGGTCAAACGAATATCTGCATTATCTTCACGTAACAACAAGCGGTACTCTGCACGGCTTGTAAACATGCGGTACGGCTCTTTAGTACCAAGTGTTGATAAATCATCGATCAACACTCCCATGTAAGCCTCGTCTCTACGCAAAGTGAATGCATCTTTGCCGAAAGCTTGTTGTGCTGCGTTCGCACCAGCAAGTAAACCTTGAGCACCCGCTTCTTCGTAACCTGTTGTACCGTTAATTTGACCCGCGAAAAACAAACCTTCAATGAACTTTGTTTCCAATGTTTGTTTTAAATCTCGAGGATCAAAGAAATCATACTCAATGGCATATCCAGGCCTGATGATATGTGCGTTTTCAAATCCTTTAATGGAATGAATTAAATCGAGCTGTACATCAAAAGGTAAGCTGGTTGAAATACCGTTAGGATACACCTCACAGCTATTGAGCCCCTCGGGTTCAACAAAAATTTGATGTGATGTTTTATCAGCAAATCGCATGATTTTGTCTTCAATGGAAGGACAATAGCGAGGTCCGATTCCTTCAATTACGCCGGTATACATGGGAGAACGATCTAATCCACTACGGATAATGTCGTGGGTTTGGTCGTTAGTGTGCGTAATGTAGCAAGGTATTTGCTGAGGATGTTGAGTACGATCACCAAGGAATGAGAACACAGGTGTTGGATTATCACCAGGCTGTTCTTGCATCACAGAAAAGTCGAGTGTTCGAATATCAAGTCTTGCAGGTGTGCCTGTTTTGAGTCTATCTACTCTAAATGGCATTGCTCTTAAGCGGTCTGCTAACGCGATAGAGGGTGGATCGCCTGCACGCCCACCTTTGAAGTTTTCTAATCCAATATGGATCGTACCACCTAGGAAGGTGCCAACCGTTAGAACCACTGTTTTTGCTTTAAACTTAACGCCCATTTGCGTAACAACACCGGTTACACGATCTTGTTCAACAATCAGATCATCACAGGATTGCTGAAACAATGTTAAGTTGGGCTGGTTTTCTAAAACGTTTCTAACTGCAGTGCGATATAGTGCGCGATCTGCTTGAGCGCGGGTAGCGCGTACTGCTGGTCCTTTACTGGAATTCAGTGTTCTGAATTGGATCCCTGCTTGATCAATGGCTGTTGCCATTGTGCCACCTAGTGCATCAATTTCTTTTACAAGGTGACCTTTTCCGATTCCACCAATCGCTGGGTTACATGACATTTGTCCCAACGTTTCGATATTGTGGGTAAGCAGTAAGGTACTAGCGCCCATGCGTGCGGCAGCGAGGGCTGCTTCTGTCCCTGCGTGACCTCCGCCAACAACGATGACATCAAATTGTTGTGCATAGAACATATATATAATCCTAACAAACACTGGTTAAAAAAAGGTCGGTTATTTTAAATGGAAATCAAGCGAAGGGAAACGAATAAATTTTTGAGGATCTTTTATGATCAATGTTTGATCAAAAGCTGATCAAAAAAAGATCTCTTTGATCTTGTTTAGATTGTTATTTTTACTATTAAAGAGCTTGAATTCTGTGGTTAAGTATAAAAAAGCTATATTGATCAAAAATTTAGCAAGATCGTAATTTGTGATCAAAGATTGATCAATGTCTTTAAAACATGGGGTTAACCCGTGGAAATATCCACTGCTTAAAAAAGATCATTTTTTGATCACCATTAGATCAATGCTTTAGAAGATGTTTTCCAGAGATCTATCCACAGTTAGATCTATTCTTTGATCTAGTTGTGGATAAACGATGCATATGATCAATTATTGATCGTGGATCCCCACGGAACACGTGCGATCAGAGTGTGAATATTGATCATTGTAGATCTGGGTGGATAAGTTTTGATCACGCTAGGATCCGCAATTTTATTGATCTCCAGAAAAAAATGATCATTGATTGATCATTCTACGATCAATGTTTGATCACTGTTCGATCTGCGTTTGATCATTCATCTGTCAACTTATTTATTTTTTGATCAGCAAAGGCAATATGCAGATAAATTGATCATTAAATGATCGTTTTAAGGGGGCTTTATGCTTGATCAGCGGTTGATCAAAAATGTTTTACACAGGCAAATTCACGTTTAGTGAAATTTCGTTTGGGTAAATTCGGTTTACTATGGCGAACAAACAATGGAGTTATTCAATGAAATATATCGTTAGATTATTGTTCTTAAGTATTTTGTGGAGCGGTGCATCTTTTGCCGATGGTCCTATCAATACAAGTTTCTTTGGTGGATTAGCTATCGATGGTTACGATACCGTTTCTTACTGGAAAGACGGTCGAGCTGTAGAAGGCAAAAAACAGTTCACTTACGAGTACGAAGGCGCAAAATGGCGCTTTTCTTCACAGGAAAACCTAGATTTATTTAAGTCTAATCCTGTTAAGTATCTACCTGAGTACGGTGGTCACTGCGCTTATGCAATGTCTGATGATCGTTTGGTTGGTGTTGATCCAGAAGTGTTTGAAATCTTTGATGGAAAACTTTACTTGAACTACAGCAAAAGTGTTCAAGGTCACTGGGTGAAAGAGAAAGAAAAATTCATTGACGAAGCAAATGGATATTACGCAAAACGTAAGAAAGATGACTAACGTTTCACGTCCATAAGCCGATTAAAAAGCCACAAAATGCGATGCGATTTGTGGCTTTTTTTTGGTCAGTAACGGGTTTATTTAACCTGATTAGGGACGTATTTAGGCTTGTATTGTGCAGCTTGAAAATCGTCTTCGATCGTCTTGCGACGACTCTCTCCTTGAAAGTGAACTTTGTAGGTATCGTACTCTTTAATTGATTCGAAGCAATAAGAGCCTAAAGCGTTTTCAAGTTCTCTAAGGCTATGATTTGTAATTAAAATACAGTTCTTTTTATTTACTAGTCGTTGACGTAATAAATTACCAAGCCAACTCTGTGAGTGCTTTTTTAGTACGCTTTCATTAACACATACTTCATCCAAAATAAGCAGATCGACCTCTAATAATTCTTGGCTAATTTGGCGGAACTTTTCGCCTGCGTGATCTTGCGCTGAGAAATCAAAAGAAGATTGACGCATTTCCAATAAACTTGAAAGCTGCCTGTATAAAACCGTGATCTCAAATGTGTCGATGAGTTCATGAGCGATCGCGCCTGCAATATGCGATTTACCTCGCCCATAATCACCATAAAAAATCATCATATGGGCTGCGCTTTGACGCCAATTAGGATCGTCATGTGCTGCGATAAAACTCTTTGCGATGCTAATGGCTTCGATTGCGTCATCACTGTCCATTTCGAGGGTATCGAAAACCCATTTGGGGTTGAGATCTGAGCGACCATGTAAAGAAGCAATTCGTTCTTTTTTCGCTTCTCTTTGAAGACGTTGAACATCTTCATTGGCTTGCATATCGTAGATTTTTCGCAAAGATTGATAATCGGCAGGTTTACCTTCTCGTGGCTTTTTACCTAGAGTTTCAGCAAACTTTTTGATTTTATCGTTGATGTTTTCCACTGTATTTTTCTACCAGCTTTTTTGTGTTGTCATCGGTGACAAGTTCGGCTTTCTTCTGAATAGTTTGCGTTGCGAGTTGCTTTGCTGGTTTATAACCAACGGCAATTCTATTCTTTTTGATGTGTTGAACGAAACGTTGAGTCCATTGAAATGAGGTATGCAGTACCTCTGGTCGGCCCATCCAATAGGCAATGAAATCACCAAGCTCGTCTTTATAGTACTCTTTTTCCACGATACCAACCAGCAACGCTAAATCATCATATAAATCATCATTAGGTTGCCAGTTTGTACTCATACTTTGTTTATCGTGATGGATGTTTTGATAATCTGAAGTGGGCAATATCAAAAGGGGTAACAGTAGAGGTTGTTTATTAAATGATTGCTCCATGGAAACATCATTAACGAAGCTGACCAGCCCACTTTGTTGCAGTTCCAAGATTAATTCATTGAGTTGTCTGCCGCGTGTGTACTTGGTTTCTGTGCTATTTAAAAGCGCAGTTAAAGACTTGTAATTGAGCTTTTCTGTTACTCCAGTTGTGTGATTAGCGTTTGGTCGTAGTCCTAAAATATAAAGAACTCTAGCGTCATTGCTAACGCTACCTTTTAACGCCTGTAGTTCAACTTCTTTCATAACCTTAGAGTAGCTCAGGCTTTGCAGCTAACCAATTATTAAGCCATTCTACGGCAGCTTCTTCAGGGATGGGGTATTCGAGTACATCAATATAGATAGGTTGATGAATGAGTTTGGCTGACTGCGTTTGCAGTGTTGTTGCCAATTGTTTTGCACCTTCACAAAAAGTGTCGTAGCTGGTATCTCCTAAGCCGACGATAGCAAAGCGAACGTTTGATAAGTCTTGTGTTTTTATTTGCTCCGAGAAAGGCTCGATATTATCTGGCAAATCGCCAGCACAGTGAGTTTATTAGAAAACAAACCACAGGTTTTCTCTGTTTATTTCTTCAAGATTCGGTTTTAGGTGAATGGTGGCATTAAACCCATTTTCCGTTAATTTGGCTTTTAGTTCATCGGCAACATATTCAGTTGCTCCAAGCATTGAACCAACAATGATTTCGATATCTTTCATTAAAATGTTTACGTAGTGGGCTTGATAGCCCTCAATGATACCGCTGATTAAGGATTTTGAACAAGCTAAAGAAAAAGGGCACAAGGTTAATGAAAAAACCTTGCGCCCCTTATTTGATACGAAGTGGGATGTTATAGCGTGTTAGGCTACAAGATCGCGCTTGATACCGTGGGTAATGTGCTTGTGTAAAACCGTTGCACATTTGTGTGCGTGACGAACGATGATGTCCATTGCACTGGTAAATAAGAACTTACCATTTGTAATTTCGCCTACTGCATAAATGGTATTGCTGAAGTTACCTGTGTTATCAACGATGTTGTGGTATCTCTCGCACACATCAACACCACCAAATGGATGCTGACGAACTAAGCCATC
Organism: Paraneptunicella sp.; assembly: GCA_964228975.1. GTDB lineage: Bacteria > Pseudomonadota > Gammaproteobacteria > Enterobacterales > Alteromonadaceae > Paraneptunicella. The sequence continues at coordinate 2,241 of CAXRCC010000293.1, read as the reverse complement.
ACTTAATAGATTGCGTAGTAATGGTGAATCACACATGTTCGCATCACGTGGGCTACCTGTTGCATAAATAACGGCACCTGTTGGGTGTTTTTCACCGTCTGATGTTGTTACAAACAGTTGATCGCCTTCTTTCTCGATGTCGCTGTTGCCAGTAACAAATTTAAGCTGACCAGATTTAACGTATTCAAGCATCTTAATCGCGTTTTCAACTGGAATAGATACACGCATAGACATTGCAGAAGCAAGCATTTTGCTCATGAACCAGTCTTTTTCACCTTCAGGCAACATGCCCCAAACGTCTGCTAATAACGAGTTTGTATCATAGAGTACTGCTTGCCAGCCGCGCTTGTGTTGTGCCATGTCGATTTCATAGCTTAGGAATTTTTCGAAATCCGTGATCATGGGCGGTGGGAATACGAGTTCCTCTTCCATGTTATCAGGGTTAGTCGCACGGTAGTTTTCCATTTCTTTGAAGAAAAGTTCAGACAAATCAGTCATGTTGATGTCTGGGTAGTTGCGATTAATGAAATCTAACGCAAGGTATTTGTTCTTGTAACGGCCTTGTACGCCGCGAACACTTGGGAATAAACCGCTGCGTGAGTAAAGTGTAATTTCACCTTTGTGACCGTTTTCAATTAGGCCAATAACCGCGTCAATTGCGCTAAGTCGTGCACCAACAATAGAAACATCCGCATCTTTTGGAATGTTGTTGTTGATGTTATCCACTGGGTAAGGCGAGTGGTAAACTTGGTCGTGGTCGATTAATGCATCTGGGCTTAATAGCGATGTACCACATGCAATAACGGATTTGTTTACTTCATATTCAGCGCCAGAAATTGTTGAAACTAAAACCGTTTCTGCATCGTAGTTTTCTTTTAGATTAACCACTTCATCTTGGATAACATCAACGTTAATGTCTGCTTCTCTTGCTTTTGCGACAACAGCGTTAAACGTATCTTGCATGTACATGCCAAACAGTGGACGCGGCGCGTAGCTATCTTCAGAGATCTCTAATCCAGGGTATTCTGGCTTCCACTTATCTTGGTTATGTGCTAACCAGTTGAAGAAATCACCGGGACGATCTTTTAATGCAGTGATGTAACCCGCTTTTGTGTTGAGTAGATTCGATTTTGCATCTGTTTGGTATGCGTTACCTGGACCAATTTCAGGTAGTTTTTCGAATACCATTAAATGTAAGTTTTCAGAAGATTCCTTGTTACACTCGTTAACGAAAGATTCAATGAATGCGATGCATGATGCACCACCACCAATAATTGCGATTTTTTTGCCCATTTTTTGAAACCTATACTAAGTTAATTTTTTTTAATGAAGGAGATATTGAAATTGGGTAGTCGATCTGTGACTCAATTTCATCGGTTGAAATGCCTGATGCGATTTCTATTAGCTCTAATCCATCTCTGGATAGGTTAAAAACGGCTCGTTCTGTGATAACAAGGATCTCTTTATTCGCAAATAACTCGTGGCTTGCATCCACTGTTATTTGCTGTACTTGATTGACGAACTTTTTAACTTTTCCTTCATTGATAATTGTCAATTCACCATCGTTCAGACTTAATTCCAATCCAGCTGCCGTCAGCGTTCCGCACAACACAATTTTCTTTGCTGATTGCGCAATATTAATAAAGCCGCCAGCGCCGGTTTGCTTTTTGCCGAACATACTTGAGTTCAATCTTCCATGGGCATCTATTTCTCCGAATCCGAGAAATGCTACATCAATGCCACCACCATCGTAGAATGTGAATAGATCGGCTTGGTCAATGATTGCGTCAGGGTTATCGGCAGCACCAAACGATAGCTCGTATAATGGTGTTCCGTTAAAAATACCTGACTCTACAGTGAGTGAATTTTCACCAAAATCATTGTTCAGACGTTCACCAATAAGGGCAGGAATACCGATACCAAGATTGATACAGTTTTTGCCTTTTGGAAGCTCCTTAATGGCGCGATCTAAAATGAGTGATTTGGCCAACGAAATAGTGTTATCCACTTCTTGGTCGACGGAATCTGCAATGCCATAAGAAGAAGGATGATTCTTCTCGTCATCACAAATCGTTACGTAGTCGACCATAACAGCTGGGATTTGGACTTGATCTGGTGGAATTTTATCCACGATCTTTTTCACTTGAACGGCGACTTTTCCACCGAAACGCTTTGCTGCCATCGCTTGAATCATAGCGTCGTGATAAGATCGGAAGAGCACACGTCTGAACTCCAGTCACG
>CAXRCC010000292.1:0-25555 GCA_964228975.1 Paraneptunicella sp. | reverse complement strand
CGCCTCTTTCACACACGCACTCATCTTCACTTGTGTTGATTTAAGCTCGTTCAATAGCGATTTTAGCTCCGGCATACCAGATTCATTGCACTGCTCACTAATTGATTCATCTAACGCGCCTACAACCTGGTTAGAGCTCGTGCAGGCATGACCAAGGTGCCCAATCGTTTCGTTTAAACGATAAACGCTAGACGCATCTCTATCTGGATGATTGGCAATAAACTCGTTATAGAGCGATTCAAAAGCATAGGCATCAATATTCTGCGCTTGAATATATTCGTTTAATAAGCCTATGAGTCTATGATTAGTGCCGGTGACATAATCATACGCAACGGCATAATTGATAGGGGTATAAGCTAAGTTGTGTTCTTCAAGTAACTGTATTGCCGACTGCATCTTAACTTGAGAGTCGGCATGGGAATCATGATATTTCATGAAAAGTCCAAAACCTACTGTTTTAGGTATGCTGTTTAACCGCTAGCATACCTTCCTCAGCTAGCTGGCGAACAACGTACTCATGTCCTTAAATGTTTTAAATTCTAAGGCATTATTCGACGGGTCAAATAAGAAGAAGGTTCCTTGTTCTCCCGTTTTCCCAGCGAAACGAATATAGGGCTCGATATGCATCGGGTATCCGTGCTCACTTAGCCTTGAAGCTAACTCTTCCCATTCCTTCCAAGGTAATACCACACCAAAATGAGGGACGGGGACCGCTTTTTCATCAACGCTATTATACCCTTCAATCTGGGTCATTTCCTCTACCAAATGAGTAACAAGTTGATGACCGTAGAAATTCCAATCAATCCACTGATCACTGCTACGTCCTTTCTCACATCCAAGCAAGGTTCCGTAGAAGTGTTCAGCTTTATCAAGATCCGCAACAGGAATAGCTAAATGAAACGGTGATAATGAATTAGACATACTTAACTCAGCCTCTTTAACCATTTTAGTTTATTGTCGTTATAAGGGGGGTATCTTAAGTCAACATCCATCATAAAGCTGCGTTTCATAACGGCTTTTAGATGACTGAAAGTATCAAAACCTGCTTGTCCGCTGTAGCTTCCCATTCCACTTGAACCAACGCCACCAAAAGGAAGTTCTTTGTTGGTCATAAACATCATGCCATCGTTAATGCATACGCTACCTGCCGATGTTTCATTTAACAGGCGATTTTCGAGGCGCATATCTTTAGTGAAAATATACATAGCAAGCGGCTTAGAGCGGCTGTTTATCAGGGGAATTGATTCTTCTATTGAGTCCACGGTTATGATCGGTAGTAATGGGCCAAAAATCTCATCTGTCATAATAGGAGAATCAAGTGCTGGCTCCATAACTAACGTCGGGCCAATGTATAAGCTCGACTCGTCATTTTGCCCACCAAAAATAACATTCTGATTATCCATATAATTAACGATACGCTGCCAGTGTCGCTGATTGATGATTTTTGCATAATCATCACTGCTCACACCGTTGTCCTCGCCATAAAACTGCTTAATCTTGTCTTTCATCGCAGAAATGAATTCTTCGGCAAACTGCTTTTCAACGATAACGTAATCTGGCGCCACACACGTTTGCCCTGCGTTCATCCATTTACACCACGCAATGCGAGATGTTGTGACATCGATATTGGCACTGGCATCAACCACACACGGGCTTTTTCCACCAAGCTCTAGTGTGACTGGCGTCAGGTACTCCGCAGCGGCGCGCATCACGATACGACCTACAGCTTCACCACCTGTGTATAGAATATGATCGAATTGCTGCTGTAATAACGCTGTGGTTTCTTCTACAGCGCCTTCTACAACGGCAAACGCTTCGTTGTCGAGATATTGAGGCACTAACTCTGCTATTAAGGCAGAAGTGTGAGAAGCAAGTTCAGATGGCTTTAATACCGCACAGTTACCTGCTGCAATAGCGGCAATTAGCGGTGCCATAACCAGTTGATAGGGGTAGTTCCACGCGCCGATAATGAGCACAGTGCCAAGGGGTTGCGGCTGAATATAGCTTTTACCCGGCTGGGCAACCATGGGGGTTGCTACACGACGGGGCTGCATCCATTTATTGAGTTTCTTTAAGCTGTAGTCTATTTCCGCAATGGTATAACCCAGCTCTCCGCTCCACGCCTCTAGCTCACACTTGTTTAAGTCTTTGTCTAGGGCTTCTTTTATTCTGCCTTCTTGTTCTACTGTTAACTTCTTTAATTGATTCAGCTGAGCAATACGCCATTCTGCACTGCGCGTTTTACCTGTTGAGAAGTACGACCGTAAACGCTCAACTTGTGGAGCAATGTTTTCTATTTGCATAGCTAGAGTCCATTTGGGGATAAAACCCAAGTTAATAAAAAGTTAATAAGATCGATTGCTAGATAAACTAAGTCACTCATCCGATGACATCAAGCACTAAGTGAAATTAATTATGTAGAAGGAAAGGGAGTTCGACGGAAAAATAACGGACAGGCGCAATAATAAGAAACGGGAGAGGAAAAACAAAAGAGGCCGCAAAATGCAGCCTCTCAATCCAATAAACGCAACGAACAATTATGCGTCGTAAGGATGTCTTAGAATGATGGTTTCAACACGGTCAGGACCTGTTGATACGATATCAACTGGAACACCTGTGATTTCCTGCAAGCGAGCAATATAGTCTTTTGCTTGCTGCGGTAGCTCATCGTATACCTTCACACCAAATGTGGTATCAGACCAACCCGGCATTTCCTCGTACACAGGCTCGATTGTTTCATAATCATCAGCAGCCATCGGGGGCACGTCTTTGATTGTGCCATCTTTATGCTTATAGCCAGTACAGATTTTGATGGTGTCTAATCCATCAAGTACATCAAGTTTTGTTAAGCAGAAACCCGTAATTGAGTTAATTTGGACTGCGCGCTTAATTGCCACGGCATCAAACCAACCAGTACGACGTTTACGACCTGTTGTCGCGCCAAACTCATGGCCTTTAACGCCTAAGTGTTGACCCACTTCATCGTCAAGCTCTGTAGGGAAAGGACCGCTACCCACACGTGTTGTGTATGCTTTAACGATACCAAGTACATAGTCCAGTTTTAACGGACCAAAGCCTGCACCTGTAGCAACACCACCAACAGTGGTATTCGAAGACGTAACGTAAGGATATGTACCGTGGTCGATATCCAACAATGTGCCCTGCGCCCCTTCAAACATGATACTGTCACCACGAGTGTGCGCTTTATCAAGAAGGTCAGTTACACCAACAACCATCGACTTCAACGTATCAGCAATCGCTAAGGAATCTTGAAGTACTTGATCGTAATTAACAGGGTCAACTTTGTAGTAATGCTGAAGCGCGAAGTTATGGTATTCCATGACTTCCTTTAACTTCGTTGCAAATGATTCAGCACAGAATAAATCACCTACACGCAAACCACGGCGTGAAACTTTATCTTCATATGCTGGACCAATACCACGGCCTGTTGTACCAATTGCCTTATTACCACGAGCCTGCTCGCGTGCTTGATCTAATGCAATATGGAACGGAAGAATTAAGGGACAAGCCTCACTGATCATCAAACGCTCAGTGACAGGTACGCCTTTCTCTTGCAGCATTTGCATTTCTTTTAGCAGTGCTTCAGGACTCAGTACAACACCGTTACCGATAATACATTTAACGTTGTCGCGTAGAATACCCGAAGGAATCAGGTGCAATACGGTTTTTTCACCGTCAATAACCAGTGTGTGACCTGCATTATGGCCACCTTGATATCTCACCACGTAACTTGCGCGGTCAGTTAATAAATCGACGACTTTGCCCTTTCCTTCGTCACCCCATTGGGTGCCAAGAACAACTACATTGTTTGCCATGAAAAGCCTAAAAAATCCTCAAATAAAATAGGCGGGGATTCTAACAAATTTAGCTTGAGATGTTCATCTTTTTATCAACAAAGTGGCATAAGTTTCCGTTAACACACGCAAACGTTTGAAAAGTGGTGGTTTTTACTACAATAATTTTTAAGAATATTGATAGAAAAGAATAAAGCCACCAACAACAACTAAGATGCCGCCAAGCTGACGCAGATGACCTAGAGGAAGTTGTGTCAGTTGAACAATGTAGTTCCGCCATTTATTAGGGAACAATAACGGCCCAAGACCTTCAATGATTAATACCATCGCAAATGCGATCCAAAGTTGTTCCCACATAACACACTGCTGCTTTCAATAGATTAAAAAAAAACACCCGAAATGGGTGCTTCCTTTAGATTCATTATAGGCTTATTTGCCTTTCGCTTCTTTCATGTATTTAAAGAAGTCGCTGTCCGGTTCCAGAATCAGTACATCTTGCTTATTGTTGAAGCTGGTTTTGTAGGCGTCCATACTTCTCACAAAACTAAAGAACTCGGGATCTTTCGAGTATGCCTCTGCATAAACCTTCGCTGCCCCTGCGTCACCTTCACCGCGCAATTTACGCGAGTTACGCTCAGCATCAGCTAACATAACCGTTACACGGCGATCGATTTCAGCTCGAATAATTTCAGACTGCTCTTGACCTTGCGAACGGTGTTCTTTCGCAACAGCCGTACGTTCGGCTCTCATTCGATCAAAAATCGAGTTACTTACCTCAAGTGGCAAGTTAATTTGCTTAACACGTACGTCAACAATTTCGATACCCAGCTCATCAGAACTTTCTGAAGATTGCTGCATAGCTTCGTCCATTAATTCAGAACGCTCACCGGATACAATTTCAGGAATAGTACGCGTACCAAACTCTGAACGCAGACCGTTGTTAACCTTTTGCTTTAGAAGTGCTTCAGCTAACTCTTTAATACCGCCACGAGTAGCATCGTAATAAGCTTCGAAATCTTTGATTTTCCACTTCACATAAGAGTCTACGATCAAGTCTTTTTTCTCAGCGGTAACGAAGCGGTCTGGCGCATCATCAAGTGTTTGAATACGCGCATCTAAATGACGAACTGTATCAAGGAAAGGTAATTTAAAGTGTAGCCCTGGTGCATACACAATAGTTTGATTCGTTTCAGAATCACGCTTTACCTTACCAAATTGAATAACAATCGCACGATTACCTTCTTTAACAACGAATACCGCTCCAAAGCCTAAGAAGATGAGTACGATAAGCACTGCAATAATTAAATTCTTCATTGATTAGTTTCTCCCATCACGAAAACGATCTGAACGGCTGCTACTTGACGTAGCTGGCGTATTAACCGTACCGGTTGGGCTTGTGCGTAAGCCTTCTATTGTATTGCGAGAAGTTGTTGCTGGACGTGATGAACGGGTTTGCTCCATGATCTTATCCAGTGGAAGATACATCATGTTGCCACTACCTTGGTTATCAACCATCACTTTACTGGTATTGCTATATACCTGTTCCATCGTTTCTAGGTAGATACGACGGCGCGTCACTTCTGGCGCAGCTTGGTATTGAGGTAACAACTCTGAGAAACGTGCAATTTCACCGCTGGCTTCAAGTAACACTTTCTCTTTATATGCAAGCGCATCTTCTTCCATACGACGAACCTGACCACGTGCACGAGGCTCTATTTCACGGGCATAAGCTTCTGCTTCTCGGATGAAACGCTGCTCATCTTCTTGTGCTGCAATCGCATCATCGAAGGCGGCTTTTACTTCATCTGGCGGACGCGCATCTTTAAAGTTAACGTCTGTCACAGTAATGCCCATGTTGTAAGGTGCAATGACGTTTTCAAGCTCTTCTCGAACTTGCTGTCTAACCACTTCACGACCACTCGTTAAAACGTCATCCATTTTTGAATGACCAACAACATAGCGAAGGGCTGCATCAAGTGCTTGGCGTAAACTCTCATCAGGGCTCGTCACAGAGAAGATATAGCTATAGGGTTCTACAACTTTATACTGGACTTCCATTTCAACGCGAACAACGTTTTCATCACCTGTCAGCATGAAACCAGAAGCAGGAAGATAACGGATCGTGTTCACATCCACCGGGGTAACGGTATCAATGAAAGTCGGTTTCCATTGTAAGCCTGGCTCAACGAGTTTGCTGAACTGACCAAAGCGTAAAACCACGCCACGTTCACGCTCTTTTACGGTATAGAAGCCACTGATAAACCAGACAACCAGTAAGATACCAAGTACTACGCCTAATCCAGCGCCTCCTAGCCCTTTACTGCCGAAGCCGTTACCACCGCGACCACTAGAACCGCCAAACTTCTTGAATATGTTTTTAAAGATATCGTCCAAATCAGGGGGACCCTGATCGCGGCCGCCTTGGTTTTTCCAAGGATCTTTATTGTTATTGTTACTCCCGGGCTCGTTCCAAGCCATCGCTTTCTCCGTCAATTAATTGATGAATATTGCTTTTAATGCACTTGCACTAAATACGAAGTCAAATCACTATCAGCACGTTTAACTAAACGCTGCCAATCCTTTGCTGGCATTTTAATATCTACCAGCCAATCGCCTTCGTCAGTATAAGATTCTGCCATGATACAGTTCAGTCCGAACAGCGCTCCGCGAAGTTTACCCTGTTGCGGAGGAATTCGTAATTGATATTGCACCATATTATCCGCCAAACACGAGGTTAAGGCGTCATTTAATAAATCAAGTCCTTGACTATTCTGGGCTGAAACCCAAACCCTTAAGGGCATGTCATCTTCGTTAACGTCGATTTTAGGATTGATTCCATCCAACCTGTCTATTTTGTTACAAATCACTAACTGTGGTACGTCACCAGCACCAATCTCATCAAGTACTTCATTGACTTGATCAACATTTTCTTGGTACTTGTCATCCGAGTAGTCAACAACGTGCAACAATAAATCGGCATTTTGTGTTTCTTGTAATGTGGCTTTAAAAGCGGCCACTAAGTCATGCGGCAAATGACGAATAAAGCCTACTGTATCTGCAAGAATAGCAGGTCCTACTTCCTGCAGCTCAATTTTACGCAATGTAGGATCAAGAGTAGCAAATAATTGATCTGCCGCGTAAACACCTGCTTCTGTAATCGCGTTAAACAGTGTCGATTTACCCGCATTAGTGTATCCAACTAAAGAAACGGTTGGAATTTCGTTACGTACTCTTGCTCTTCTGCCTTGCTCTCGCTGCTTTTGTACTTTCTGTAATCTACGTGTGATCGTCTTAATGCGTTCACGTAATAATCGTCGATCTGTTTCGAGCTGGGTTTCCCCTGGCCCTCTTAGTCCGATCCCGCCTTTTTGTCTTTCTAGGTGGGTCCATCCTCGGACAAGTCGAGTTGATATATGCTTTAACTGCGCAAGTTCTACCTGAAGTTTACCTTCGTGTGTTCTTGCTCGTTGCGCAAAGATATCCAAAATCAAGCTTGTTCTGTCCAGCACTCTACATTTACAAACGGATTCTAGATTACGCTCTTGGGAAGGAGATAAAGCATGGTTAAAAATAATGACGTCGGCATCTGTTGCTCTAACAGCATTGGCAATTTCTTCTGCTTTGCCACTACCTACGAAGAACTTCGCATGGGGTGCCCGACGTGAGCCTGTTACAACATCGACTGCGCTCACGCCCGCTGATGAAGCTAACATCTGCAATTCATGCAGATCTTCTCTTGATGATTCATCGGAAAAGTTAATATGAACTAAAATAGCCCGTTCACCGGCTTCATAACGGTCAAACAAGCATTAATCCTCTAGCGTCATTGTTTTTAGGCGTCATCCCCATCATCATTATTATTCACGGACATTGGAATTGCTCGTGCCGGAACAACAGTGGAGATCGCGTGTTTATATACCATTTGGCTTACAGTGTTTTTAAGCAAGATAACAAATTGATCAAATGATTCAATTTGACCTTGCAACTTTATGCCATTCACCAGATAAATGGACACGGGGATACGTTCTTTACGCAAAGCATTTAAAAAAGGATCTTGGAGTGATTGTCCCTTTGCCATTATGTGCCTCTCAATGGATTCTTCTAGTTATTGTTTTTCTTACTTCTTTCTCGACTGAACCTCAGTATACAGTATTTATAATGCCTGTATAGTACGAAGCTTATGGTCGAACCGCTTGAATAGCCTTCAACACAATATTTGTATTTTCAGTGTTAAAAGTATCAAGCCAAGTAACGTTTTGCCATCCACGTAACCAAGTCAATTGACGTTTTGCCAGCTGCCTTGTTGCTGCGACTGCCTTGGCTCGCATTTCCTGCAAGTTTAGCTCACCAGACAAGTATTGCCACATTTGGCGATAACCTACGCATCTCATTGAAGGTAGGTCCAAATTTAGGTCCCCCCTATTCATAAGGGCGGCTACTTCTTTTTCCAACCCCATTTCCAACATTTGATCAAATCTTTGCTCGATAAGCCCATGTAATACCGCACGCTCCGTCGGTGCGATCGCATACTGTAAAAACTGATAAGGCGCAGGCGCACTATTGAGCTTCATGAGTTTAGACATTGGCTGCCCACTTATACGATAGACTTCCAGCGCTCGCCCCAACCTTTGAGGGTCATTTGGGTGAATGCGTTGTGCTGACTCAGGGTCGACTTCCTTCAAAGTATTATGAAGTGCCTCCCACCCTAATTCTTGCGCTTCTTTCTCGATGTTCTCGCGAATTGCCGGGTCTGCAGCAGGCAATTCTGCAATACCATCAACCAGCGCTTTGAAATACATCATGGTGCCCCCCACCAGAATGGGAATGTTTCCACGAGCGTGAATCGCTTCCATCGCTTGTAGCGCATCGCTTCTAAACTCTGCCACTGAATAGCTTTGGGCCGGGTCCAAGATATCAATCAACTGATGAGGTGCCAGCGTTTGCTCTTCTATTGTTGGCTTTGCCGTACCAACATCCATGCCTTTATAAATTAAAGCGGAGTCGACGCTGATAATCTCACACGGCAATTGTTGCGTTAACGCGATGGCCAGTGCCGTTTTCCCTGAAGCTGTCGGCCCCATAATGTTAATTGCAATAGGCACTTCTTTATTCATGACACGCAAGCCACTCTGTTAATTGAATTTCTTTGGACGCAGGTAATATCGCTTTTAAATCGACGTTACCTTGATGATGTTGGGTGGTATTATCACTGACGAACCAAGCCCATAGAATATGCTGATGGGCAGCGTCATATTCTTTCTGGCTCGTGATAACACTTTGTGCAAATGCCGCTTCTTTGTCTTCCTTTTCGATTAGGCGAGCTAACAATGTGTTAATGGCTGTTGCCCAATCAACCTGTCGATAGCCAGCAGGAATCTTTCTAAGCACTAATTTTCCGTTGATATCTGCAAGTTCAATATTCAGCGCCTCGAAGAGCGACTGATTTTCGTTAAACCACGCTATATGCGCTTTGTCAGCTTTAATGGCGATAGGCATTAATAAAGGTTGTAGAACGGGTACATGGGTTTGTAACTGGCGCATTAATTGGTGGCGTTCTAATTCATAACTCGCAACCACAAAAATTTTGCCATGCCAATGCACTAACTGATTGCGCGAATCCAGTACAAAACTCGACTCCCTTTCATGCGGGTTTACTGACTCTATGCCATGCTCACTCACCTCTTTATTTGGCGAGGGCGGCATGCCTTGCGGCTCTGGCATTTGAGCAATACTTCCTGAGCTTTCCCGTGCATCCGTTTGACTCGATGAGGACGCAGGTTGCATTAGGCGTTGATAGTTGTGGGCCGCCGTTTCAAAAACGTTCTGTGGCATCGCATTACGAGGTTCTTGATAAGTTGAATATCCCCCTGTATTGCGACGGTCTTGCGAGGAATGTCCCGTTTGCTCAGTACGACTCTCCAACGGTTTTATATATTGATGCGTCGCTTGCTCGTCATGCAACTGAGTGTAGGTTTGGCTTGCTTGCTCTGGTGAATTCATATGGGAAAACGATTCAGCATCGCAATGAGGCAAAGTCAGATGCTGCTGGAGCGTGTCATTGATGGCTTTGTAAATGAAGTCATGAACCAGACGGGCTTGATGAAAGCGCACCTCCTGTTTCGTGGGGTGAACATTAACATCAAGCATGTGTGTCGGCATGGTTAAATAAACCACATAAGCAGGATAACTGTCCGGCGCAATCAACCCTTCATAGGCCTGACGAATGGCGTGCGCAATGAGCTTATCACGCATCATTCTTCCGTTAATGTATACATATTGTTGATCGTTTTGCCCTCGCGCACCGCCCGCAGCACAAACCCAACCATGAAACTGAATATCCTGATAATCGCTGGAAAACTCTATCGCGCTGTTCTCAAAACTTTTGCCACAGATTTGTGTTACCCGCTTAAGTTTCGCCGACGTATTTCGCGCCGCTGGATAATTTCGTACAATTTTATCGTTATGCTTAAGCACAAAATGCACATCGTAATGACTCAACGCCGCACGCTTAAACAGCTCATCAATGTGTGTAAATTCGGTTTTTTCTGTTCTTAAGAACTTTCGCCTAGCTGGCGTATTAAAAAACAAATCCTGCACATCCACACTTGTGCCTTGAGGGTGAGCCGCAGGAGAAATGATCACGTCCATGTCGCGTCCTTCGCACTGCGCTTGCCAAGCTTGTTCTTGCGTTTTCGTGCGTGACGTTAATGTTAAGCGTGACACTGAGCTAATACTGGCGAGTGCTTCCCCTCGAAATCCAAGGCTTTCGATGTTTTCCAAATCAGCGAGTGTGGAAATTTTACTGGTCGCATGTCGGCTTAACGCCAAGGTTAACTCTTCCTTGTCGATGCCTTTTCCGTTATCACGAATTAGTACTCGCTTGTGACCACCTTTGATGATTTCCACTTCGATTTTTGTAGCCCCCGCATCCAAGCTGTTTTCCAACAGTTCTTTGACCACGGACGCGGGTCGCTCAACCACTTCTCCGGCAGCAATTTGGTTTGCCAAGCGCGCAGGTAATATTTTAATGCTCAAAAGGTGTGTCTCAATCTAGAAATGAAAAAATGCCTAACTAAAGGACTTTGACTTAATCGCTAGGGATGGTTAGCACTTGCCCGATACGAACCATATCGGATTTCAAGTTATTCGCGCTTTTTAACTTCCTAACAGTAACATTATAGCGCTTTGCCAGCACGGATAGCGATTCGCCACTTTGAACTCGATGAGTTCGATGTTTTTGTCGCCAACTTGCCCATAAAGTGCCATCGGGAGGCGTTTCTTGGAAGTGCTTTTTAATTCCTTTAAAAATTGAGCTGGCAAGTCGTCCTCGATATTTACTCCAATTCAAGTTTTTCTCTTCTCTTGGGTTAGAGATAAACCCGGTTTCAACCAACACAGAGGGAATATCGGGAGACGTTAGAACAGCCAAGCTCGCAGCTTGGGGCGTCTTTTTATGTAACTTGGTCACGCCTTTTAATTCTCTTAAAATACCGCGACTCACTTGATAGCTTGTTGTTAAGGAATGATCCATCGACATATCAAGCAACGCTTGTGTTAGATAGCGCTCATTAGCCGTGTCTTGAATGATCTCGGCGGCACCGCCCAACAGCTCCGAGTGACGCTCACTTTTTTCCATCCAACGACCTAATTCGGAATTAGCTCGATTCATCGATAATACCCAAACAGAAGCACCGCTTGGTTGAGGGGTCGTGAACGCATCCGCATGAATAGAAACGAGCAAGTCGGCTTTAGATTTTCTTGCCGTTTCAGGACGGCGGCTCAAACCAACATAATAATCACCCGTTCGTGTCATGACGGCCGACATACCAGGCTCTTTATTAACTAACTTAGCCAGCATTTTTGAAATGCTCAAAGTGATGTTCTTTTCGTAACTGCCTCCGCGTCCAACCGAGCCAGGATCTTCACCGCCGTGCCCTGCATCAATCGCAATCACAATATCGCGATTACGCTTGGCAGATTGCTGATCTTTTACAATGTTTTGTGATTGTTCTAGGTCGGTAAGATCTATCACTAGGCGATTGCCATAGGGCGCCGTTGGCGGCAACGCAAAAACCTGCGCTTTTACCGCGCGGGTTAAATCCAGCACAAATCGCAAGCCTGTTTTCTTTTTTGCCTTGCTGACTCTGACTTTTCTAAGCAATTTACTTTTATGGGTAAGTTTAGATAACTGGTAGGTATTTTTAGTATTGGAAAGATCGATAACTAAACGCTGCGGATTGCTTAGCGAAAAGTAAGTAAAATCGGGCTTTTGTTTTAGGTCAATAACCACACGCGTGTTGGAAGGAGATGGCCATACACGGATACTATCCACCGTATTTGCCGCCTGAACCCAAACAGAAAAAGACAGTGTAATTAAAAAAAGGCCTAAAGCACTTGTTAGCTTTCTAATACTCATTTTTCTTCTAGTTGCTGTACCACTTTCTCACCCACAGGATCCAATCCTTCTATCGTAATCAGACGACCAGAATCGGTAAAGGCTATGTTAATACAAATATTGGGATTGGGTAAGAAGCCTTCACCTTTACTTGGCCACTCGATCAAACTGATACTGTTCCCTTCCCCGTAATCTCGAATGCCGACAAACTCCAATTCTTCAGGATCGGCCAATCGATACAAATCAAAATGAAAAATAGCGCGCCCATTAATGTCATAAGGCTCAACTAAGGTATAAGTTGGGCTTTTAACACGACCTGAATAACCCAAAGCTTGAATGAAGCCGCGAGAAAAAGTGGTTTTCCCCGCGCCAAGATCGCCGATTAAGTGAATCGCTAACCGACTGTCTAAAGACGAGCAAACTGCAGCAATACTGGCTGCAAAAGATTCTGTTTCTTCTTGGGTACTTAACTCAACACTAAATTTCAATTTCACTTCTCTTACAAATCAATACATTGCGGGGAACGACTTTTGGCATTCACCAACTTACGTAAGAATGGGTACAAATCTGTTGCCAATAGCCCTCGTTCACCAAATTCTTGTGAGGCTAAATCCGCCGCATAACTGTGCAAACACATGCCGTAAATTGCACTTAGTCTTAACCCCATTCCTTGTGCAAGCAAGGCGCCAAGTACGCCACTTAGCACATCTCCCATGCCCGCCGTTGCCATACCGGGGTTACCGTTTTCACACACCCACAAGTTTCCTTGCGAAGCAACGATAGTACCCGCACCTTTAAGTAGCGCAACACAGTCTAACCGCTTGGCTAATTCAATAGACGCCAAATAGCGATTAGATTCCACTTCTTCCACTCTGGTGTGCAAAATTCGGGACGCTTCCATGGGATGGGGCGTTATGATCGCTAAATGTTTAGGAAGAATCAATTGTCTGTCTTTAGCGATTAGATTTAACCCGTCGGCATCAACGACGATAGGCTTATGAGCCTGCAGAGCATGTTCAAGCACACTTTTTAACGCATCTTGGGCCCATTCACCTGCCCCAAGACCGGGCCCAACCAACATGGTATCGCACCAATGTAACGCCTCTTGAAACGCTTCTTTATCGGATACAACCATCAATTCAGGCCGTCCATCAATGACTGATGCTCGATTATTTTCGTGACAATACACTTTAACCAAGCCAGTTCCACAACGCATGGCCGCCTCTGCCGCCATTCTTATCGCACCCGGCATTCCTTGGTTGCCGCCAACACATAATAGCTTTCCGTAAGTGCCTTTGTGACTGTATAGCGGGCGGCTAGGTAATGGGTGTAGATCTTCAAAACCGAAGACTCTGCCTTTGGAATCCGCAAGCCGCTGGAACGCTTCACCTACGCCCAAATCATCAAAATGCAGCTTCCCTGTTTGTTGCTTACCGATTCCGGTTACTAATCCCGACTTTATGCCAATAAACGTCACGGTGTGTTGTGCATGTACGGCTATCCCACAAATCATTCCCGTGTCTGCGTGTAGTCCTGAGGGAATGTCGATACTAATAACAGGAATACCGCTGTTGTTGAGCTTTTCAATCACGTCGTTAAACGGCGCTCTTACATCCCCTTCAATGCCTGTTCCTAACAATCCATCAATGCACACATCGAACTGAGTAAAAGCAATATCCTGCCAATGTGTCGCAGCTTTGCCTTGCTCAAGCCACGCCTTACGCGCCGTGATGGCATCATCGGATAATGACTCAACATCGGCAAATTCACATAGGGTCACTTTCAACCCCTGCGCATGCGCTAAGCGCGCCACAACGTAAGCATCGCCTCCGTTGTTTCCTTTTCCTGCAAGCACAAGCAGTGACTTTGCACCAGAATAGGATTGTCTTAACACATTAAATACCGCTAACCCGGCGCGCTCCATCAAGGTGTACATACTCACGCCAGTTTGCTTAGCCGCAACAGGTTCCACCTTCCTAACTTGCTCAGCCTTATATATTTTGTGTGTTAAACTCTCTTGAGGAAAAATGTTTACATAAGAATTCAATGTCCAACCTCCCACAGCCGGAACTGCAACAACTTGCCAACAATATCAAAAAGTGGGGCAAAGAACTTGGTTTTCAACAAGTTGGCATCTCCGATATTGACCTTGAACAGCACAAAGCGCCGTTACAACACTGGTTAGAAAAAGGATACCACGGTGAAATGAGCTTTATGAGTGCTCACGGCGAAAAGCGTTACAAACCAGAGCTATTAGTCCCTGGCACCTTACGGATCATCAGTGTAAGGATGGACTATTTACCCCCTAATGCCAAATTCGCACAAACCTTAAAACAGCCTAAACAAGCTTACATCAGCCGCTACGCGCACGGTCGCGATTATCACAAAGTGATGAGAAACAGGCTGAAAAAACTGGGTGAGAAAATTAGAGATAATTTTCCCGAGACTGAGTTTCGCCCATTCGTGGATTCAGCGCCAGTGTTAGAGCACGCCATCGCGGAAAAAGCCGGTATCGGTTGGACAGGAAAGCACTCCTTAACACTCAATCAAAGTGCGGGGTCTTGGTTCTTTTTAGGAGAGCTCTTTATCAATTTGCCACTTCCTATTGATCAACCGATTGAAGAAAAATGTGGCTCGTGTGTCGCCTGTTTGAAGATATGTCCAACTCAAGCTATCGTCGCACCTTACACCGTCGATGCAAAACGCTGCATCTCTTACCTCACTATCGAAAATGACGGTGCTATTCCAGAAGGTTTTCGCAAAGCCATGGGGAATCGAATCTATGGTTGCGACGACTGCCAGTTAATCTGTCCATGGAATCGCTACGGGCAAATCACAAAAGAACCAGACTTTCACACCCGTCGTTCACTCGACAGTCCTGCACTACTCGACTTATTTGCCTGGAGTGAAAAACAATTTTTAACGTTAACAGAAGGCTCGCCAATTCGACGCATTGGGTTTGAGAAGTGGCAAAGAAACATTGCCGTCGCGTTAGGCAACGCTCCCTATGATGAGGCTATTGTTGAAGCGTTACATGACAAACAAAACAGCAGCTCTGAAATGGTTAAAGAACACATTGATTGGGCAATTCAGGAACAACGGCAAAAACAAAACCTCATTGTTACCAGCGGTGATGAGCGCACTACGCAGCGTTTAATTCGCAGCATTGAAAAAGGCTTACCACGAGACGCCTGATCAAAAACGCCTGCATCAGGCAGGCGTTTTACGCTTCAACATCAATTAATGATGGCTACTTATGGTATTGCTCACTCAGCTCATGAACTGATTCCACAAATACGCCTGCATTTTCAGGTGGTACATCCAAATGAATACCATGGCCTAAGTTAAATACATGGCCAGAACCTTCACCGTATCCTGCTAAAATCGACGCAACTTCTTCTCGAATACGCTCAGGAGTGGCATAAAGCATTGAAGGGTCCATGTTGCCTTGAAGAGCAACCTTATCACCTACGCGCGCTCTTGCATCGGCAATATCAATTGTCCAATCCAATCCGACTGCGTCACAGCCCGTTGCAGCGATAGCTTCAAGCCACTGGCCACCGTTTTTAGTAAATAACGTGACAGGGACTTTACGCCCATCATTTTCGCGCGTTAAGCCGTCCACGATTTTGTGCATATATTGCAGTGAAAAGTCTTTGTAGTCGCGAGGAGAAAGCACGCCACCCCACGTATCAAAAATCATCACACTTTGTGCGCCAGCGGCAATTTGTGCATTCAAATATGACGTTACGCTGTCAGCTAGCTTATCTAACAATGCATGTAACGTAGCAGGCTCTGCAAAGCCCATTTTCTTAATTTTGCCAAAGGTTTTACTTGAACCACCTTCAACCATATACGTGGCTAATGTCCACGGGCTACCAGAAAAACCGATTAACGGCACATCACCATTTAATGCTTTGCGAATAGTACGCACAGCATTCATGACATATTGAAGCTCACCTTCAGGATCGGGGATGCCAATTTTATCAACATCGGCTTTTGAATTGATTGGACGCTCGAACTTAGGGCCTTCACCTTCACCGAAGTACAAGCCTAATCCCATTGCATCAGGAATAGTCAAAATATCGGAAAAGAGAATCGCCGCATCAAGGTCAAAGCGACGCAAAGGTTGTAACGTCACTTCACAAGCTAACTCAGCATTTCTGCATAAAGACATAAAATCGCCAGCTTGCGCTCTAGTGGCCTTATACTCAGGTAAATAACGGCCCGCCTGACGCATCATCCAAACGGGAGTTTTATCAACTGGTTGTTTTAACAACGCCTTTAAGTACCGCTCATTTTTAAGTGCTTGCATAAATTTTTGGATATCTCTGGTTTAAGATGTTAATCGGAAACATTCTACACAATCTAGTTTTTAACAGCGAATTTTCTACTCATTTCAAGTAAAAACATTCTTCTTTCACTTTTTTTACTAAAAAACTTGTCAGTTTAGAAAAAGCTTTGCTATACCATAAATGCGCGATGCAATATTAACGCAGCAAGATAATAACAAAGAGTCCTGAAACACAGGTCCGAAGCGCTATAGAAACATTAGAGCCTTACCGTTTTGGTAAGGCTTCTTTGTTTTACCCTACTGGTTTTTCTGAATTCGTTCTATGGTTTCTTGTATTAAATGGCCAGCAATAGAAAACGTAGGAGGCAATAACGGCAGGTCATCAATAGTAAACCAAGCCGCATCCGCAATCTCATTCTCTTCCAGAACAAGCTCACCGCCATCATATTCAGCTAAAAAGCCAACCATCAATGAGTGAGGAAAAGGCCAAGGCTGGCTGTCGAAGTACTCTAAGTTTTTCACTTTCACGCCAACTTCTTCAAAGACTTCTCGATGAACCGCTTCTTCTAAACTTTCTCCGCTTTCAACGAATCCTGCCAACGTCGAATACATTCCACCTTTATGACGCACTCCTTGGGCGAGAAGGATACGGTCTTTATCGCGAATAGCAACGATGATACACGGCGAAATACGGGGATAGCTACGATGGGAGCAATTTGAGCACTGAACAGCCATTTCCCAGCCAACATTGTGCGTACGCGAACCGCATTGCCCACAGAAACGATGTGTTCTCATGAACAGCGCGACTTGCCAGGCTCTTGCTAAAACACCAAACAGTTCTGGCTCAGAGTTCATCATCAGTGAACGCAAGCCCACATACTCTGTCCCCGATGCCTCTATCACTTCACTGCCGGTATCGACCAGATAACAAGGTCGATCATTGTGTCGCCCTACCTCAACAATACAATCTTCATATTCATGGATATAGGAAAGCTGTTGCCAGTGCGTTGTTATCACTTGATTGTTAGATTCAACACTGAGTACTTTGTCTTGGCTAACAACAATCCAGTACGCTTGCTCTTGCAATTGAACATCAGGACTTTGAACTATCATTTATTTTTTCTTCAGACCCTTAATAAATAACTTGATGAGAGTAACACTGCATCCGCGATTTGCCCATTACCCATAAGTTAACTTTTGTAAAATACGCTTTTTGTTATACTTAAGTTCAGCTACCAAAATAAAATATGAGGATTAGCCTATGCTTACCAAGTTGGAGCAAGCTAAAGAAAGATGGGGCGGTTTTAACTCTACAATCGATAATTGGCTTGAAGAACGCAAACAGCTGCTCGTTCAATATTGCCAACTCGCTGGGCTTCCACCATTCGAACGAACTGACAACGCCTTGCCCGGTAAAGAAGACATCCAGTCTTTTTGCGAAATTCTAATGGATTACATCTCTGCGGGTCACTTCGAGATCTACGAACGTATTTTGCAAGATTCCGATGATATTGCTCGCGCAGAACAGATTTTCCCTAAATTCTCTACTAGCACCGACAGTGCCTTATCGTTTAATGACCGCTTTGCCAGTATCAATGATGTAGATGAACTGGAAGGCTTCGATCAAGAACTCGCTTCTCTTGGGCAAAAAATGGAAGAGCGCTTTAGCTTCGAAGACGACTTAATTAGCACACTCGTTCGAGAATAAAGCGTAACGCACCTCATATCCGCAACAAAATTCACAAAAAAAGCACCCTAAGGTGCTTTTTCTTTATGCAATTTCGCGCTTAGCTAGCTTTTTTGCTTACGCATGGCATCGAAGAATTCATCATTCGTTTTCGTCATTGATAACTTACCGATGAGGAACTCCATCGCATCAATTTCAGACATCTCATGAACGATTTTGCGCAGAATCCACATTTTCTGTAATTCATCTTGCGCTGTCAGTAGTTCTTCACGACGAGTACCAGAGCGATTGAAGTCAATGGCAGGGAATACACGCTTTTCAGCAATCTTTCTGTTTAGGTGTAATTCCATGTTACCCGTACCTTTAAACTCTTCGTAGATAACTTCATCCATCTTAGAGCCTGTGTCGATAAGCGCAGTTGCAATAATGGTTAAACTGCCACCCTCTTCAACGTTACGAGCCGCACCGAAGAAGCGCTTTGGCTTATGCAGTGCATTGGCATCAACACCACCTGTTAATACCTTACCTGATGAAGGAATCACGGTGTTGTATGCACGAGCTAAACGCGTAATTGAGTCAAGTAAGATAACAACGTCTTTCTTATGCTCAACCAAACGTTTCGCTTTCTCGATAACCATTTCAGCCACTTGTACGTGTCGGCTAGCAGGCTCATCAAACGTAGATGCAACCACTTCACCTTGAACAAGGCGTTGCATTTCTGTTACTTCTTCCGGGCGCTCATCAATCAGTAATACCATCAATTGCGCTTCAGGGTGATTTGCAGCAATAGATTGTGCAATATTCTGAAGAAGCAATGTTTTACCCGCTTTAGGCGGTGCAACGATAAGGCCACGCTGACCTTTACCAATTGGAGAAGCTAAATCTAAAACACGTGCAGTAATGTCTTCTGTACTGCCGTTACCGCGCTCCATTCTCATGCGTTCAGCAGCATGTAGAGGCGTTAAGTTTTCGAATAAGATCTTGTTGCGAGAGTTTTCAGGCTTGTCGAAGTTAACTTCGTTGATTTTTAATAATGCAAAGTAGCGTTCGCTATCTTTTGGCGGGCGAATTTTCCCCGCAATCGTGTCACCGGTTCGCAAATTAAAACGGCGGATTTGGCTAGGAGAGACATAAATATCATCTGGCCCTGCCAAGTAAGAAGAATCCGCTGAACGCAAGAAGCCGAAACCATCTTGCAAAATTTCTAGCACCCCGTCCCCAAAGATGTCTTCACCACTTTTGGCGTGCTTCTTTAGAATGGCAAAAATAATGTCTTGCTTGCGAGCTCGAGCCATATTCTCGATGCCCATTTCTTCGGCAAGGTCGACTAATTCGTTAATCGGTTTCTTTTTTAATTCGGTTAGATTCATAACGGTGGGTCTTTAGATTATTGAATTGCTCGTAGGGCAATTTACTGAATCAAATAATTCGTGTTCTAAGTTAAAAGTAGTTAATTAAATTTTCGGATAGAAAATATGAAAAACAGGGGCAAACTGGTGTAAACAAGCTTAAGGTAGCACCATTCCTAGCAAGCGTCTAGTGCAAAATCGTTGTTTTAACGCCCAAATGTCACATTTAAACAGAAATCCTTTAGAAAAAACTTAGCGCATTAAATTGCTCCAAGAACATAATCTAAAAATAATATTCAAGAAGCTGACTTAAATTAACGATATTATAGTTTTTTAGCATTATCTCGCGGCAAGATTGAGTCAAAGCATGCACATAAATCTAATCAAAATCGACTATTTGAATCCTGAGCATCAAGCACACCTTTTATACTTATTAAACCACTATGCAGAAGACGCAA
Source organism: Paraneptunicella sp. (assembly GCA_964228975.1). Classification (GTDB taxonomy): domain Bacteria; phylum Pseudomonadota; class Gammaproteobacteria; order Enterobacterales; family Alteromonadaceae; genus Paraneptunicella. The sequence continues at coordinate 5,557 of CAXRCC010000292.1, read as the reverse complement.
TGGGTGGCGGTAAACCTCTGAGTAATTATGCAAAGGAGAATCTAACCACTGAATTAGCAAAGCGTCCTAATGCCTTTACTTTCATAGCTTACGCTGACGGTAAACCTGCGGGTATCGCAAATTGTTTTGAGGGATTTTCTACCTTTGCGAGTAAACCTCTTATCAACATCCATGATTTAGCCGTTCACACGGATTTCAGAGGTAAAGGCATCAGTAAAATGCTAATGCAAGCCGTTTCTGATGAAGGGAAAAAACGTCAGTGCTGTAAAATTACGTTAGAGGTTTTAACAGGAAATAAAATTGCATTTAATGCTTACTTAAAATTTGGTTTTAAACCCTATGAATTAAAACCAGAAAATGGTTCAGCGACCTTTATGGAGCTATATCTGTAATTTTTATCCCCCTCTACATATCTTGATTATTGTCGGGGAAAGTCATTCATTATGCCTCTTTCCCACCGCAATTCTATTGCACTTTCATTCTTTTCATCCCCGGCTCTTTACGTTTTAGCAAAGCAATAATCGAGGTACTAATTTACCCAACTTTGAAATAAATGCAGGCATTGTGCATTGCACCAACTTTGAGACCCCTGTACAAATATACTGTATTAATATACAGTATATTTGCATGAAATCTTCGGTGGATTCTTTTCTGTTGGTAAGTAACTGCACGATTACATCTCAAACAACGAGAAAATTGCTTGCCAATCAACAAAATACTTAATTTTTTTACCGAAAGGCGTAATATAAGTCACATGACAAAATTCCATTCAAAAACTGATTTCGCTAATCGATTGCATGAAGCGTTGGACTCCCTAGGCTGGAAAGAAAGGGGAAGAGCTAAGCGCTTAAAGCTGTATTACGACGATATCGGATTCAACTTATCAGAAAAGACATTTCAAAAATGGCTTACAGGCCAGTCGTATCCAGACTGGGATCATCTTTACCATTTAGTACAGCTCACTAAGCGAACAATTGAGTACTTGGTTTATGGGAAACATTGCTTAGAAGATATCTCCACCGTGCGTAGCGATAATACTGGATACCACATTAGTGCAGACGAGTTGCACTCCGCCTTTGTTTCCACCATCGAGCAAGCAATGGCCTTTAATTTGCTCAACCTACAAGATTCCGCTTCTGCGGAGCAAATCTTCAATGCCTTTACCATTAAGTTGAATTTGAGTTCTCGTACTTTATTGCAAAAGAAAGTGGAGGGATAAGCCTGTTTAGAAACGAATTATCCAAACTGGGTCTCTTCGCCAATCACCGCTTTTTATCAGCTCATTGGCATTGACCCGATTCTCATGATTAATCTTTGACAGGTGTTCGATAAGTGTCCACTTTTAAATAGAGAGCCGTAATAACTGAGTACAGCGAGCTTCCTATGAAATTAAAAACACAGATCACCATTCAAGTGTCGATTCTCGTCTTAACTTCTCTTTTGATTCTAGCCATTGCGTTATGGTGGATCACAAAAGATCGTATAGAAGATGTACTCAATACGCAGATATCTGAACGACTCATTAGCATTAAAGATTCTAAAAAAGATCAAATCGAAAACTACTTCAGCACGATAAGAAGTCAAGTCAGTACCTTGTCATCTTCCACCATGACAATTAATGCTGCCACAGAGTTTGGCAACGCCTTTCCTAAGTATGATTCAGAAGCGCAGCTCAGCGCGAGTTCACAAGACAAGCAGAACTCTTTATCCGCCTTTTACAATAATCAGTTTGGCTCACTGTTTAACGAAAGCAACACCAAAGGCAACGTCGACTTTAACCAACTTTATCAGTCTTTAGATGCGAATGCGGCATCGTTGCAGTACACCTTTATTAGCAACAACAGCCATGCTCTTGGAGAAAAAAACAACCTCACCGATACCCAAGATGGTTCAAGCTACAGTGCTGTACATTCACTGTACCACCCCTCTTTTCAACAGTATTTACAGGAATTTGGTTTCTACGATATTTTTATTGTTAGCCCCGAAGGGAATGTCGTGTACTCCGTTTACAAAGAGCTTGATTTTGCAACGTCACTCACAACTGGCGCGTATCGAGATTCAGGTCTCGCCAAAGCTTACAGGCAAGTGGTCCAATCTTCACAAACCGAACCGGTACTGATTGATTTCGAAGCTTATTTGCCTTCGTACAACAGTCCGGCGTCTTTCATTGCCTCCCCCATCATCAGTAATAATTCACTGGTTGGCATACTGGTGTTCCAAATGCCGGTTGACAGAATCAATGCCATCATGACGTATGAAGAACATTGGGCAAGAAGCGGGCTTGGCGAAACCGGAGAAACTTACTTGGTAGGAGAAGACAAAATCATGCGAAGTAATAGTCGTTTTCTGATTCAAGATAAAGCGAACTATTTACAACAAATCCGCTCCACAACGCCCCCCGCAGACATCGAAAAAATCAAACTTAAAGACACCTCAATCGGGTTACAAAAGGTGGTATCTTCCTCCGTAGAAAAAGCCTTAAAGGGGCAATCCGGAATCGAAGACATTGTCGATTACCGTGGCGAAACAGTGGTATCGGCCTACGCTCCACTTGATATCGATGGCGTTAAATGGGCACTTGTTAGTGAAATTGACCGGCACGAAGCCTTTGCGCCGCTCACATCCATCATCAGCGCATTAACGGCGACTGCATTGTTCGTGTCATTGATTATGGCTGTGGTTTCCAGCTTCTTCGCTATATTTATCTCATCACTGATTGCCTCACCCATCAAAAATTTAGTCGCATTTATTAACGGCTGCGCCAATAAGCTTAATTTTTCTGGTCGCTACAAAATGAACGATAAATCCGGCTCTACAGACGAACTTCGCGCACTCGCCTCCAGTTTCAATACCATGATGGACTCGGTCGAGGAAACCGTTAAAGGTGTGAAGCAAAGCGCCTATTCCTTATCCCAAGAGGTGGTTGATTTAAAAGAAAACTTCGACAAAGTCACTACCAAATCCAATGAGCAATCCGCGCTGACGATGCAAATTTCAGCAGCCATTGAAGAGTTGGCCGCCACCTCGCAAACAGTGGCAGAAATTGCCAATCAAACCAATGAAGTCAGTAGCGAAGGTGTGACCAAATCACAAGATGGACAAAATCTGGTAAACCACAACGTGAGCAACAGCGAATCGTTAGTTGAGAAAATGATGAGCACTAGCGACGTGATGGAAAAATTAGCCGAGCAAAGTGACAATATTGGTCGTGTGCTAGAGGTGATCCGTGCCATTGCTGAGCAAACGAATTTACTCGCACTGAATGCGGCTATTGAAGCGGCTCGGGCTGGCGAGCAAGGTAGAGGATTCGCCGTTGTTGCCGATGAAGTCCGGACATTAGCCAAACGCACACAAGATTCCACCGAAGAGATAAGCCAGATCATCACCGATCTTCAAGCAGGCAGCGCGTCGTCGGTAACCTCTATTCAAGAAGCCAATGAAAGAGCGCAGTCAACAAGGGGTATCGCTAATCAGGTTGGCGACTCACTCACGCTGGTGATGGAGTTAATTCAAAAGATTGAAGAATACAATTCACAAGTTGCCACCGCAGCCGACGAGCAAAGTACCGTAACCAAAGATATGGCGCATCAACTGAGTGTAGTGACTGATTTAGCGGAAGATAATCAACAACTGATGAATGAAGCGCAATCCAGCACGGTGCGTGTATCAGAAAAATCAGAAGAGCTCACACGTTTGGTTCAAAATTATACCGTCTCGAAGTAGTATAATTATCGAACAACTGGAAATAACAAACTGAGCGCACTACCGTCTCTTAAATTCTGGTTTATTTTCCATACAATCTTTGATAGAGTGCGCGCCGCTTTGATCTGAGGCATGGGCCTTAGGATCGCTTACATAGTTCTTTTTACAATTTGGTGGTACCACAATGCATCCGATGCTAAACATTGCAATCCGCGCTGCGCGCGCTGCGGGGGATTTGATTGCTCGTAGTTTCGAGTCCGACGTAGACATTAAACCGGAACGTAAAGGTGATAACGATTATGTCACCAAAATTGATAAAGAAGCTGAACAACTGATTATCAATAAAATTAAACAGTCTTATCCTGAACACAGCTTTGTTGGCGAAGAGCTTGGTATCACTGATGGTTCTGATGACTTCAAATGGATCATTGATCCGCTTGATGGCACAAACAACTTCGTAATGGGTATTCCACACTTTGCCGTTTCTATTGCCTTAATGTACAAAGGCAAGCTTGATCAAGCTGTCGTCTTCGATCCTATTCGCCATGAGCTATTTACCGCATCAAAAGGTAACGGTGCGCAGATGAATAACTACCGTTTGCGCGTCAACACTCAAAAAGATCTTGAAGGCACGTTCCTCGCAACAGGCTTCCCCTACAAAAATAAAGAAGGCGCGAATGAAGCCATTCAACGCTTCAGCCAAGTGTACCAACGCTCAGGCGATGTACGCACAAGTGGCTCTTCTGCATTGGATTTAGCTTATGTCGCAGCAGGCCGATTAGATGGCTACTGGGAAAAAGGCATTAAACCGTGGGATGTAGCGGCAGGTGAATTACTGGTTAAAGAAGCTGGCGGTTTGGTGACCGATTACCAAGGTGGTCATGAGCACTTCAGAAGCGGTGAAATTGTTGCAGGTCATCCCAAAGTTGTGCAAAACATTGTGAAGCTTATTAAATAAGTTTTTTAGGTGTTGGTGTCTCAATGCTCCAGTAGATGCCAGCGCCTTCCTCTTACTCTTTCGTCGCCTCCCTTTTATTCAATTTCCCTCTATATTACTGGGCACCTAAAGCGCGTTGGGCAGGGTAACTTTACGAGTTAACATAACAAAAATGCTCACTGCGTAACAAATAACAATCACACTGGCGATCCCTGTTAGTAGCTGTTCATATGGCAAAATCAGCCAAATCAATACACAACCGACGGTTCTTGAAATGGTATGAACCAATCCTACGGGATGTTGAATAATCCAAGAGTAAATAACCCAATGTAGACCCAAGCCAATCCCTACACTTAATGGAACAAATTGAGGCGCTTTCATCATCAAAGGGACATGGACCGCCCACAACAAATTAACCATTAATACGCCAAATGCGAGCAACTTGGAAAGAGGGTTTACAGAAGACATCACGTCTTCTTTTCGGAGTTTTGCGACAAGTAAGGCTATTGGGAAAATTGCGCCACTTGCAAATAACATAAACAATAGCGCGGTATAGGACGATAAAAACACACTGGCGACACCGATCACACACCACACTATGGTGCCTGCGATAGGAAATGAAACAGCGCGATTACTGGTTTGCTCAAACTCAGCCCTAAGCTGTTCCAAATTCTTCATATTCACTCGCCATTTTGATTGAAATACTTTGCTTGAACCACCATTTTCGTGCTTTTAGTTAGATCAAATGCACTCTGTTTAAAACTTGGTGGACCCGCTCTTCCCATAACATTATTGCTAAACATTAACCCTTCTGAAGGCATTCTTCCATCTGCAACATTGATTTTTTTATCATTATTTTCATCATGATACGCAGCAAATGCGTATTGCCCCGCGGGGCTAGTACGAAACTCCCAGACC
>CAXRCC010000291.1:0-5794 GCA_964228975.1 Paraneptunicella sp. | reverse complement strand
AATGGCGCATCCACAAACAGTGGCGGATTGTGTTGAAGCGATGCAAGCCAAGGTGAATATTCCTGTTACCGTGAAGTGTCGCATCGGCATTGATGACATGGATGACTATAAAGACTTAACCCGTTTCATTGATATTGTTTCCGGAAGCGGCTGCGATACCTTTATTGTGCATGCTCGAAAAGCCTGGCTTCAGGGGCTTTCTCCTAAAGAGAATCGCGAAATCCCGCCTTTGATGTATGACCGTGTTTATCATCTTAAGCAAGAATTTCCATCGCTTCATATATCGATTAATGGTGGCGTGAAAACGTTAGATGAAGTCGCACAGCATTTACAAAGTGTTGATGGCGTTATGGTTGGACGAGAGGTGTACGCTAATCCTTATATGATGTCTGACGTTGATGCGCGCTTTTATGCATCAGATAAGCCAGCCCTTTCAAGGGAAGCGGTGATTCAGAAGATGATTCCCTACATTGACGAGCATGTTGATGCCGGAGGACGAGCTTGGCATGTAATTAGGCACATGCTGGGCATATTTCAAGGGCAGCCAGCGGGCAAAGTTTTCCGCCGATTCTTAAGTCAAAATGCCATTAAAAAAGAAACGACATCGGCGGTACTTGAGCAAGCGTTAAATGAAGTGATGCTGACCAGAGCACGCGTTGAAGAATTTGAGCAATCCCGATTTCAAAACGCTGACAACAAATAGCTGTGCTTCAACAATATGAAGAAGCACTGTGTCATTTTAAGGCTTGGTTGTATTAGTACAGCTTAGTTGCTGGCCAAAATTTGACGTTTTAGCGCATCGAATTTAGCACTTGTTTGCCACGGAAGTTGGCTTTCTCTGATATCAAACCCATAAGCTGATGGGCTGGTTACGATAATAGGTGGAGATTGAATTCGTTTATAAACATTGCGCTGAATGTTTCGAGCAAACCATTCTAGATCTTCGACAAATGTTGCGGGATCATCGAGGCCCCAGCGTAATAGCAATTTATCATCTATGTTGAGTTGCTGTGCTAATTCCCCATCTAAATACCACTGCATTACATCTTCACAGGCCGTTTTGTTAAAACTGGTAAACTTTTCCAACAAGGCGCAGTGATAACCAAATTTCATCGGATCCAATTGTGCCTCTCTTAGTTCCGCGCTTGGTGCAATATCGTCCTCGCCAAATTCAAATAATGCGTTAGGTAGCAGGGCTTCAGGGATGACTTCATCTTGGAAAACATCACTATTCATATAGCGGGCCATTTCAAATACTTCCGCTTTTGTAAGGTCGCCAATAGGAGCAACTACACCGCCAACATCGCCATATAAAGTGGCATAGCCAAGTGCGGTTTCCAGTTTATTACCGTTGTTGGTAAAGAAACGGCCATAACGCCCGGCGAGGTTGGATAAAATTGAGGTACCGCGTACTTTCGCTTGAATGTTTTCATCTGACAGTTTGCGCATGTACTCGGTATTTTCTAACATTTCGTCTAGTTCCGAAAACAGTGCTAGTTGAGCATCGGCTAAGGTTTGAATAGGGATTTGCATGTGTTTTATCCCTAGTTTATCGGCGATGTGTTGTGCGGCATTTTGCGTGGCTGATGAATTATATTGAGTGGGCATGTTCACCGACCAGACGCTTTCTTTGCCGAATGCTCGCTCTAATAAACAAACGACAACCGCGCTGTCGATTCCGCCACTCACACCCACCACGAACTTCGGGTGCTGGGGTAAACCTAGCATGTCTTTTGTTGATTTTAGTGCGCTTTGAATAGCTCGGTACTTTTGTGCGATAGCCTTATGCTTTTCACGTATTTTGGCTTTTGTAGGCAGCTGCTCGTGATCGATAATGAGATAATCTGACTCGAAGGCTTTATCTGAAAAGGCCACAGGCTGGCCTAGGTTATCATAGACCGTAGTTCCACCATCGAATGTGATGATATTTTTGCCGTTATTTTGTGGCCCTACGTTATTAACGTAATAGAACGGCACAAATTGCTCAACATCTTGCGCAAGGAAGGCAATTCTTCTGTCTCGGGCATCATGCTTTTGATGTGTCCAAGGCGAGGCAGAAATGTTGATAATGACTTCTGCACCATTATCGATAAGGTATCGGCTCGTATTTAATGCTTTGCCTGCATGCCGGTAATCCTTACACCAAAGGTCTTCGCAAACTTGTAAACCCACTTTGTAGGTTTTGCCGGCAACTTGTAGCGAATAAGGCTGGCATAAAGTAGGAATATCGACGTTCATATCTAGCGCGACATCTGATAACGAGAAAAAGTAGCGCTGGTCATCAAAGAAGCGATAGTTGGGCAGCAAGGCTTTGGGTTGAATCCCGGTTGGGAGCAGGTGGTGTTGTGCATCACTGCTAACCCATTGCTTATTTTGAACGATGCAGGCAGCGTTATAAAGTCTAATACGTCCATCTTTATTGGGATGATGGGCATCGTCGTTCAACCGATCATTGATGTGATTGTCTTGATAAATATTGCCAAAGACGATGGCAATATTATCGCTCGCTTCTCGAATAATCTCGTTATATCCCTGTAATTCTTCAATAAAAGCGGGAGATAACCACCAATCAGACAGCATGTATCCGGAAACACATAACTCGGGGAAAACCAGCAAGTCGACGCTGTCGGCTTTGGCTTGGTTGATCGTCGTGAGCATGGTTTGAATATTGGCTTCACGATCACCGGGAATGACGTGCATCTGGGATAAGGCAATTTTCATGGCAGTTCGTTATATCGTAAGGGATTTAATTGGGGCGTATTGTCTGAGGAATAGCCTTGAGTGTCTAGCTGAATTCAGCAGGTTTAGCTTGAATCGGTAAGTGAGTTAAGAGCAGTTGGTCAGTTTCGCTAAATGGTGTGGTCAATTAGGCCATTATTTTGTGTGAGTTGTTCAGGTGCATAGTCGGTGTAAAAATAATCCAAGAAATATATTCAATAAATACAATGGGTTAAATATTTTTTTCAAGTTGGCACAAACCTCGCTACAACCAAATCAAACTGAGTTACGACTAATTAATTGAACCGACCATTATCTAACGGAGCTTGTCATGAAAACGAAATTTACGGTTGCTGCTATTTTACTTTCTACTCTAGGTTTTACTGCTAAGGCGAATGCTGCTGAGGTGTCTTTACAATATGTTGTTGATCATGTGGTGTCGCAAGCGGCTAAATCAACCGCTATTGAATTATCTAACAATGTGTATAACGCGGTAGTGAGCGCTGGTTTGCACTTCGACTCTCCAGAAGAAGCGTATCAAACTAAAGTCCTTATTTCTAAAGTAGAAGAAACAAAGCAGGTAGCAACCGAAAAATCGGAATAAACAATGGAGGGAGCATGGTTGAACCTATCGCTGTATTTAGTTTATTAATTGCACCTTGTTTAGCTTATGTAGTTGGGGCGCTACTTTTTTGGATTGTTGGCCTCTGTCGTAGACAATCTGAACCTAGCTTTGAAAGCGGTCAATCTTCCTGATTACCGCTTTTTTTATTTTGAGCGATAATTGAATACGCGGTTTATTATTTCTGCCTCTGCCTCTGCCTCTGCCTCTGCCTCTGCCTCTGCCTCTGCCTCTGCCTCTGCTTATACCTCTGTTTAAATCTGTGTTTTTAAGTTTGTTGTACTTCACGCTTGGTGTTTCTTATTTCCCTTTTTAGTTCTCTTCTATGTTTTTGTGCGCTTTAGGCCTGTGCACTTCTGCCCATTATTTTTCATAAAAAATGTGTTGGTCAAAATCACAATGTCATTAGTCAAATTCACTAATATTTGTTTTTCAAATCTTTATCAATTAAACGAGTAAATAAACAGAAAATGAAATAAAGCCTTATATAACAGTTGTTTATAGCATTTTTAATAGTTGGCATGATGTATGTAATAGAGAAAATAGACGCGGGCCTAAAAGTTTCAAGGTCGCATTCAGAACGAAAAAAGGAGAACCCGAATGAGTGTATTTTCTAGATTAGGTGATGTTTTACAAGCCAACATCAATGCCATGTTAGATAAGGCAGAAGATCCCCAAAAAATGTTGTCGCTAATTATTGCCGACATGGAAGATGCGTTAGGAGAAGTTCGTCAAGTTGCAGCGGGTTATATCGCTGATCAAAAAGGACTTGAAAGACAAGCTAGCGTTTATGAAAAGAAAGCCAAGCACTGGGAAGAAAATGCAGAGCTGGCGTTAACCAAAGGTCGAGAAGATTTAGCGAAATCGGCTCTTGCCCAAAAATTAGAAGCAGAAGAAAAGCTGCAACTGGTGCAAGAAGACCTTTCCCACCTTAAAGCACAAATTGAAACACTTCAGGCGGACGCGCAAAGTCTGGCTGACAAATTAGCAGAAGCCAGAAATAAACAAAAAGCAATTGTTGCCAGAGCGCAAAGCGTAGAAGTACGAATGAATGCTAAGGCAGCATCGCACCATCACAGAATGGAGCACGTTAAAGAGCGTTTTGATCACTATGAACGCAGAATTGATGATCTAGAAGCGCAACTTGAGGCATTCGATTTTGTTGATAGCAATACCAGCCTAAGCCAAGAAATAGCAGCACTCGAAAAAGATGAAAAATTGAATAAGGAGTTAGAAGCGTTGCGTCAGAGAGTGGCCTAAGAGCCGCTTATCAAAATCAGCAACATCGTACTTTAAACAGGAGAAAATCATGAAAAATAGTTATGACTTAAATCGACTTTACAAGGAAACATTACACAAGAAAGTGTCGGGCGTTTGTGCAGGCATTGCACGCTACTTCAATGTTCAATTATGGCTTGTTCGCCTCCTTACAGTTATTGCGTTTTTTATGTTCCCTGTTCCCGTTGCTATGGGTTATTTCTTAGCTGCGGTGTTGTTACCCTCAAGATAAAGGAGCTATCACTATGTCACGCACATTAACTATCATTGCGGTTTGGGTTTTGGCGATGTTTGTTCTTGGGCAAATCGCCAGTCATTGGATGGACTTGTCCATTACGATGAATGGCGAATTATTAGAGCCCATTATTGGCTTTCTTGTTGTGGGCGTTGTTGCAGTTGCGCTAGTTGCTCTTGGATTTGTTGTTACTTTGAGTGTAATAGGACTAGTTGCTTTTGTTATTGCTAGCATTATTTTAGGGATATTCTTTGCTGGATTATCGGTGATGTGGCCAGTGCTTCTAGTGGCAGGTATTATTTATTTAGCGACGCGAACTCGCGAGAAAAAATTTAGTTAATGTCGTGGAAGGGAGTTTTTCGCAAGGATGCGAGCATTTCGATGAATTTAATCGACAAAATTCATCATTTTCGCTGTCAATTAGGTTGCCAATGACCCATCAGATGCAGTTTAATCTCTGTAAATGTTTATAGGTTGAATTGTATGAAAAAACGCTTCTTTATGGCTTTGGCCTTTTTCGCCGCTAACGCAACGGCTGGCATTCATGTTGAGCAATCCAAAGTTCGCCTTTTGCCACCGGGTGTTCCCAATACATCAGCCTATATGAAAATCGAAAATACGGGTAACAGCGAGCGTATTTTAATCGGAGCAAACTCTCCCGCCGTAAAACGTGTTGAAATTCATAACAACGTTATGAAAAACGGCGTGATGAAAATGCAAAAACAAGAGAGACTTGTGTTGAAGCAAGGAGAAGTATTCGAGCTTCGTCCGGGCGGTTATCACCTTATGTTATTCGGGGTTAAATCACCGCTAAAAGCAGGGCAAGCAGTGCCAATGACGTTAGTATTCCAAAATGGTGAAAAAATCACCGTGAATGCTAACGTTAGTGCCGATATCGGTAAACAGCATCAGCACCATCATCACTAACTTAATTCTGGACG
>CAXRCC010000290.1:0-13343 GCA_964228975.1 Paraneptunicella sp. | reverse complement strand
GCGGTGTACGTTGATCTCTTTGCTGGAGACTTAGAAAAACTCAAAGGGCGCATTCCGTATTTACAGGATTTAGGTGTGACGTATCTGCATTTGATGCCGCTTTATGCCGTGCCCAAAGGCGAAAGTGATGGGGGATATGCGGTCTCTGATTATCGTCAGGTAAACCCCCAGCTTGGCTCAATGCAAGACTTATCCGCGCTCGCTGAAGCGTTAAATGAGGCTGGCATTAGTTTGGTTTTGGATTTTGTGTTCAATCACACGTCCGACGAGCATCCGTGGGCGCAGGCAGCAAAAGCCGGCGACAAGCAGTATCAAAATTACTACTGGATGTTTGATGACAAACACATTCCAGAGCAATACGAAGCCAATTTACGCGAGATTTTTCCGCAAGTTCGCCGAGGCAATTTTACCTTCGATGAAGCCAGTCAAAAGTGGGTGTGGACCACATTTAATAGCTTTCAGTGGGATTTAAATTATGCTAATCCTGAAGTATTTAATGCCATCACCTCAGAGATGTTATTTTTGGCCAATATTGGCTGCCAAGTGTTGCGCTTAGATGCCTTGGCTTTTATCTGGAAGGAGATGGGAACCACCTGCGAAAATCAAGACAATGCACACAAGTTGATTCAAGCCTTTAACGCCTGTTTGCAAATTGTGGCCCCTGCGGTGGCGTTTAAATCGGAAGCCATCGTCCACCCAGACGAAGTGGCAAAGTATATTTCTTTGCAAGAGTGCCAAATTTCCTATAACCCACTTTTGATGGCGCTTTTGTGGGAGTCGCTAGCCACTCGCAATACCCAGTTGCTCACCGCGTCCATGCAAAAAAGTTTTGATATTGATCCTGCCTGTAGCTGGGTTAACTACGTGCGTTGCCATGATGATGTGGGCTGGACCTTTGATGACGCGGTAGCAAATCAATTACACATCGATGGGCATGGGCACCGCTATTTCTTAAACCAGTTCTACACCGGGCGATTTGAAGGCAGCTTTGCCAAAGGTGAAGCGTTTCAAGAAAACCCAAGCAACGGGGATTGTCGTGTGTGTGGCTCAGCGGCATCGCTGGCAGGGTTGGAGCAAGCGCTAGCGTTAAACGATCCGATACTCACGCAACATGCTATCGATCGCGTGTTGATGATTCATGGCATTATTTTGAGTATTGGCGGTATTCCTCTGCTTTACGCGGGCGACGAGTTGGCACTGTTAAATGACTATCGATATCGCGATGATCCGCTGAAGCAACATGATTCTCGCTGGGTACATCGCATTGCTCATACCGATGAAGCGATGGCGATAGCATCGGATGCAAGCTCTGCACAATTTGCCATTGCACAAGGTTTAAAAAAATTGATTCAACTGCGCAAACAGCATGAGGTTTTTGGCCAAGGGTTGACGCGTATTATCGATACGCATAACCCGCATTTATTTAGCTTTGTACGCACCAACAAAACGCAAAATATATTAGTGATGGCGAACTTTAGTGAACATCCACAGCGCGTGAGTGATGTGATCATTAGTCAGTTAGGCAAGGCAAGCGCAAAAGAGTTGCTGAGCGGAGAAGAATGGGAAATACAACAAAGAGAGATGGAGTTACGCCCCTACCAGCTAATGTGGATAGTGGCGTAACTCGTGATGTTTAACACGTGGCGATTAGCGTGTGGTCCCGCGTGTGACCAGCTCCGTGCCGACGGTCGTCACGGTTTGTTCACTGTCGCTTAAAAGCATTTCTGCGGCAATACGGCCTTTTTCAATACTTTGTTGGCACACCGTGGTTAATGGCGGATCACAACGTTCGGATTCGCTGATGCCATCGAATCCCACAATTTGAACATCGCCAGGAATATTAATATTCAGCGACTTGGCAACGCGCAAGACGGACAGCGCTAAGACATCACTCATGCACAGTACGGTTTGTGGCAAAGGACGCGTAGTCAGGATTTCCCTTGCCGCGATTTCCGCATTTTCTGGCGAGTTAACAGGAACATGCCATACCATGTGTGGCGGTAAGTCGATACCTGCTGATTGCGCAGCTTCAATGTAACCGCGCAAGCGGCGGTGGGCTACATCGTTAAGTTGCCCTTCTAAATCGGCGGAGGTTAGGCGGCAAACGCGATCGGATTGAATTAAGCGCATTCCCAGTACGGCTACGTTGTCGGTATGGGTTTTGAAGGCGTGCAATGCCACGTCTCGCGCGGCAATGTGGTCTTCAATTTGAACCAATTTCATCGCGCTTTCGCTTTTGAAATCTACCGCAACAGCGGGTTTACCCATACGCATGATGCGTTTTTCGCAATCTCCAGAAGGCGCACCATAGAAGATGAACCCATCGGGTAGCGATTCGGCGCTATTTTGTTCTTTGCCGCCAACTTGGCTTGAAAGCAACAATAATTGCTTATTGTGTTGAGCGAGCACTTCCGACACACCTTGCATAAATTGGCTGGCAACCGGGTCGGAGAAGCTATAACCAAGCGAGTCGGCGAGAACAACAGCCACCACATCGGATTTGCCTCGGCGCAACGAGCGGGCGGCAAGATTGGGACCATGATAGCCCAGCTGTTCGCATTCTTTGAGTATGCGTTCACGCAGGCGTTCTGAAAGTTGATTTGGACGGTTAAAGGCATTGGATACCGTAGCCGTTGAAACACCCAAAATTTGAGCGACATCTTTCAAGTTTAAAGGCTTATTTTGATTCGGCATCTATTTTGTAAGCTTATGTAACTAAATTTAAGTGTAGCTAAACAATACCACAAGGAAGTGAATATAAAAAAGGGCTAATGAGTTAAATTTACGTTGGTAATTTACATGGGCAATGCTATTTTTAAATGCGTAATAATTACACTAAGTTGTTGTATATAAATGATTTTGCCTTGTGCTCGTTTTAAATTGAGTGGTTTATTTCTCGAGAGAAATTAACGTTGCATTACGTGAACAGAATAACGTTTAAGTCGAACTAAAGTGAAGTATTTATATGAGCTTACGCTCTTTGAAATTAAGTGAGGCTAAATTCAACTTAAATGAATTAATTTATGAAAAATTGTGCGTTATTCAGGCTAAAAAACAAGAAATAAATATCTTTCCATCCCAGTATTCGTTGTACGGCATAATTGGTATTATTTTGGAAAATGTTACCTTTAATGCGTTGCGAAGGAACAGACTATTTGCTAGCTTGCTCGGTCTTTTTATTGGACACACAAGGCTTTGAGTATGCTAAACGCCCGTCGCTCCTTTTTATCTGCCTCTCTCTCTTCTATTTTGTTTTCTTTTAGTGGTTTTGCGGTTGCACAGACCGCCTCCGATGAACAAGCAACACAAGGCGCACAAGGTGATATCGAAACCTTAGTGGTAAGTGCTTCTAAGCAGCTTTCATCGATTCGTACCGCAACAACAAATATAAGTGTACTGAGTGAAGCGCAGCTCAAGGCGATTGCGCCGGTGCATATTAATGAGTCGCTTAAGCGTATACCGGGCGTGTGGATCAGTCGCGGTAACGGGCAAGAGCATTTAACAGCAATTCGTTCGCCAGTGTTAACGGGGGCAGGCAGTTGCGGCGCTTTTTTCATGGCTGAAGACGGAATTAGTTTACGCGCACCGGGTTTTTGTAATGCCAATCAGCTTTTTGGCGTGAACAGCGAACAAGCGGGGGGCATTGAAGTGCTCAGAGGGCCGCAAAGTACCTTGTACGGTGCCAATGCCCTTCACGGTGTGCTAAATGTTCTTACCCCAGATGTATTCTCGCTGCCGAACTTACAGTGGCAAGTGGATGTGGGCGGACACGAATACATGCGTGGGCAATTTGTGCTGTCGCAAGCGAACGAAGAGCACGGCTTTGCGGTATACGGCAATGTCACTGATGATGGTGGATACAAGGACGACAGCGGTTTTGAACAACAAAAGCTGAACCTATTGCATCAGTATCGTGCTGATGCGTTATCAATAAAAAATCATGTTTCATTCACTAACTTGAATCAAGAAACCGCAGGCTTTATTCAAGGCTTCGAAGCGTATGAAGATCACGATCTTCGTCGCACTAATCCCAATCCAGAGGCTTATCGTGACAGCCAAAGCGTAAGGGCGTATAGCCGTATTCGCTGGCAACCATCAGACGACCGTTTTTGGCAACTTACGCCCTATTTCCGCTACAACCAAATGGAATTCTTGATGCATTTTGTGCCGTGGCAACCCGTGGAAAACAATGGGCATCGAAGCTACGGCGTTCAAGGTTTGTATCAACAACAATGGCGTGATGTGGTGGTCTCTGTGGGGGCGGAAGTTGACTGGACTGAAGGTTGGTTAAAAGAAGAGCAAGCCAATGGATTTGCGCCGCATTTGCCACAAGGCGTGCATTATGACTACGAAGTCGATGCATTAAACTATGCGCTGTTTGCAGACGTCAACTGGCAAATCACACCCAAACTCAAGGCAACCTTGGGTACGCGTTTCGATAAAATGGATTACGATTACACTACGCTTGTGCCAGCGGGCAGCGCATGTGCGCCGGAAGTGACGAATTGTCGCTTTACTCGTCCAGCGTCTCAAAAGCCAACCTTTAACGATTGGTCTTACAAATTGGGTATGAATTATCAGCTCTTCGATAATCACGCTGTGTATTCGCAGTTTTCACAAGGTTTTCGCCCACCGCAAGCCACCGAGTTATTTAGGCTTCAAGCGGGCCAGGATATTGCTAACCTAGATTCAGAGGAAATGAAGGCCTACGAAGTGGGTTTACGAGGTCAGGTTTCAGGTTGGTTTTACGATGTGACTTGGTTTGATATGAACAAAGAGAATTACATCTTCCAAGACACGAACAGGCAAAATATTGATAACGGTGAAACCGATCACGAAGGCATCGAAATCGCCACAAGGTTCCAGTTTGATAATGGCCTTTATATTGGCGCATCCGGCGTTTTTGCCGATCACGAATATGCGAATGATATTCAAATTAGCCGTGCAGGAAGTATCAAGGGTAATGAAATCGACACTGCGCCAGATAAGATTGCCAACATTCAGTTGGGTTGGCGCGAGGACGAGCATTTTTGGGAGCTAGAGTGGACGAAAATGGGTGAGTATTACCTCAACCCAGAAAATACCGCGAGCTACGAAGGCCATGAGTTATTGAACTTCCGCACAGGTTGGCAGCTTAATGAGCAGTGGCACATGGCGTTTCGTTTAATCAACTTGTTGGACGAAGAATACGCGGAGCGCGCCGATTTTGGCTTTGGGAACTACCGCTATTTTGTGGGCGAACCGCGTTCGCTGTATTTCTCCATTCGCTATCAGCAATAAACGATAATACGGGCTAAATAAGAGAGGGCATTTTGGCAAATCAGGATCATTATCAGCGTATTTGGAAAACGACTTTGCTTATTCCTAAAGGCAATGTCGCAAGTTATGGTCAAATTGCTGATTTGGCGGGTTTGCCGGGGCGCGCTCGCCTTGTGGGGAAAGCGATGGGGTTTGCACCAAAGGAAATGGGCGTGCCTTGGTATCGAGTGCTGCGTACCTCAGGACAAATCTCATTTCCTGCGGGCTCGGAATACGCAGAAAAGCAAAAAGGATTGTTACAAGAAGAAGGGGTTGTCGTGCTAAAAAACCGTGTGAAAATGGCAGAGTTTCAATGGCAACCGGATTTAGCGGAGCTCCTTTTCAGATTGGAGTACTAACATTTAAACGCTAAAACCTAAAGCCTCAACCCTAAAACTTAAGCCCCATGGTTAGGTAAAGCCGCGCCGAGCTAGTGATACACAATTTTTAAAATCACCGCCATTTGATCTGGAGTGACATAGTTTGGGCAAACGCCTCTGTGAACCAAATCGTTTCTAAGCTGTTCAGGAGACATTCGCACCGGGTGCGTAACATGTCCACGAATATATTTACACAATGCTTTTTGTAGGTCGCGAGTTAAGCAAGCCATAACAACACCTCTTAAAATATCAAAAAACTGCCTTGATAAGCGCTGTCCTATTCTCTTCTATCGGCCGATTTCACTCCCTTTGTTAATAACCATATCTTAGCTTCACGCAGCTAAACATAAGACTTTAGTCGTTAACTTTATTCACATTTACGAAAGTGTTTGAAAAGTGGAAGAATTAATATTTTGAATAAAATGAAAAGGCCTAAGAAGGTGGGCTTGTTGCTGTTAACAACGCAATAAAAGTTGCTCTCTTTCCTCCCAATCTGGCATGAATTGAGTCATCAGATCATAAAACCGTTGGTTGTGGTGTTTCTCATGCAAATGCACGAGTTCATGCACCAACACAAATTCAATGCAGGGCAAGGGCTTTTCCGCCAGCGCCAAACTTAACCAAACGCGTTTAGCCGTGATGTTACAAGTGCCCCAGCGCGTTTTCATTTTACGAATGCCCCAATCGTTCACACTTTTACCCACAATGGGTTGCCACTGCTGCAACATAGCCGGCATGTGTTGCTTTAAAGTGGTGCGATATAGCGTATCGAGCAGCTTCATTTTTTCGTCAGTTGAAGCGTTATCCGGTGTATGCAGTTGAATTCGATTATCATCCGTTATCCACGCGCGTTTGTGTGCTGTGCCTGATTGCACCTCAAGCGTGTGAATTTTTCCTAGAAGAGGCACTTGTTCCCCTGTTAGGTACTGCAAAGGCGGCGTTGGGTTCAGTTCGCTTAATTTTTGTTGTAGCCACACAAGGTTGGATTGAACGAATTGGAAAACCTGCTGCTCACTGAGTTGATACGGTGCCGACAGTTTGACCAAGCCATCTTGTGCATCAATTCGCATGCGCAAGCTACGAATTTCTTTGAATTGAATTTGAATATCGATATCAAACCACGTTTTGCGAAGGGTTTGAATGATGCGTCCTGAAGGTCTTTTTCGCCTGAGCAAGAAGGAAAATCGCTAAATAAAAAGGAGGTGACTAGAAGATAACGAAGTCGATTCTTGGAGTCCATTTATTTGTATCAATCCAGCGAAATCACGTCATTCCTACGAAATAGGATGCTTCCTCGTTTTGTAGTGGCGTATTCGAACAGCAAACGGGTTTTATGAACTAAGCTTTTATTATACCGAGTCAACTTTAATCAGTAGGCGAGATGCAAAAAGAGTTAGAAGCTATTTTGTTGGAAATGAGCAAAACGGAAGAAATCGACAGTGGAGACATGCGAATCGCTGGAGAAAAAATTGTGCTCAATTGCTGCAAAGGGCTCAATATTTTAAGAGCCAGTATGTGGAAAGTGCAGCGAGACAGAATCAGCTGTGAAGTGTTGGCAGACAAACGCGCATTGGTGGATAACGAAGGCCTGTTTTTGTTGCGCGAAGACTTTCCCAATTATTTTAAAGCGCTGGACATGGAAAGAGTGATTGCTGCCAGCAACGCCGAAACCCATAGCGCAACCAGTGAGTTCACCGAGTCTTATTTACGCCCGTTAAATATCAAATCGATGCTTGATGTGCCTATTCGTCATAAAGGGAAAATGGTCGGCATTATTTGTTGTGAACATCAAGGGGAGGAAATCAAGTGCTGGACCGACGATGAAATTGTGTTTGTTTCCACCTTGGCGGAGCTCAGTGGCAGAGCGCTAAATGCGTATTTGCGTAAGCAGTATGAAAAAGAGCTACAAAACATTAATCAAAAACTTCAGCAAATGGTTGATGAGCAAACATCGGCGTTAAAGCAAACGGTAGAGGATTTAAAATCCACTCAAGAGCAGCTGGTGGAAAGTGAGAAAATGGCAGCTTTAGGCAGCTTGGTTTCCGGTGTTGCTCATGAAGTTAACACACCGCTTGGTGTTGCGATTACCTCGATTAGCGTGTGTATGGAGCAGAACAAGCAACTGCTTAAATCGTTGGATTCAAATGGCCTAAGCAAGTCGGAATTGCTCAGTTCACTGCAAACGGAAGAGGATGCTTTATTGTTAGCATCCAATAATTTGAATAGAGCGGCGCAGCTTATTCACGACTTTAAACAAACCTCTGTAGACCAAACCAGCCTGCGCTTGGAAGAGATTGAACTTAACGACTACCTTTCGCATGTGCTCAATACGCTCTCTCCGCTGTTAAAAGAAAAGTGCATTGATTTGGTTGTGCAATTCGGTTCAGAAGTGAACATGACCACCTATCCGGGCCTGTTGGCGCAAATCATGACAAATTTAGTGACGAATACCACGACCCATGCTTTTGTGGATGGCGATACAAAGCCGCGCGTGGTGACGGTGAAAGTTAACGCTATTGAGGGCAAAGCGCAGATTGAATTTTCTGACAATGGCAAAGGGATTAATCAAGCTAATTTGAAGCAGATATTCGAGCCCTTCTATACGACCAATCGAAGCCAAGGGGGAACAGGGCTTGGGCTATCGATTGTGTACAACATTGTGTCGCAGAAAATGGCGGGCAAAATAAGCGTTAGCTCGGTTGAAAACGAAGGCGTACGCTTTTCTATTTTGCTGCCATTAACGTTGTCACGCTAAGCATCGCGTCCTGAACGATAAGCATTATGTTTAGGTGACTTGTTGCGATGCTTTTGAAAGGCAAGGCGAGAAAACGACCATATGCTGCGTTATTCACGAATAAAAGTTCGCTTTAACATGTGTGTCATTTGCTCGATATATTGCTCGGTACTCCAATTGCAATCACGAATTAATTGCTCCCAATTTTGAATCGACACCAACGCCCAAAACAGCTCTGCTGCGGGTTCCGGCTGTAAGTGCTCTACAAGCAACCCCTCTTCATGTAACGACTCCACCACTTTTTGACTCATTCCCCACAAGTGAGCCATGCAACTATCCCATGCTGAGGCAGCGGCTTCATCGGTGTCTCGGGTGTTGAGTAGGGCTTTAGCCAGGCCATGAATTTCAGGAATGTAGTTGCCCCAAAATTGCATAAACGCTTCGAGTTGCTCACGTGCATTTTGGGCTTGTAGGATTTGAACAATACGTTCGTTAACGTTTTTGATTTCGTCAACGTATTGAACTGTGGCGAGCATCAGTTCGGTTCTGGAGGCAAAGTGCAAATACACCGCCTGACGCGAAATGCCCACGTCTTTAGCGATGTCACTCATTTTTACGTTGATACCCAACCTTTCTTCCATCAACTTCCAAGTAGAAGCCAGGATGCGAGTTCGGGTGTTTAACTTCTCGATATTTTCACTTGACATGATGTAAAGCTTACCATAACTTGACACGGCGTCAACCCGTGTGAATTTCAGGCTGAATACGTCAACCTGATTGTTAATTGACCAAACAAAAGCAGACGAAAAACGGCTGAAAATCACATTGAAGAGGAATGTCAACCTACCTCTTTGGACAGGTGATCTCAGAATTAACCGCCTTAAAATTCAAAGTCTACTTATCATTGGAGTAACTAAAGTGGCTGAACAAGATACTCTCGTAACAAAATTTAGCAACCTGATACTGAACAACAAGTGGTCAGTCATTTTGCTATCTGTCGTGCTCGTCGTACTGGCGGCAATGGGCGCGAAACACACCGTTTTTAATCCCGATAATCGCGTGTTTTTCAAACATGACAACCCGCAATTACTCAACTTAGAGCACATGGAAAACACCTATAGCGGCAGGGACGAGAATGTCTTTATCGTGCTGGGTCCAAAAGATGGCAATGTGTTCACTCGCGAAACCCTTGCTGTGGTGGAAAAGTACACCAATGAAGCATGGCAAATCCCTAATTCGACTCGTGTTAACTCGGTGACTAACTTCCAGCATTCTTATGCGATTGAAGACGATGTCATCATTGAAGATTTAGTGAAAAATGCAGGGTCGCTTAGCGATGCAGATTTAACGCGAGTACGCGATGTGGCGCTCGCTGAACCTTTCTTACTTAAGCGTCTTATTTCCGATAAAGCGCACGTCACTGGCATTAACGTTACCATTAAATTGCCTGAAGGCGCGGATAAAACTGCCGCTGAGATGGCAACGGTCGCTTATGCGCGAGACATGATTAGCCGTATCAAAGCAGAAAACCCTGATATGGAAGTGCATCTAACAGGCTTAGTGATGCTTAACACAGCCTTTAGTGAATCATCGCAAACGGACTCCGCTACGCTGATGCCGTTGGTGTTCCTTATGTTTATTTTAAGCGTTGGCTTATTAATGAAAGGATGGACAGCGGCCTTTGCGGTGTTTTGGGTATTCACCTTCTCAATTGCCTCTGCCATGGGGCTAGCTGCGTGGATGGGCATTGAGCTAACCGCGGTTTCAGCGTCCGCGCCCACAATCATTACCACACTCGCCATTGCTAACGCCGTGCATATTCTGGTGAGTTTTGTTGAGTTTATGCGACAGGGGCTAGCCAAACGCGAAGCTATGGCGGAGAGTATGCGTATTAACTTTCAGCCTGTATTTCTGGTGAGCTTAACCACCACACTTGGCTTCTTAACGATGAACTTCAGTGAAGCGCCGCCATTCCACGATTTGGGCAATATCATTTCTATGGGTGTGGTGGTGTCTTTCATTTTATCATTAACCTTCTTACCTGCATTGATGATGGCGCTGCCGATGAAGCAGCCTAAGCCACAAGCAGAGTCGAAAAACTACATGAACAAGTTAGCCGATTTTGTGATTGGTAATCAGAATAAGTTGTTGTGGGGCGGGGTTGCGGTATTTATTGCGATTGCCTCTTTCTTGCCGCGAAACGAGCTGAATGATGAATGGGTACAGTATTTCGATGAATCGTTAGCCTTCAGACAAGCCAGTGATTATATGTCAGATAATTTAACGGGCTTCTATCGTATCGACTACTCCATCAAAGCAGACGGCCCAGACGGCATTGCAGACCCAGAATATTTAAGTCACTTAAAAGCGTTTATTGATTGGTATCGCACTCAGCCTGAAGTGGTGCAAGTGAATGGCCTTACCGACATCGTATCGCGCCTAAATAAGAACATGCATGGCGATGATCCGGCTTATCATCGCATCCCAGATAACCGTGAAGAAGCCGCACAGTACATTTTGCTTTATGAAATGTCAGTGCCTTACGGTTTGGATTTGAACAATATGGTTGATATTGAGAAGTCGTCTTCTCGTGTAACAGCGATTACTCACGACATCACTATTCAAGAAACCCTTGCACTGGAAGCGCGCGCACAAGCATGGCTTGCGGAAAATGCTCCACAAATTGCGGGCCCTGGTACGGGTAACAGCATCATGTTCTCTCACATTGGTGTGAGCAATATTGTGGGGAGTTTAGGTGGTACTGCGTTTGCATTAGTGTTGATTTCAATCTTACTCATTTTTGCATTCCGTTCAGCCAAAATTGGCGCACTTAGCCTCATTCCTAACTTGATCCCGAGCATCATGGGCTTTGGCTTGTGGGGCTTATTAGTCGGTGAAGTGGGTATGGGTTTGGCAACGGTAGCAGGCGTGACCATGGGGATTGTTGTTGATGACACGGTTCATTTCTTAAGTAAGTACCTACGCGCTCGCCGTGAACAAGGCTTACCACCAGAAGAAGCGGTACGTTATGCCTTCTCTACCGTAGGTAAAGCCTTGTGGTTTACCTCCCTTGCGTTAGTGGCGGGTTTTGCCGTATTGAGCTTATCCACTTTTAGAATGAACGGTGATATGGCAACGCTAACGGCTGTAACCATCGCCATTGCGCTGGCAGCAGACTTCCTATTCTTGCCGCCGCTACTCATGAAGCTTGATCGCAAGTTGAATAAAACCGAAGACACTCAGGTCGCAAGCACGGCAAAGCCCGAGTTAAATCAAAGCCAAGCGTAACGGCTATTTGAAGGAGATTTTTATTATGTTTAAAAAGTTATCTTTAACAGGACGTTTAGCGGGCGTTTTATCTGGAATGAGTCTTGTTATGTCAGCTTCTGTATTCGCCATGTCGCCAGAAGAAAAAGGCATGGAAATCGCGGTTGAAATGGATAAGCGAGATATGGGCTGGGTAGACAGAACGGTTGATATGGAGATGATTCTTCGTAATGCCGCCGGCAAAGAAAACGTCAGAAAAATGCGTAATTTTCAGCTGGAAGTCACGGGTGATGGCGATAAATCGTTAACGATTTTCGATCAGCCAAGAGACGTGAAAAAAACAGCCTTTTTAAGTTTTACTCATTCTCGTGTGCCGGATGATCAATGGTTGTATTTACCTGCGTTAAAGCGTGTTAAGCGCGTGTCGTCTGCTAACAAATCAGGTCCGTTTATGGGCAGCGAATTTGCTTACGAAGATATCAGCTCACAGGAAGTCGATAAGTACACGTACAAGTTTATTGGTGAAGAAGCGTGTGGTGAGAGCAGTGAATGTTTCGTGGTTGAGTATTATCCTCAGTACGAAAATTCAGGTTATACACGCCAACTACAGTGGATTGATAAAGAGATGTATCAGGCGCGTAAAATCGAGTATTACGACCGAAAAGATACATTACTCAAAGTGCTTACGCTGACTGGCTACCAGCAATACATGGATAAATACTGGCGTGCAGACCGAATGGATATGGAAAACAAGCAAACAGGGAAAAGCACAACGATGATTTGGAAAAACAACCAATTCCAAACAGGGTTGTCTGAGAATGACTTCAACAAAAATGCATTGAAGCGTGCTCGTTAAGCGCTCTATCAAACAATCGAACTCGTAACAAAAAGCACGTTATTGAAGAGGTAACGTGCTTTTTTACTAATATAGCCTTGGCGGATTGCCTTTGTTCTCAGAAACCGCACGTACTTTCCCTTCCCACTGTCCTGCCATTTGCCGCCATTCGTTAGACGACAGGTAGTCAGCGGTGGATAAATTTAAATCGAATTCAGGCATGTATGTGCCCAACACGCCTTTTTCTAAAATACCATCTTGCATTACCCCCTGTTCTCTTAAGATAAGCACAGGGAGCCCGATTTGAAATGCCATTGCAGGCTCTATGTGGCTATAGGGGCTGGTTAGCCATTTTTGGTGAATTTCAGTTTCTTCTCTTGAAGTCGGCTTAGTGATACCTTCCTGAATAAAAGTACGTCTAAACGCAATGGTGATTAATCCATTTGATTCAAGCATTAACCTGCGAATGGCTTTAAGTGGCGCATCCATGTCGTAGTCTGTTACGCCTAAAGTTCTGGGTTTAAAACCACTTTCAGACAGATACTGAGATAGGTTATCAACGAACATTTTTTGTTGGTCGTTATAAGGCTTGGGGTAGCTTAAAAATACAGAGGTACTCACGATTAAATATCCTTATATTGCGTTTTGCCCCGATGATAATGGCTTCTTTTACGAGCTGCAAAGCACATAAATATAATTAAGTATTGTCTAAAATCAGTAAGCAAACGGTTTTTTCCAATCCTCTTTGTTTACTCAAGTGGGTATAATGAAAAATATTTCTCGTTCACATTAACCTCAAGAGCCCAACGTGACTACAGCCCATCTTTAT
>CAXRCC010000289.1:0-17332 GCA_964228975.1 Paraneptunicella sp. | reverse complement strand
GAGAGCGTCAAGGCAAGTAGCTTTTTCACTGTCTTCAGCTTGTTAGGGTGTTGGGAAAAGCGATTGTGTTTCAACATAGATCACCTATTGAGCTGTAGAGAACTAACTGGTTAAGGCTTTGCCAAAGTCGTACCAATGCTGCATTAATGAACAAAGTCAAAGGCTTAGGTAAGGCAGATGCAATTTCAAATTTCTTATGAGTATAAAATCAACCGTCGTCGGGCCGTTTTTCGCATTTTGCAAAGCAAATTGATATTTTCCTTCCAAAATTGGTGATGAATACGCTTTTTTCGGTGGGAAGCGAGCAAGAGTTGCAATGTGAGGGCGTGGTTAAGTGGTTGCTTTCATTCATTAAACAGGCTGAGTAAGGAGCCTGGTAGGGTGTTTGGCAAACTTATTGCGAAAGGGTAAAGGATTGAAAACGAAAATCACGTGTTCACGCTAAGTACTCTCGTTCAACGCTTGGGGCTTTTATTCACGCAACATATTGATGTGAAGTACTCATGCCAACTACTTATGCTAGGTACATAGTGCAAGAAGGCAAGAAGGGTTGAGTGCATTGAAATAGAGGCATGAACGGTGAAGCGTAAGTCGTTAAAGCAGAATAAGGAGAGGAAGATGCCACATCGTTCACGATTCTTAGTGTTTGATATTGCGTTAAACGGATATCACTTCTTTTATCGTAAGCAGCTAAAAAGCCATGCGCGTTATGCAGAGCGCATTGGCGCAGCTTACGTGAATGTGTCTCGCCCGTACTTTTCGCTACTGGGGGTTGAGTGCTGTTGGCTTAAACTTTGTTTGTTAAAAGCAGCCATCGAGCGCGGATATGAACATGTGTTGTTCCTTGATGCCGACGCTTATGTTCAGCCCTCTTGCCCGGATATTCGTGATGTGACTGCACCTAACAATGCGTTTTATATGGCAAAGGGGTACACCGGACGCTTCAATTCTGGCGTCGTGTTAGCGCAGCAACATAAAGCAACATTACCCTTTTTGAATCAACTTCTCGCATCACGTTTTCAAGCTATTCCCTCAAGAGATTCCGTGGGCTGGGGGGAAAATGGGCATATTATTCATTTTGCGAAGAATACGGATTTTATCGGGACGTTAGCTGTGGAGTGGAATAACACCTACGACGCCACCTGTAACGATTATATTCGTCACTTTAACTTCGGACCAATGCGGCAAAAAGCATGGCAAAACTGGGGTCATAGAGTGTTATCGCGTACGTCTCAAGCGATGCATAAAATGATGAAGGTTAGTTTGCAGGATGGATACGTAAATTGGCAACAATCGTTACTTAACAAAGAAGCGAACAAGATTGTTGCCTGGTATGACGGTTTTACCCAAATGCCTGCATCGCTGCGTTAACACCCAGTACAATCAGAGCAATATTCGACAAGCTAAAGGCGGTAAATCGCCACATGATTTTATTGCCAAGGGCTTGAATTAAACTGTGTATTACCCGCAATACAACATAAATCCAAGCGGTATTAATAACCACTTCGCTGGTGTTGCCCATAAAAGCCAGGCTAAGCGTGATAGCGTAGAACAACGTGGGCTGTTCCATCAGGTGATTATAATTGTCGGCCTTCCAGCGCACATGTGGGGGCAGTTGCGACATTTGTTCGCCGGCACGCGCATTTGAATCAAGCTTCATACGTGCGGCTTTTAAGGCAGGTATTCGCGTTGCGTACATCCACAGCCACATGATCATCGACCACAGGACTAAAGCGACAACGGGTTGGATTAGGTCTATGTTTTGTAGTGTCATTTTGTTTTCCTTTGGCGTCACGCTGTGACGTTTATCAGCGTAAACACCTTAATACAGCATGGTTCTATTAACACGGAACAAAGACTATGCGATGAATACCTTCCCGTTATAAAGCGGATACATGTAACAATTTTTAATGTTGTTTTGTATTACGCAGGCTCGCCCTGTTCTTGTACGTTTTGCGGCGCATCAAAAGCAATACGCTTCACGCGGCGCTGCATCCATTGTGCGCAGTATATAAATGCAATCGCCATAAACAACATTCCTATCTGCACTAACATGCTGGTGGAGCGACCCGCTTCCCATAGCTGCATTAATTGAGGTGCATACATTGCCCAATCGCACAGAACCGTCATAACAAGTAATCCGGCTGAAAGGTAAAAGCCGGCAATAGTCGTGTGCTTGTTGCTTTGTTTCATCACAAAGGCAGAGAATGCCACTAAGGCAATCACAAAGCAGTAAACCAAATAATCGGCGCGATTAAATGCCGTTAATGGTAATAATCGCTCTGCTAGGAAGCTGGCGGCGGTTGCAACGATAATCCCCACAGTACTGATGTAAGTGAGCTTAGTGAGCACGGTAACTTGTCGCGCAGAGGCGTTTTTATTCTGCACTCGCTTTTCTATCCATAAAAGATTACCACTGACGATTAACCCACATACCATTAGCCCTAAAACGAAGTAGATAAGCCTTAAATCGGTGCCTGCAAAGCTACCAAAATGCAAGGTTTCCAATGTGCTTAATCCTTGTTTTACGGCACTGTTTTTTTCTGGGCTGTCTTTGAATAGCAACGCTTTAGAGTGCATTTCAATGCCAAGCTCATACTGAGAAGAAAATGTATTCGGTACTTCACCAAACAGATGCATGACAGCACTTTCATCACCGTAGTTATAAAAGCGAATGAATCGAGGCGGGTTTTCCAGCTCGTGTGTGAAGGCTTGGATTTGCTCATCAATACGCGTCATGGGCATGGGTTTGTCTGCCCATTCTGGCTCTATGATGTGGACACCTGCATCGCTTAATAACGCGTTTTGATCGCCTTTGTAGAGGACCACCGCAAAGGCGATTTGGTAAATGATGACCAAGTTAAACACAAGCCCCGTGAAGGCGTACATTGCGGTAAAGGGCAAGCTCATCGTACCGATGACATTGTGCATGTCTAGGTACTGACTGCGTTTGTTTGAATCACTTCTATATAGGAAGAAACGGTTGAGCAGCTTTTTGGCATGAATCAGTAACCCCGTCATCAACATCACGAAAAAGAAGAGGCTCACAAAACCAATAAGGTAACGCCCAAAGGGAAGGTTCATGCTTTCATGAAGGTGGTAAATAAACTCGGGTAGGAAGAAGCTATCGATTTCGCCAATAATCTCGCCAGAGACAGGATCGATCAGTAATCCGATGTAATCCTCGCCTCTGTGGTTTTCTTTTAGATCTACATATACTTGAAAATACGGCAGTTTTTCAGAAGGCGTTAAAATGCTCAAATGTTCTTTGGCATTAAAAGGTCTATCTTTAATGGCAATCTCAGCAATGTCATGAATAGTGAGTACAGGGCCACTATGAACTTGGTGAGTTGGCGCAACAGACCATTGGTAAATTTCATCTTTAAAAAGGCTAATAGAGCCTGCGAAAAAGATAATAAACAGGAGGCCAGATATCGAAATACCGATCCAACCGTGCGCTTGTGTTAATTGATTGCGTGTTGTTGTTTTCACGGGGTTAACTCATGAAGTAGAAAACGTTGATACCAACGGAAACAATAAAAGGCAAAGTGATGCGTTTCCAAGCCTGTTTGACGCTATCCGCGCCGTAAAAGAAGGTCATTACGCCAGCCCAAATAGGAAAGGCAATCAGCAGCCCGACGAGTAGCTTTTGGTCTACGCTGAAAGCGAGAAAGTAATTTAAGTTGAGCATGATGGAGGCCGAAAATAAGCAACCAATAATTAAGCCTGAGAAGGTGAGGTTCCACATAATCTTATCCTAGTCGCAGTAAATACGATGCTGATAATAGCGCGAGCAATAAAAAGGGAAGCCTTTTTAGCGATGCGTGCCCATTTATCAGTACGATCGAAATCCAACACATCATGCCTATCGCAAGTAGGGTTAATCCACTGCTTAGCGCTCCCCAATGTAACCGCAACATGTAGTAAGCGATGCCGTTGAAAAATAAAAATCCCGCCCATCCTAATCCAGGCTGAATTGGCTGTTTGATCAGTTTCTGGTTCGGTGATGCCAAGTAACGACTTAAGCAGCCAAACCAGCAAATGAGTAGTGTCACTTCCATATAATACAAATAAAAATGATTATCATTAATTATTCATTCTAAAGAAAATTATAAGAAATAACAGTCATTTCTTTATCCTGTGCCAATAGGGCTAAATCAGTATCCGCTCAGAAGAACGCTTCTTTATTGCTCAGTTAGGCGAGTGTTGCGTTATTTTTTCTGATGACGTTGTGATAAATGTCGGACGTCGGGGTAAGACATATCTTCATTGGATGAAATCATTATATTGAGAAAAATGCACAATATTCTGCTAACACCTTGTTTGGCTGGGATTTTATAAAAATAGTACTATTTTCATTCTAAAGTTTGGTTAATTTGTGAACGTGTACTAGACTTGAGGCTTGAAAATAGAATGATGTATATTTCTCACTACCACTTCATTGTAAAACAACGAAAGTAAGAAATAATAAAATTCTATTGAAAATTGATTTTGTATTTATTTTTGTTGATTTCGGTCATTTTTAACCCACTTCTTTTTAGTATCTCTATGCAGTTTTGATCTCATTATTAATTTCTTCTAACTATCTTTGATAATTTAAACGTGTGTCGGCTTGTTTTTATTAATGGTCGGCTTAAGTGTGTTCTTTCAGGTAATTTAAATTACCTGTTGTGAGTGTGGATTTATGGATCGTATCGCAAAGATCTACTGTTGCGGAAAAAGTATAAAAATTTCCCTGTCGGAAATAAAATTGACCGATTATTGCTGCTTTTTAGCTTTATGACCAGCATTTATTTACGAGGTTAAATGTATGTAAATCAAATGCTTGAGTTAGTTTTTGGGGTTGTGTCGTATGAGTAACAATAAATGTCGCTACATTAATAACTAATTTGGCGACTATGTTCTTACATTACAACTACCCAACGGACAGAAAACGACACGAGTAGAAAGTCGGGTTTTTAACAACAGTGTTACGGTTTACTACTCAAAATGGATGCTTTTAATTTTGTTTGAATAAGCTTTATCGGTTAAGGGAGGGAAAAATTTAGTATGAATTTGATTTTTTTGTTCCGCGTAGTGAGTAATTGCATTTATTAGAGTGTTTTTACGAAAAATTCTAATAAGTGTTGATTATAAACCTGTGGACGTAGGAGTTAAAAAGTAGGTGTTTTTAATTGCTTTGAAAAACCGGGAGACTGAATTTTACCTTTTATTTGATGCCTAGTTGTTATTGTTTGAGTTATCACAAGTTGTAGGCAGTGAAAGGTAGATAAGAAATGGAAATTCACAATGACTCGTTAACGACAAAC
Organism: Paraneptunicella sp.; assembly: GCA_964228975.1. Lineage (GTDB taxonomy): Bacteria > Pseudomonadota > Gammaproteobacteria > Enterobacterales > Alteromonadaceae > Paraneptunicella. Next base: position 12,023 of record CAXRCC010000289.1, on the reverse strand, counting down.
TGATTGTTAGCGTTTTACTAAATAAAAAATGATTATATTAAACTCAAAGGAACTATTGTTATGAAACTGTTTTCTCTTGCTCTTCCAACGATGATGCTCGCCTCAACAACTGCTTTGCTTGTCGATGACAATAAAGTGGATGTGACCAAACAATATATCGTGATGGCGGATTCGTCTGAGCTGGCTTCTAGCAGTGTGTTAAAAAGTGGCGCTGCGGTAGATGAAACGCTACCGCTTATTAACGGCGTACTCACGAATTTAACGAGTGAACAGGTGACTGAACTGGCTAAGCTTGGAACGCTTCGTATTAGCCAGAATGCGCAAGTAGCAGTTTCAACAGCGGGCAGCGCACCGACAACGGTATCGGATCTAGACGCCGTAATCGTTAAGCAAAGCCAAGCTGAACAGCTTCAAAGCATGGGCGTGATGGGTGATGAAGTGGCGGTAGCGGTACTTGATACGGGTATTGCGCCACTGAGCGGCATCGCAACAAATACACAGGGGCACTCTCGTATATTAGGCACTTACGATGTTTTCGCAGATGCCTTTAGTACAACGTCTACTGATGAAAATGGTCACGGCACACATATTTCAAGCATCATTGCCAACAGCAACCAAGACACCGACGCGGATTACTTTGGTGTTGCACCTAACGTTAACTTAGTGGGTGTTAAAGCCTTCGACCAATCTGGTGCTGGTAGTTATGTTGATGTCATTAAAGGCATTGAATGGGCAATTGCTTATAAAGATGTATTCAATATTCGCGTGTTAAATATGTCTTTCAGTGCTCCTGCACAAAGCTTTTACTGGGATGATCCGGTAAACGTTGCCGTGATGAAAGCATGGCAAGCAGGCATTGTTGTTGTCGCCTCTGCGGGCAACCGAGGTTCTGATGAGCCCACTATCGGCGTACCAGGCAACGTGCCTTACATTATTACTGTTGGCGCAGCATCTGATGCGGGTACCGCATACGACGCGCTTGATGACGGTATCGCCTCATTCTCTTCAGCAGGCCCAACGGTTGAAGGGTTTGCTAAACCTGAAATCGTTGCTTACGGTGATGACTTGCTCGGCATGATGTCAAGCGATGCCGATATTCCTATTTCTTATCCTCACATCCATGCAGCAGGCGATTACTACGAAATGTCGGGTACGTCTCAAGCAACAGGTGTGGTTTCTGGCGCTATCGCATTAATGCTTGCTTCTAACCCTGCTCTTACTCCAGACCAAGTGAAGTGCCGCTTAATTGATACCGCCGAGCCGCTGATGAATGGTGATGAAGGTGCGTATAGTGCATTACTTCAAGGTGCTGGCCTTCTGAACACGAACAACGCGGTAGCGAGTACAGCGCAAGACTGTGCCAACCAAAGCATGGATATTGCAGCGGATATTCAAGGCGATGAGCACTATGTTGGGCCGCTAATGACCTTTGAAGATGCAGATGGCACCACAACAGACGGTAACCTTTGGAGAGATGGTAATTTATGGCGCGATGGTAACCTTTGGAGAGACGGTAACTTATGGCGCGATGGTAACCTTTGGAGAGACGGTAACTTGTGGCGTGATGGTAACCTTTGGAGAGATGGTAACTTATGGCGCGATTCTACTTTAGGTACCAATGCTGAATTATGGATGGAAACGAATAGCGTTGTTGACGCCGGTGTTGTCATTGCGGTAAGCCCAATGGTTAGCCATCCATAAAAGTAACAAAAGTGAAAAGATTTTAGCTCAGGTTTTACCTGAGCTTTTTTATTTGTTAAAACATCGTTTGCAACTTTTATTGACCGTGGCTCGATGTATATCCGTTATATATTATTTTTCATAATTTTAATTGTTAGCTCGTTTTCTGCTCGAAGTTCAGAAATGCGATTCGATATCTATGATATCGACAAAGGTTTGGCTCAAGAAGTCGTAAGAGGGATCATTCAGGATCAAAAAGGGTTCCTGTGGATAGCGACTGAAGAAGGGCTGGATCGCTTTGATGGCTTTAACTTCGAGCCATTCAGACACGAGTCAAATAACCCGCATTCACTGTCCAGTGATGTCATCACCGACATGGCAATAGACGACAATGGTTTTATCTGGTTGGGGACCTCTGGTGGTGGTGTTAATCGTTTTAACCCACTGACTAATGAATCCGTTCACATCGGATCTTCTCTATTATCAAGCGATCGAATTCAATCAATTTTCATCGATTCCCAGCAGCGAGTTTGGGTTGGCACCGTAGAACATGGTGTAGATTTTATTCTTTCTAATCAAAATGACTTCGAAGTTGTTAACTTTAGTTTACAGCCAGAGGGTGAATCCCCACCCGCAGTGTATGCGTTTACCGAAGATCGACTGGGTAGAATTTGGGTTGGCAGTGATGGTTCAGGCATCAATATTTACGATCCGAGCTTGGAAGAATGGAAAACGTTCGAGCAAATCTTCCCTAACCATGATCAACTGGCGTCTTCTCATATCCGCAGTTTGCTTGCCGATGGGCGAGGCAATATCTGGATTGGCACCTCTTCCAACGGCCTTTTTCGTTTTCATTTAGGCACTGAATCGTTATTTCATTACCAAAGCGAGCCGCATCAGTCAGGGCTAAGCGACAATCGCGTACTGTCGTTATTAGAAGACAGTGAAGGGGTTATTTGGGTTGGAACCGATGACGGTGTAAGCCTAATTAAAGGGAACGAAGTAGTACAAATTCGCCATTCCGATACCAACGCAAATAGCTTGAGTAGTAACCGTGTATTGAGCATTTTTGAAGATGACAGCGGATTAATTTGGTTAGGTACGTATCGCGGGCTGAACAAGTGGAACCCCATTACCGACCGCTTTAATCATACGTTGCCAAGAGTATCCGATTTGCATGATCACGATAATGTGACCGGCTTTGCTGAGTTTAAAAACGGGGACTTTGCCATTGCGACCTATGGTGGCGGTATTCTCATTCAGCAGGGGGAAAGCGCGCATTACACGATGTTTTCTCAAGAAAACGGCTTGCCAGATAACCGCGTGATGAGCATTTTTGTTGATAAACAAGATGGACTTTGGGTGGGCACACGAGCAGAAGGGCTGGTGTATATTCCGCCGAATAAAGGGAAGTGGGAGTACTTCAAGCATGAGCCGGGTAATGCTTCAAGCCTGCCAGCAAACGGGGTTACCGATATTTTCGAAGACAGCTTTGGTCAAATTTGGGTGTCGACTTACACCGGTGGCCTAAGTCGTAAAGTAGGGAATGGTTTTGAGTCTTTCACCGTTGATTTGGATGACGAGAGGGCGCTGACTTCAAACCGAGCGATGCAAATCCACGAAGATGAAAAAGGCCATATTTGGCTTGTGACTGAAATGGGGTTGAATCGATACGATAGAGACAATAACCGCTTCTATCGTTATTTACACGATGAAAATAACGAAGAAAGTCTGAGCACCGATATGGTGTGGCACATATTTGAAGACAGTCGTGGGAATTATTGGATAGCCACAGAGGGAAATGGGGTTAACTTGTGGCTAAAAGAAGACAGAGTTAAAGATGTGCCTCGCTTCAAGCGTATCTTGCGAGAAGATGGTTTGCCAAGTAACACGGTTGTGGGCATCTCTGAAGACAATGCAGGCCGGATTTGGATGTCTTCCAACAAAGGGCTAACACGATACAACCCGCAAGACGGCAGCATTGAACACTTTGATAAAAGCCACGGTTTGCAAGGTTATGACTTTAACCAAGGTGCGGTATTAAAACGCGCAAATGGGCAAATTTACTTTGGCGGCAGCAACGGATTTAATCACTTTTCTGCAGACTTCGATCCCATTGATTCTAAACCGCCTAATGTGGAGTTGCTGTCTGTTTCCGGCATTAACGATGCGGTATTAACGGGCAGTAAACAGTCGGAAATTACGCTGGCATATAACGACTATTTGATTGCGTTTGACTTTGTTGCTCTTGATTTTGCTGCGCCAGAGAAAAACCAATATCAGTATAAATTAAACAACTTTGACAGCGACTGGGTGAGCGTGGGGAATTTGCGTCGAGCCACTTACACTAACTTGCCCGCTGGCACTTACACTTTCATGGTCAAAGCTTCAAACCATAATGGTCGATGGAGCGAGCCACAAATCAATTTGCCTATCACCGTTGAGCCAGCCCCTTGGTTAACGATTTATGCTTTTGCTGCCTATGCAGCCATTATCAGTATTGTCATCATGTCGTTGATTCAGCATCAACTGAAGAAGTTTGCTCAAGAAGAGGCCCAAAGAAAGCGCCTTGAGCGGGTGGTTGCTGAGCGCACTAAAGAGCTTGAAGACCAAAATAATAAGCTGACGGCGCTGAATAACGAGCTTGAGTCTGCTTATCGAATTGATGCGTTGACGGGGTTAAATAACCGACATTTCTTGAATGCGTACTTGTCGCAGCGACTAACTGCGGTTGATCAGGCCCATATGACGCTAGGTAAGAATGCGCAACACATGTTAATCATGTTATTGGACATGGATAACTTAAAACCCATTAACGACACCTTTGGTCATGCTGCAGGTGATGCAGCGATTTGTCACTTGGCTAAAATGATTCAAGATCGTATTCCCAAAGAGTTCCACCTGATTCGTTGGGGCGGGGATGAGTTTATGTTAGTGGGTGAAATTAAAGATAAGCAAGAAACCTGCAAGTGGATTGAAGATTTGTATGAATCGTTAAAAGCAGGCAGCTTCTTTTATTTCAAACAAAAAATTCAACTCACTTGTTCCGCGGGCTTTGGTTTTTACCCCTTCGACCATGAAAATCCACGTGCTTTATCGTGGGACCAAGTTTCTATGGTGGCGGATAAGGCGCTTTATTCTGCGAAGATGGACAAAGGCAACTGGTGTGGTGTTATTGGCCCATCACGAGAGATTAATGAGCTGTACTTAAACGAATTGTTGCGCTGTAAACACATCAAGGAAGTGCCAGGCCTTGTTCAGATTTTGGATACCGCTGGAAAGTCGGCTTAAAGGTCAACCTGAAAAAGCATAATGTTAAATCTCCTCTTAGGTACTGTGTTGAGATTCACGTGCTAAGCTCTTTTTCTGGTAAAAGATAGTCGCTCAACAAAACATTATCACTTCTTACCTTATCACTCTCTAACAGGCTGTGAGTGCTTTCTCATTGCGAAAGCACGCATTTATGTAGTAGTGAGTGAATAACGCTTATTTAGTCGTTGTCGGTATTTGCTCGTGCTTTTGGAAGGCACTGGGGGTTTCGCCTAACCACTCTTTAAAGCACTTGGTGAAATACGCCTGACTTGAAAAACCGACCTGATCCGCGACTAATCCAACCTGAATGCCTGTTTGCAGCAACTCTTTGGCCTTGATTAGGCGATATTCGCGTAAGTATTCACCGGGAGTTAGGCTTAATACTCCGCGCATTTTACGTTGCAGTTGACGCTCGCTTAAGCCTAATTGCCCTGCTAAATCTCCCATGTTGAAAGATTCATCTTGATAGTGCTTTTCAACAATATTACTGAGTCGTTCAAGGAAGTTACTCACTGCGGCATTGTCGGTGTTCGATTTTTTCTTCGTGGTGGTTTCGCTCTTTGTGCCGAACGCTTTGGCGCTGAGCAATTCCGCTTTCAAGCGAGCTTGCATGGACTCTCTTGCGGTGAGCAAGTTGCGCAGTCGAAGTAACAATTCTTTGTAATGGAATGGCTTTGTTAGGTAATCGTCAACTTGGCGCTGTAACCCCTCTAAGCGGCTGTCCATATCGGCTTTAGCCGTCAGCATTAATACCGGAATATGCGCCGTTAACTCGTTGGCTTTTAATTGCTCAACCACTTCAAAGCCCGAGATATCCGGCAGCATCAAATCACAAATAATGATGTCAGGAATGTTTTCTTGCGCTTCTTGAAGCCCTTGATTTCCAAGCCCTGCAATTTGCGTGTCGTAACTGTGCTCAGTGAGGTGCGCCAAATACTCTTGCATGTCGGCGTTATCTTCAATAACCAGTAAGCGGTCTCTGTCTTTCTTCTCTTTGTTAGGAGTGGCTTCCTCTTGTGAAGAGCGAGAATAGTCAAAGGTTTCTTCACTTAAGAAGGTAACAGGCGTAATTTCACCAGTGAATTCAGTAGAGGCTTCGGTTAACGGAATATCAATCGTAAATTGACTGCCTGCATTAGGAGCCGACTTAACAGACATCTGCCAAGCGTGTGCTTGAACTAACTCATTCACAACTGATAAGCCAATGCCAACGCCGAATGTTTTCAGCGAGTCGTCATTTTCAGCGCGCTTGAAACGCTCAAATAGGTCTGACGTATCTGAAATATCCATGCCCACGCCAGTATCTGAAACAGTAACTGCGAGTAGATCTCCGTGTACTTGCATGTTGAGCTCGATAGTGCCGCCTTCTGGCGTGTACTTGTAGGCATTACTGAGTAGGTTGTACAAGATTTGCTGCAATGAGTCTTCGTGAATTTTTGCCCAAAGCCCATCTACTAACGTGTAATTGAACTGCATTTTCTTGTGTTCACAAATGGGGCCAAATAGTTCAACGGTATTGCGAACCATTTCTGAAAGAGGTTGTGCGGTTGCATTGAGTTTTGGCGCACTGGTGAGCTTTGATAGTGTAAGCAGTTGTTCCACCATTTTTAAAATACGCGCATTGTTTTTTAGCGCAGAGTTCATGCGCCGTTTAATTGGAGGAGGAATATCCGCATCAATGCTTTCCTCTAGCGCGCCCTGAATAATGGTGAGCGGCGTTCTAAACTCATGGGTGATATTGGCGATGAATTTATCTTTTACCGATAGGGCTTGGTTTTCCGCTTCCTTAAGCGGCGAAATATCAACAAAGCTAATGAGTAAATTGCCTTCTTCGTCATCAAGGGTCCGCATATAGCAGGGAATGGAGTCGCCTGTTGCGGTTTGCAACGTCACTTCTCGCTGTGCGTTGCTAACCAAGCGTTGCCCGGAATGAATACTGGTTTCCATGCCGCTAAAAAGCTTTCCAAAAGCATCATTCTGCTCAAAAATGCAGCTGAACAATTGCCCTTGCAACTGACTAAAATGGTAGCCCAGCAAGTCGGATACCCCTGCATTGGCTGAGCGAATACGGCCGGAAGGGTCCAATAATATCTGCGGGAATGGATTCGCTTTTATTTTGATAACTTGCTGTTGAATACGCGGTAAATTTTCGTATTTGCCACGCAGTTTTCGGTAACGTCCTACTACGTAGCCTTCTTGTTTTGAAATTAAAAATACGAAACTCGCCACCCAAATAACCAAAAGCCATTCCCGATTGACTTCGGCTTCATCGTAAAACCAGCCTAGAGAATGCCCCAATGCGTGAATGATGGGCAGAATAGAAATGGACGTTAATAAGGGTGAGGGCAGCCATGCAGGAAGTGGGCGGCCTGACTTTGGCACCGCAGGCGCTTTGGCGTTCATTGCCATGCTAAAGCCAATGTAGGGAATATAGAATAACGTGTGGTACAGCGGGTGTGTAACTTGATCAATCAACTTAGCAAACTGCAACACTTCCGTGACATCAAGCACAAGGAAGGTGAGAGAAGAAAAACCAAACCAGAAATAAGTTCGGAAACTATCTGTTCTGCGGCTTTGCATTCCCTTAACGATGAAAAGCAGCAACAGGTAAACGTCTAGAACGATATAAAAGATAAACGAGGAGTAGAGCTGCCTGAATTCATTCTGGCTGGTTTGGCTTGGAATGATCACCAAGTATGCAAACACGCCTAAAACAAAGAAGATGGCCCCGTATTGTTGCAGCGCAATAACTTCTCTGTGTCGTGTTTGGTAATTCTTAAGGATGACGGCAAACACCAACGCCATAAAGAAGCTGAAATAGCCATATGCGGCAATTTTCAGCTGTAAATCAAACACGCCGTTTTGCGCGGATATATAAATGCCGAGCTTGGTCAGAAACCAAAGCGTCATGGCTAAACGGATATTAAACCAAAATAAACGCTCACCAAGGTTTGTTGAGCCTCGTGCCATTCTAAAAGAGGCGAACAGAGTAACAAGGCCCAAGCCAAGCTCAATGACATTTTCATCGATTATGCTGAACTGTGCTTGCAGTGGATCTTTGAAGAAAGAGGCCACTATCACCGCCGCGATAATAAAGAAGGAGCTAGGCGGCTGAAAGAGGTAGCTATTCTGCATAGTGCTTGTTTGGTCTTTTTAGATGAAAAGTTGTTTTTAACAGCAAGCTCAATGACTTGCTGTTAAAATATTTAACCAATCATAACGCATTTGCTAACTAAATGTACATTGCTTGTACAACTGTAATGCGCCCTTATTGTCGTGTTGGTTTTCTTTGACTTTGGCAAGTAATAAGGTGTCATCCCTTGATTCACGCAGGCTCATGGCTTTTAGCAAAACTTTTTCGGCCAATTCAAAGTCCCTTGCTTGATATGCCAAGCTGCCGAGAATGGAAAGTAGCTCGGGATTTTCCGAGTCCTTTTTTAACCAGCTCTCGACTAGTTTGAGGGAGGCCGTTGGATTAGGCAAACGTAACGCTTTGAATAACGGCAATAAATTTGTTACAGCAGATTTCTTCTGGAACTTGATAAGTGCTTCTTCTGCATCTTGATGCATGGATTGCGCAATTAATTGCTTTACGTAAGCGGCTTGATGAGCGGGATCGAGTCGCGTTTTACGCGGCTGCTTGTCCCACATTTCTTTGAGCTGGTAGGCGCCTTCTTTACTGGCAACTTCTGCGTAGGCACCGTGGGCTTCATATTCTTGCCATTTTAGTAAAGAGGCTTTGCTGAGGTGCTTTTTCCAATCTTTTAGTTTGGCGCTGAGTGTTGACCACTGTTTTTTCTGAACAAGCGCTTGTGCGTATTGTTCGATCACTTGCGGATTGTTTTGATTAGTGGTGCTTAGCTGAGTTAGCACTAAAATGGCTTCGTCTGGCACATTTTTACCTAAGTAATGCTGTGCTAACTGCACGCTCGCCGCTACTTCAGATTCCTCGTTATTACGCGCGTATTGCCACGCTTCAATAGCGCCATCTTCATTACCTAGTTGCTGTTCAACTTGTGCTAGAGCCAGATAATTTAGGCCTGAAAAGTTTGCGCCCTTGGCTTTTTTAAGTTTGGCTTTAGCTAAGGTTAAATCGCCTTCGTTTAGGGCAAGTAAACCAGAACGAAACGCATTTTGCAGGCGTCTGTTAGTCATACCGGAAAACCAATTCGTCGAGCCCGTCAGCACACGGAAACTCACTTTTAAAATCTTTTTCGCTAGCCACAATCCAAACCAAATACCCAGCACAATAAAAGAGGCTGAGATAGCGGTCATTTCAACCGTGTACTCTTGCCATGCAATTAGCACATAGCCCTTATTGGCGGCAATGTGTGGACCCAAATACAAGCCCCCGGCAGAGGTGAGAGCGAATAAAAGAATGATAAGTAGTGTTTTGGTCATAACGCATTCTCCAATGCCGCTTGCTTAATGTAGGCATTTAAAGCCAGCTCGGCGCTGAGATGCTCGGGGAATTGACCTTCAAATTTATGGGATTGAAGGGCACTGAGCTGTTGCATAAAGGCGCGTCCTTTGGCGCTATCAAGCACGAAGAATTGTTCGGCATTAGACTGAATTTGAGCAAGGGCGTTGCTGTAAATCTCGGCTTCATTCCTGAATAAGGCATTTTGCGCTATCAACAATTGGTACTTCATTTGTTCTACCACTAACCATTGCTGTTGCTCACTAATAAATGGCGCAATGGGTTTGTCGTGGCGAGTCACTTCAAAAATGTTGTCTTTAAGCCAAAGCTTTGTTCTTTCCCATGCGCCAGCTGCTGTGGCTTGTTGAATTTCTTCATCAGTGGATTGAAGCTTTCCTGGCTGAATAAAACTAAGCTGCGGCACCTGCGTATAAAGTGCTTGAAGCTGAATGGCTTTTTGCGTTGGTGAAGCGTAGTTCACGGCTTGTAACTGGGCGATGTCCTGAGACACTTTTTGCCTTATCGGGTATAGGCGAGAATCGGTGATGTTAGCAAGCTGTTGATCCGCCAACTTTAAAAGCTGAATGGCGGTAGCGGCGTCTTTTTCAAACCACAATTTACGCCCAGCCATGCGCAGTAAAAAGGCGGACTCTGAAATTTGCCAATGGCTGGATTGTGAACCTGATAAGCGCTGAGTTTGTTCGAACACTTCGGCTATGCGCTGATCTTGCGCTAATAATTTGCCTTGAACAGCACCAAGCTCTTCTTTTACGGCTTCTTCGCTACGTTGAGTGGCTTGGTTTAATTGCAGGGAAACCTGTTGCTTTAGCTGTTCGTTCGCTTGTTTCATTTGTGAAAACTGAGCCTGTTGCTCGGTTTGATGAGCTTGCCAATATTGCCAACCTTCATAACCTGCGTAGCCCGCTGCGCCAATAAAACTAAGGTTAACCAATACCAGTAAACCTGTGAACACACCGCCAGATTTGGCTTTGGGTTGTGTGCGATTGCGAGGAGAAACCGTTTTATCTTTTTTGGGTGCAGCTGGCTTTGAAGTGGCCTTTTCTGCAGATTCAGAACGGGAATTAGTCGAGGCTGGCAGGGTGTATTCTGCTTTCTCATTGTTCTTTTCAGTCATGCTTGCCCTCTGGGAACTGTCTAACGGCTTCGAGCAGTGCTGAGTCATTTGCAGCACGGCTTACCAATACGTGTTTAATGCCAAGCGATTTGGCAAGTTCTGCCATTCGCTCACTCACAACAATCCAATAACGTGATAGTAGCCACGATTCAGGAAAATATTGAAATGCTGCCTGTAATAATTCGCCACTGGTAACGACAATGCAATCAATGTTTTGGTGCTGCCAGTGGGTTGAATCAACATTTGGCAAAGTGATTTGCCGTTGATACATGTTGCATTCTACAACAAGACATCGGACCTGTTGCAATGCCGATTTGAGGAATTTTCGTCCGCCTTCGCCTTTTAGCATCAAAACCTGTTGTTTTTCAGGGCGTTGGGAGGCGTTTGGGGTTGTGCTTTTTGCGAAGTGTTGTTGCTCGATCATCTCCCATAATGCTTCGCTTGTTTCGGTATCTGGGTGCAAAAAGTCGGCATAGTCCGACAAAATAGCGGCAGAGCTACTGCCAACTGCGAAACAATGAAAACGCGATAAATCAGCAGGGGGATGAGCATCCCAAATGGCTTTGGCTTGGGATGCGGCTTGGGTACTGGTAACGAGGATAAAGTCGTTATCGTTCAGGTTTGCCAAATGCTGTTCGAGCTGTTGCTCGGCATTGGGAGTGGGCTCAAGGCGCATGAGCGGTAATCCTACGCATTGAATGTGATGCGCCTTGAAAAAGGCGCAAGTTCGCTCACATTTTTCTTCTGGACGAATAACGAGGTATCGCATTAGTCGTGGGAAAGTGCGCTTAAGATTTTATCCGCGCCTTGTGCGAGCAAATCTTCAGCAACTTTTTCACCAATCGCGACCGCCTGGGCTTTATCGCCACTGTGCTCTGCGCGAATCATTTCACTGCCATCGGTTGCGCCCACTAATCCACGTAAAAAGAGCTTATCACCTTCCAATGTGGCGAAGCTGCCAATCGGCACCTGACAACCGCCTTGTAGCTTAGCGTTCATTGCGCGCTCCGCGGTCACGCGAGTTGCCGTTTCTTGGCAATGTAAAACCGATAAGATCTCAATCAATTGTGCATCGTCATTACGACATTCAATGCCAACAGCACCTTGCCCTACTGCGGGTAAGGATTGTTCTGGTTCAATGAAGGCGCGAATGCGCTCAGGCATGGCTAAGCGAATTAACCCGGCTGAAGCAAGAATGATGGCATCGAATTGGCCTTCATCTAGTTTAGCGAGGCGCGTATTTACATTGCCACGAAGATCGTTAATGACTAAGTCCGGGCGGCTCGCTTTAATCTGGCATTGACGGCGCAAGCTTGATGTACCTACAACGCTACCTTGAGGCAACTCATCTAAATTATTATAGGTATTGCTCACAAACGCATCGCGTGGGTCTTCGCGCGGGCAGATGGCGTGAATGCCAAAACCATCGGGTAAGTCCACCGGCATGTCTTTCATCGAGTGAACCGCTAAATCTGC
>CAXRCC010000288.1:0-11226 GCA_964228975.1 Paraneptunicella sp. | reverse complement strand
CGTAGGCTAGGCGTCACAAACATAAAGCCTAAGTAGCCAATTTGAGAGTGAGTGAAATAGGGTTTGGCATCACGAATTTGTACATAGCCCGCAGCAACTAATTCGCCTTCGTGTTCCAGAACAAGCAGCTGGCTGTTGTCGTTACTGATAAGCGCATTTAAGTCGTAGTACATCACACCTTGAGATTTGATTTTGCTATTGAAAGGGCGCTCTGCGTCTATTACGCCTTGTTCTAACTGGCGCAAAGCGGGGATATCATTCAGTGTGGCTTCTCGATATTGCATTATCTTGTCCTTTAGGTTGCATGTTTAACTCGGCGATGGGTAAAACAAAAAAGGTGCTGAGTTAGCACCTTAGTCAATACCCGAAATGGCTCGTGCCTGCGTTTTTAGTGATAAAGAGGCTTTAGTTTTTCAACCAACGGCGCAAATGCCTCTTCCAGTCCGGCTAATCGATTTAATGATGAGTCATACACGCCTTTTGTGGCTTGTTCATTACTCGATGTCAAAATCGTTCTTCGTGAAGGTTTATTCACGACATCTTCAGGCGCAATTGCAAGATGCGCAAAAATCGTTTGTAACCCGGTGTCGGTATGGGCGACTAAATCTTCATATTGGACATCTAGAATTTGACCACGAGTGTCTTGTTGTTTGTAGAAGTGCATTAAATCTTCGTACAAGTGGTAGTACTCACCAAGCGTGGCTAAATCTCGGCCATAATCGTGGAACTGGCTGAAATTTTGCTCGTAGATAGAAATACACGTTGAGATCGGGTCGCGCTTACAATGAATGATTTTGGCATGCGGGAACGCTTTTAAAATCATGCCAAGGTGCAAGAAGTTGTGCGGTGTTTTATCTGTTACAAAGCGCTCTGTTTGCTTGAATTGAGATAAAAAATCCAAGTAGTTATGGGCGAACACATCGATATTTTCTTCGATGAGCTTGTCGGTTTCTTGCAGGTAGCGCGTGCGCATGGCGTGCCCGTGAATCACCTCAGGCACGGTGCCGTGAATCGCGGCGGTCAGCGCGTCCATTAACGGTGTTTCACCTGCGGCAAAAACGTGAGAGTGATTGCCTAATAGGGTTTCCACTAAAGTGGTGCCCGAACGTGGCATGCCCAAAATAAAGACAGGGATAACGCCTTTCTCTTGGCTTTCTTGTGCGGCTTTTGCCGAAATGGGCTGAATGTGTCGGGCTGCGCTTTTGGCTTCTTCAAATGATTTCTTATGAATGGCTAAATTCACAGGTTGCGGGTTTTGCAATTGGTTAGCTTTTTGCGTTAGCGCAAACCAGTGCTGCGGATCGCGCGTCTTAAAGGCCTTTGCCAAAATGAAGTAACAGGTGGATTTGCTTAAATCGTCTTGCGCATAGTGACTAAGCTCTGCTTCGATATCACTTGCATCTAATACGCCCTCTGCGGCGAGCATGCATTTGGCAAGCATTTCTGAGTTGGGATCGCGCGTGAGTAGTTCTTGAACCACCTCAATTTCTTTTTCTTTATTGCCTAAATGGCGATACACATTATGCAAACGTTGTAAGGTTTGTACGGATAGCGGTCGATTTTCTAGCTCGCTCGCTAACACGCTTTCGGTCATGTCGGGACGGTTCATCGCGGCGGTAATTTCCGCTTTTAACAATGAGCGCATTTCGCCTTTGGGCAAAGAGTTGGTCACCGATAGCGCGTGGGAGAGGCGCCCGGCTTGCACCAAGTTATGAACGAAGTTCGGTGCTAAGTTTGGATCTTTAACGCCAGATTGAGAAGCGCGTTGTAAAGTGAGAATCGCCAATTCATACAAGCCAAGTGCGGAATAACAATTACCAAGGTTAACTGCCCATTCGCCATTGAATTGCTTTAACAATGCTTTGATGTAATAACGTGCGGCTTTATCGAAATACTTTAACTGGAAATAGCAGCCACCTAAGTTGGCAAAAATGGCCTGATCGTTGGGGGATAAACGCTCTAACTCATGGAAGCACACGGTGGCTTCTTTTAAATGATTTGATTGGTACAAACAGTACGCTTGTACTTTGAGTAGAGTGAGATTTCTTGGCCAAGTTTGTAGGCTTTGTTGTGCTAGCTGTAGGGCTTTTTGTAGGTTGCCACCTAAATACACTTGTTTGATTTGTTCTGCGGTTTGCTGCTCTAAATCCACGGGCTTTTCCGACTCGTTATTCTTATTTGGGTTGCACTTTATGTATTGATGAACTTTCGCCACACTGGCAAGGATCAAATACATACAATTTGGTTAATTGGGCAGGTATACTAGCATACTTTAAAATAATGCTTATCCTATTCGCATTTTCTGCCTCGCTAAGCGTTTACTAGGAATATTATCGCCCGAATGCACTGTCCGTTTTGCTCAACATTAGAAACCAAAGTCATTGACTCTCGCCTTGTTGCGGGAGGCCATCAAATTCGTCGAAGAAGAGAGTGCGCTCAATGTCATGAGCGATTTACCACCTTTGAAATTGCCGAGCTTGTGATGCCAAGAATTGTGAAACGAGACGGTAAGCGAGAATCTTTCGATGAAGAAAAGTTACGTTCAGGTATGTTAAGGGCGTTGGAAAAGCGTCCGGTGAATACCGAGAGTATTGAACAAAGTGTCAATCGCATTAAGTCAGAACTGCGTGCCACAGGCGAGCGTGAAGTTGAAAGTGAAATGGTGGGTAGCCTAATTATGGCAGCGCTTAAAGAGCTGGATAAAGTCGCTTATATTCGTTTTGCTTCGGTGTACCGTTCGTTTGAAGATATTAAAGAATTTGGCGAAGAAATCGCAAGGTTAGGGGATTAATGTCACGCTTTTCCGCATTTGATCATGAAATGATGAGCCGAGCGCTTCAGCTTGCCCAAAAAGGCATTTACACCACTTCACCTAATCCCCGTGTGGGCTGTGTGATCACCCAAGGTGAGCGCATTGTGGGTGAAGGCTACCATCAAAAGGCAGGAGAGCCCCATGCCGAAGTGTTTGCCCTGCGCGGTGCAGGAGAAAAAGCCAAAGGCGCAACGGCTTATGTCACGTTAGAGCCTTGCAGCCATTATGGGCGAACGCCGCCGTGTGCCGAAGCGTTGATTAACGCAGGTGTGAAGCGAGTAGTCAGTGCAATGCAAGACCCGTTCGATAAGGTGTCTGGTCGAGGGCTTAACATGCTTCGTGACGCAGGCATTACTGTGGATGTAGGGTTGCTGGAATCGCAAGCACAAAAGTTAAACCGAGGGTTTGTGACCCGAGTGCGTTTAAACAGGCCTTTTGTTATTGGAAAAATGGCCGCCAGCCTTGATGGAAAAACCGCGCTTTCCAATGGGGTTAGCCAATGGATTACTGGAAGCAGTGCAAGGCAGGACGTGCAGGGCTTTCGCGCTCAAAGTTGCGCCATTTTAAGTGGTGCAGGCACCGTTTTAGCCGATGACCCGTCACTGAATGTGCGTTACGGTGAATTGGGTGCAGCGCGGCATAACATTGAAGAAAGCCAGCTGCGTCAACCTATCCGTATCATTATTGATGGACAAAATCGCTTAACATCTCGCCTAAAACTCTTTACGCTTCCCGGCCCAATATGGGTAATCAATTTATCGCATAATGCGCAGTTACCCGATTCGGTGAAACAGTGGCAATCCCCTGCGCATCAAGGGAAAGTCGATTTACCAGCGCTGATGCGTTACCTCGGTGAGCAGCAAATTAATAATGTGTGGGTTGAAGCAGGTCACCAATTAATGGGTGCATTAATGCAATATCGCTTAATTGATGAGTTGATTTATTACATTGCGCCCAAACTTATGGGGAATCCTGCTCAAGGTGTACTAACCACACCCGAGTGGCAAAAAATGGATGAAGTCTATCAGTTAAGTTGGGTAGACCTTTGCAAGGTCGGACAAGATTTAAGAGTCACCGCGGCGGTAAATTACCCGTCGTAAAAGGTTTTCTTGTGATGCGATTCGCGCGGTGCAAATTAAAAGGCAAAGCGCGAGCAATACGGTTAAACAAGAACAAATCGAAAGCACAATTAAGACACTAACGAGAAGTTAACGAGAAGTCGACGCTATGTTTACAGGAATTATTGAAGCACTGGGTTACATCAGTGATATCCAACCTAAAGGCAATGATTATCGCATTACCATTAGTACAGGTAAGCTGGATTTAGGCGATGTGAAAATCGGTGACAGTATTGCTACTAATGGGGTGTGTTTAACCGCAGTGGAACTGGGTGAGCAGTATTATGTTGCCGATGTTTCTATCGAAACGATAAAGCGCTCTGGCTTTGCTCACTACAAAAAAGGTCAGCCTGTTAATTTAGAAAAAGCGATGGCGGCCACTTCACGCTTTGGCGGGCACATTGTTAGTGGTCACGTGGATGGCATTGGCGAAATCAAGCAGATATCCGACTTAGGCCAAACTTGGGAAATTTGGGTAAAAGCCCCAGATAGCCTTGCTAAATATCTTGCTGAAAAAGGCTCTGTAACAGTGGATGGCGTTAGCCTGACCGTGAACGATGTAAACGGCGCAGAGTTCAAGTTAACCTTAGTGCCTCACACACTAAAAGAAACCATTATTCAACACTACCAAAGTGGCACGCCTGTGAATTTGGAAGTGGACGTGATTGCACGTTATTTAGAACGTTTGATGCTGGGTGACAAAGCGGCTCAAGCAAATGAATCTAACGATATAAGTATGGCTGTTTTAGCTGAAAACGGTTATTTAAAATAAATCAACGCAATCACGAGCCCTACAAAGATTGCGGAGGAAGTATCCCATGGCATTAAATACCTCTCAGGAGATTATTGAAGATATCCGTCAAGGAAAGATGGTTATTTTGATGGACGATGAAGATCGCGAAAATGAAGGCGATTTAATCATGGCGGCAGAGCATATCACCCCAGAGGCTATTAACTTTATGGTGACTCATGCTCGCGGATTAGTTTGCTTACCCATGACAGTTGAGCGCTGTGAACGGTTGAAGCTTCCTTTTATGGTGCAAAACAATGGCGCACAGTTTTCTACCAACTTTACGGTGTCCATTGAAGCGGCGGAAGGGGTAACAACCGGTATCTCGGCTGCGGATCGCGCAAAAACAATTCTGGCTGCGGTCGCAAAAGACGCAAAAGACACTGATATTGTTCAGCCCGGTCACATATTTCCTTTGGTTGCAAAAGAAGGTGGTGTGCTAAGCCGTGCAGGTCATACCGAAGCGGGTGTTGATTTGGCGAGATTAGCTGGTTGTGAGCCAGCCTCTGTTATCGTGGAAATTTTGAATGAAGACGGCACCATGGCGCGTCGTCCTGAGCTTGAAAAGTTTGCGGAGCATCACGGTTTAAAAATTGGCACCATCGCCGATTTAATTGAATACCGTAACATGAACGAAACGACGATTGAGCAAGTTGCTCAATGTAAGTTGCCTACCGAATTTGGTGAATTTGATTTATTCACTTTCAAGGATGTAGTTGACGACCAACTTCACTTCGCACTGCGCAAAGGTGAAGTAAAAGCAGATGACCCAACGTTAGTGCGTGTTCACTTACGCAATACGTTCAGCGATGTTTTATGCTCAGAAAGAGCAGTAGAAAGAACAATGGGGTTACCCGCAGCCATGAAGCGTATTGCCGATGAAGGCGGCGTTTTAGTTGTGCTTGGCAGACAAGAATCTGACGATGAGTTGCTTTCATTAGTGAAGCAATTTGAAGCTGAAGACAAAGGCGAATCCTCTGTAAAAGCGAAGTGGCAAGGCACGTCTCGTACGGTGGGTGTGGGTTGTCAAATTTTGAAAAC
This sequence comes from Paraneptunicella sp., assembly GCA_964228975.1. GTDB lineage: Bacteria > Pseudomonadota > Gammaproteobacteria > Enterobacterales > Alteromonadaceae > Paraneptunicella. The sequence continues at coordinate 5,465 of CAXRCC010000288.1, read as the reverse complement.
GTTAGGGGTGCAGAAAATGCGCCTACTGAGTCGTCCAAAGAAATACCACGCTTTATCCGGTTATGGCTTGGAAGTCGTGGAAACCATTTCTGACTATTAATGCTAAACTCTCACGTTGATTGAGAATTTAGGTCTATAAAATTACGATTTTTATCGGCGTACTTATGCTAGAATGTGCGCCGATTTTTTGGCTGGAGAATAAAATGAACATTATTGAAGGTAATGTAAGAGCGACAGGGAAGAAGTTTGCGTTAGTTATCTCTCGATTCAATAGTTTTGTTGTTGAGCACTTAGTTGACGGCGCAGTTGATGCACTAGAGCGTCACGGTGAGGTTAGCGAGCAAGACATTACATTAGTGCGTGTACCGGGTGCTTACGAGCTACCGTTGGCTGCGCAGAAGTTGGCTGCAACAGGTAAATACGACGCGATTATTGCACTTGGTGCTGTGATTCGTGGCGGCACACCGCACTTTGATTTTGTTGCAGGCGAGTGTAACAAAGGCCTAGCGCAAGTTTCTTTAGAGCACAGTATTCCGGTTGCTTTTGGTGTGATCACCACAGATACCATCGAGCAAGCTATCGAGCGTTCTGGCACAAAAGCAGGAAATAAAGGCGCAGAAGCGGCAATGACCGCGCTTGAAATGGTTAACGTTGTTGACCAAATTGCTGGAGCATAAGTAGTGAAAGTATCGGCAAGACATAAAGCCAGGGAGTTGGCAATGCAAGGAGTTTACTCCTGGCAGATGACTGGCAATTCGGTAGAACAAATCGAGCTTGCCATCGCCACTAGCAATGATATGAAGCAGGTAGATCTTAAGTTCTTTCAAGATATTTTACGCACTGTAATGTCTCGTATGACGGAACTGGATGCAGCAATGAAGCCTTATTTAGGCCGCCTTCCTGAAGAAATCGACGCTGTTGAAAAAGCCATTTTACGCGTAGCCGCTTTTGAGTTGGTTCACCGTGTGGATGTGCCCTACAAAGTGGTCATTAACGAAGCGATTGAATTGGCAAAAGCCTTCGGCGCAGCGGATAGCCACAAGTTCATCAACGGTGTGCTAGATAAAGCAGTAAAAACGCTAAGAAAAGACGAGCGAACTAAGTAGCACGTGAAAGAATTCGATATTATAGGAAACTTCTTCCAACCGCGAAGCTATCAGCGTCGTGATGTTGTGATAGGAATTGGAGATGATTGTGCGGTGACAAGCGTGCCTGAAAAGCAGCAGCTCGCCGTTACAACCGACACTTTAGTTGAAGGTGTGCATTTCCCTAAGGACACTTCTGCAAGATCCATTGCCCATAAGGCGGTGGCTGTTAATTTGAGTGATTTGGCTGCAATGGGGGCAGAGCCTGCATGGATCAGCCTGTCTCTTTCGTTGCCGCAGGTTGACGAAGCTTGGTTAAATGAGTTTTCGGCTACGCTACAAGAGCTAACGGAATATTACTCAGTGCAGTTAATTGGTGGCGATACCGTTCGTGGACCGCTATCAATTACGATTACGGCACAAGGCTTCTTGCCAACAGATCAAGCTTTACGTCGCTCTCAAGCCAAGCCCGGTGACTGGATTTATGTTACTGGTACGTTAGGCGATGCCGCGCTAGGGCTAGATTTAGCGCTTGGTAAGCGAGACGTTAAATTACACCATCAAAATTACTTCTTAAACCGTTTGAATTTGCCTACGCCAAGAGTGTTGGCTGGCACTCAGTTAAGGCGTATCGCGCATTCATGTATTGATGTATCTGATGGCGTAATTTCAGACTTAAAGCACATCTTATTCGCCTCACAAGTTGGCGCGACGCTGCACGTTGATAAATTGCCTTTTTCTGAAGCCATGCTAGAAAGCGCTACTGAAGAGGAAGCGATTCACTACGCGTTAACGGGTGGCGATGACTACGAATTGCTGTTCACTATCGCGGAAGAGCAAAAAGGGAAGCTGGATGTTGCGCTCGCCAACTACAATGTTTCTGCAACCTGTATCGGACAATTAAATGGAACCCCTGAAAAGTTGGAATTGAAGTATAATGATGCTCCATTCCAAACTAGTTCAGAAGGGTTTCAGCATTTTGCGTGACAAGAATTCACTCTCTCGCGAAGCGTTACGAGAAAAAGTAACGCTTTCTAAACTTTCCCATTTTCTCGGTTTTGGGTTTGGCTCTGGCCTTGCTCCTTTTGCACCGGGTACCTTTGGCTCTTTGGTAGCCATTCCTATCATCCTATTGTTGACGTTTCATCCTTTTTGGAGCTATTTGATTGTCACCCTTGTTGCGACAGTTGCGGGCATCAAAATTTGCCAACAGGCTGCTGATGATTTGGGTGTTCACGATCACCCTGCGATTGTTTGGGATGAAATAGCAGGGATGTTAATTACTTTCCTACTTGTGCCCATTACGCCGTTAAATTTACTTCTCGGCTTTGTGCTATTCCGTTTTTTTGACATTGCTAAACCGTTTCCCATCCGCATGATTGATAAGAAGGTCGATGGTGGCTTGGGCATCATGTTAGATGATGTGATTGCGGGCATTTTTGCCGCTATTGCACTTTACTACGCAAGCCCAATACTTGGTTCCCTAATTTAAGGGGGCATTCAAAGCGCGGCTTTTGAAGAAGCCGCTTTAGAAGAGTCGCCTTTAGTTGCTGATTGGGCTGCTGCTAAGTTACATGCCGTATTGTGTTTTAAGCAGAAGGAGTACGATGCTGGAATACAAGATAGACACAGGCAGCCCAGCTTTAATGAAGTCTGAAAAGCGGTAGTTTCCTGCGCTAAACACTAACAGGTTGGTTTGATAGCCATAAGGAGAAATGAAGCTGGCACTGGCTGCAAAAGCAACGGCCAGTGCGAAAGGCATAATAGGCATACCTAAACTCTCACTAATGCCGTAGGCAAAAGGAAACATAAGCGCTGCTGCGGCGTTATTAGTGACAAGCTCCGTTAACAGCCATGTAGCAAGGTAAACTCCCAGTAAAGCTATAAAGGGAGAGCCTCCGTTTAAAATGGGGGTGATGTACTGAGTGAATGCTTGAATAAGCCCGGCTTTTTCCAAACTTAAAGCCAAACTCAATGCGCCAACAATGATGGCAATCAGATTAACAGGTAAGCTGCGCTTGATTTCATTGCCGTTAATCACATTCGTTGTGACGAGCACAGCAAGTAATAACAGGAGCGTAAGTGCCAACGCAATGCTGAATAGGGCAGAGCACGCAATGGCGGTAAGGAAGCCGCCTACAGTGATGTATTCTTGGAAAGGTGTTAGCTTTTTAGTGAGGTTAATTTCAGAGACAACGAAGAAGTTATTTTTAAGGTTATTTCGGTTATGAAAGTCAGGACCTGCTGCCAACAATAATGCATCACCGGCTTTTAATTTAATTTCCCCCAATTTGCCGGAAAGCGTTTCCCCGTCTCGCCTAATCGCCACAACCGCGGCATCGAACAAAGCTCTAAAACCCACCGATTTTAACGTTCTACCCAATAACATAGAGCGATTAGAAATAATCACCTCTTTTAAATTTTCTTTGAGCAGGCCTTTGTTATCGGCAAACAGCGTGAGCCCATCGATGTGGCTTAACGTGTCCATACGTTGCACGTTTCCGGAGAATATAAGGATGTCGTTAGCTTCGATCACTAAATCGGGTGACACTGGCGAAATAAGCTTATCATCGCGGATCACTTCAACCAAAAACAGTTCTGGTAAATTACGTAAGTGGTTTGCTTCGATGGATTTGCCGATTAAAGACGACGAACCGGCGACTTTCGCCTCGATAAAATAGTGCTTGTATTGATCTTTTGATACTTCAATATCGGGTAATAGCTTGGCAACAAGAAAGAGCAGTAAACAGCATGTAATACCTGCCGTTAAGCCATAAAGCGTAAAGTCCCAAAAGGCAAACCCAGGATGGCCGTGTTCAACTAAGAAGCTATCAACAATGAGGTTGGTTGAAGTTCCAATAAGTGTAACCGTTCCCCCTAAAATCGCAGCATAAGAAAGCGGAATTAATAGTTTAGAGGCAGGGTGGTGTTGATTCTGTTTTACCGGACCAATTAAGCTAGCCACAACCGCAGTATTGTTAAGCAATGCGGAGCTAAAAAAGGAAACCCCAAGTAAGCGGGTGAGGCTTTGGGTTGTGCTGCTTGTCACTAGCTTTCGGCCAAGGGACTTGATAAAGCCTGTTTTATCAATTGCCACGCTAATCACGAGCAATAAAACCAAGGTCACCAAACCTTGGTTAGCTAGATTATGGAATACATCGGGAATGGAGAGTTGCTGAGTGACCAACAATGAAAGCGTGGCCATCGAAAAGATGAAAGCCGGGTTTCGATTAGAAAAAATTAATGCACCTATGGTGGTGACAAAAACCGCTAAGGTGATCACTGCGTTAAATTCCATGAAACCCGATTTCTTACGACTACAGCTTGCTTATATCAACAGCTTGCCAATGTGGAAAGTGCTTACGAACCAAGGCGTTAAACTCTAACTCAAATTCAGAGAAGTCGCTCGTTCCTGTTTCACCTGCACTTTTCTCAACGATCATACCTGCGCCAACGGTGCTGTTGGTAATTCGGTCAATGATGACAAAAGCCCCTGTGGTACGATTTTGCTTGTAAGGGTCGCACGCAATTTGCTGCGTTAGCTTCACCTTTGCTAAGCCAATTTCGTTGAGGTTTAATCTCACTGCGTCACAATGTTCAAGGGTATTAACATCAATTTGATATTGAATATCGCTGATGCTGCCCGTGGTTTGCTTGGTAGCAAACTTGATGCCGTATTGCTTATTTGGAATAAGGGAATCTTCAGACATCCACACAACATGGCTCAAGAACTCATTTCCTACCAGAGGGGCCGAATTTGCTTTAACGATGGTGTCGCCACGTGAAATATCGATTTCATCTTCAAGCGTGATAGTCACCGCTTGCGGCACATGCGCATATTGAAGTTCGCCATCGAAAGTAACGATAGATTTAACCTTCGATTGCTTGCCAGAAGGCAGCACGGTTACATCGTCCCCGACCTTGATTTCGCCAGATACGATATTGCCACAGAAGCCTCTGAAGTCGAGGTGTGGGCGGTTTACATATTGCACTGGGAAGCGGAATTCTTCGTTATCTTTGTTGCGATTAACTTCAATGGTTTCGAGTAGGTGCATTAGCGTGTCACCTTGATACCAATCGAGTTTATCGCCTTTATCAACGACATTGTCGCCTTTTAATGCTGAAATCGGCACAAAACGAATATCTTCGATGTCGAGTTGCTCGGCAAACTCAAGGTAATCGGAGCGAATGCCTTCAAATACATCTTGACGAAAATCCATCAAGTCCATTTTATTAACGGCTACAACGACATGTTTAATGCCCAATAGGGAAACTAAAAAAGAGTGGCGTTTCGTTTGGGTTTTTACACCTTCTCGCGCATCAATAAGGATAATGGCAAGTTCACATGTTGAAGCGCCTGTTACCATGTTGCGAGTGTAT
>CAXRCC010000287.1:0-17773 GCA_964228975.1 Paraneptunicella sp. | reverse complement strand
GAAACGTCACGTATCAGAAAATCGGTGGGAGTAGAACGAACGTTTGCAAAAGATGTGACTTCGTTTAACGAGTTGGCTCATATTCTTGAGCAAAATTTATTGCCAGAGCTGGTTAAGCGATGCGAAAAACACACGAAGCAGCGCAAGATGAATAAGCTCGGTGTGAAAGTGAAGTTCCATGACTTTCATCAAACAACGAAAGAGCACAAATACCACGAAATCGATGTCGATATATTGCTGTCGTTGTTACAAGAAGCATTGGAGCGCGGGGAAGGAAAGCGGGTGCGTTTGTTGGGGATTCACATTGGCTTGGAGCATAAGCCCCATTTAAATCAGCAGATGATTTTGCCGTTTTAACCTAAAGATACCGTAACGGTTAGTAAAGGGCATTGTACTCGTTTTGCCTGTGTAAACGTGACGTCGCTATGACGGCCTCATAAGTGGGCTTAAATGGATTTAAACGGACATAAACGGAGATACACAAAGAGTAGCGCTAGCTTTACAACTTGTTTTGTGTGGGATTGAACTTGGAAAGCGTGGAAAATTCGCAGACTCAAGTATACTCTGACACCCTGTGAGGATGCATTTCAGTTGCCAAAGAAACGTTGGCAACGCAGCATGAGTTCACTCCTCAATTCATCATAAAATGACAATAAAAAGAGGTAATATGTCTTATCCAATTGCCGTTCAAACTTCAGAAAATGCTGTCCTTTCCCAAGGTGAATGGGATGCTGTTATCGTTATCGCCAGCAGCATCGATACCTGCCCCAATACCGAGATTCAAAATGCGCTTACCGAGTTTGCCAAAATCGATAGCCGAGTGGGCAAACAAGCGGTTTTAGTACCGTTTGAAAAAGCCGCAGGTGGGCGTGTGATTTTTGCACCAACAGGCGAGTTAAACCGTTATTTTGATGATGTTCGCCGTTTTAGTGATGCCGCGAAAAAAGCCGCTGTCATTGCAAAAAACGCTGGCAGTGTGAAACCACTGTTGTTGGTTGAGCAACCTGAAGATGGGCGATTCGAAAACGCCCTTGAAGTGGCTTATCTAGGTTTATGCCAAGCGTTATGGGAGCCTTTAGAGGCGAGAGAAGCGCTAGATGAGGCAGACATTGAACCCGTGCAAAGTATTGGCTTAGTCGGAGAAAATACCGATATTAATTGGGTTAACGCCATAGAAGCGGGTAAACGCCTAGCCCGAGACCTGTGTGGGACCAACCCGGAAAGAATGGCACCCCCGGGCTTTGCAGATTACTGCGTTGACGCCTTTGCGGATTCTTCCATTAGCGTTGAAGTACTCTCTTCACAAGAGCAATTAAACAAAGATTACCCTTTATTAATGTCGGTAGCGCGTGCAGCGGTAAATGTTGAACGACATCATGCACGTGTGGTTACCCTCACTTATGAGCCAGAAGGCGAGGTGACGCAAAGCTTATATCTTGCGGGTAAAGGCGTAACGTACGATACCGGTGGCGCGGATCTTAAAACAGGCGGTTTCATGGCGGGTATGAGCCGTGACAAAGGCGGTGCGGCCTCCGTTGCTGGCTTAATGAAAACTGTTGCCATGCTTAAACCTAAAGGTGTGCGAGTGGTTGCTGAGCTGGGCTTGGTAAGAAACAGCATTGGAACTGATGCTTTTGTAACGGATGAAATTGTGACAGCGCGTTCAGGCAAACGGGTCCGCATTGGTAACACGGATGCAGAGGGACGTTTGGTAATGGCCGATGTGATGACTCACTTACTTGAACTTGCTGAAGGCGATGATAAGGCGGAGTTTTTCTCGGTAGCAACGCTTACCGGGCATGCCGCAAGAGCAGTTGGACCCTACACGGCTTTGGTTGAAAACGGCGCTGCACGTGAAAAGCAAAGCGCGCTAGCGTTATCAGAAGCGGGTGATATGTGGGACGATGTTGCCGAGGTATCTCGCTCTCGTCGTGAAGATTACGCATTCGTAGCGCCACGGACAAAAGCGGATGACATGTTATCGTCGAACACCGCGCCTTCTGCGGTTACGCCTCGTGGTCACCAATTCCCGATGGCATTTTTAGTGCTCGCGTCGGGTCTTGATGATAAGCCAAACATTCCATATACCCATGTTGATATTGCGGGTAGTGGTGTGGAAGGCGGAGATTGGCAACACGGTACGCCAACAGCCGCAAGTATGACCATGTTAGCCGCAAGGTATTTGCGCTAATGTCTGATAACAGTGCAACACTTAAGCCCGGTCGATATCGGCATTATAAAGGCAATGATTATCAGGTCATTGATGTGGCAACGCACTCTGAAGATGAGTCTAAGCTGGTGGTTTACCGACCACTTTACGGTGAGGGCAAATTGTGGGTGCGTCCATTGGACATGTTTGTCGAAACCGTCGAATTAAAAGATGGCACAAAAGTGCCGCGTTTTGCGTTCGTTGAGTAGTCTTACGCAAGGCTGAATCAGTGCTCTTTGTGTGCGCCTCGCAATACCGTCGCAAAGAGCGCATTAACTTGCTTAGGCAAGATTAAAGAATACGCCCTGCAAAGTATGGGGCGATACACTCAACTGGAAGGAAGTAAACACAATGATGAAACGTGTAGCAACGGCGTTATTTGCGCTGATGGCGAGCAGTGCTTCAATTGCTCAAGATTTTGATGCAGTGGAAATCAAATCCGAACAAGTAAAAGGTTCGGTATACATGCTAACTGGCTTTGGCGGAAACATTGGTGTTTCAGCCGGGAAAGACGGTATTTTGATTGTTGATGATCAATTTGCGCCGCTTGCCGAAAAAATCTCGGCACAGCTTAAAGGCATTGCAGGGAAAAAAGTGCGCTATGTGATTAATACGCATTATCACGGCGATCATACTGGCGGTAACGCAGAAATGAAGCACACGCACGACGCGACCGTTTTTGCGCACGATAATGTCCGAGTTCGCTTGCAAAACGATCCGAAAAAAGAAGCCGCAGATTTACCCGTTGTGACTTACGCTGAAGGCGTAAAATTTCACTTCAATGACGAAACCATACATGTTCGTCACCTACCCAATGCCCACACCGATGGCGACAGCTACGTGTACTTTGAAAAAGCCAACGTTATTCACACGGGCGACGTTATGTTCAACAAAATGTTCCCCTACGTAGATTTAAACGGCGGCGGCACCGTTGCCGGATATATTCGAGCTATTGAAATCATGCTTGCGAATATGAATGATGAAACCCGCGTCATGCCGGGACATGGTGTTGTGGCGGACAAAAAAGACGTAGAGCGCTTTTTAAATATGCTTAAACAAACTCGCCGAATTGTGCTAGATAAAAAAGCCGTGGGCGATTCTGTTGACTCCATCATTAAGCAAGGCTTAGGGGATGAGTGGAAGCCTTGGGCGTGGCAGTTCATCAATGAAGAAAAGTGGATCCGCACACTTTACGATGGCAGATAATGCAAAAATGATGGCTTCGGCAGTTGCTCTGGTCACTGCCGAACCTGAGCACATTAGCCAGCTTTTACCTTGGTTCTCGTCGCAACAAGCGATGATGAGCTGGGGTGGGCCGGGTATGCGTTTTCCTACTAACCAAGTTCAGTTTCTTCGTGATATTGGTTGGCTGCGTCTGGCCAGCGTGGCACTGCTCCCTGCTCAAGATGTGATTTTGCCTGCAAACCAGCAATCTGTCCTTGGATTTGCTCAAATCTATTCACGAGCGGGGCGGTATCACATTGGCCGAGTGGCGATTTCACCTGAAAAACGAGGTGAAGGATTAGGGCAATACTTTTTGCAAGAGGTAATGAACGGCATAAGGCTTGGAACAGACATAAAGAATATCGAGCAGGTGAAAGCGAATGCTGCGCACCCCGAGGGTTTTATGTTGAATCAGGCGTTTTGTTTGCCCTTCACAGCAGAAGCGTTCTCGCTATTTGTGTTGCCACACAATACCGCTGCAATTCGTTGTTATCAGGCGTTAGGTTTTGAAGAAGCAATGAATCCTGAGCCTTTACCCAAAGGCACACCGGAGTGCTTGTATATGACAAGGTCGGTTTAACGTTATTGCTTCGGGCAACTTAGCAAAACAGACACGACATTCACATCGTGCTTAAAGGTGTTAAGCACAGCCTCGTTTTCATCAATTAATACCGCATAATTCGATTTTCGAGGAAATTGATAGGTTTTGCGGATGGCCATTTTTTCCCGGCCTGATAAGCCACTTTTATCCCACTGGTTCAAATCAATCAGCTTAATGTTGTGATTGACGAGGTGAGTACGCAGTTGTTGCGATTGCTGCTGAAACTCGCCAACCGCAAGGCCGTGCAAGCTATAGAATAAAGTACAGTTTGGTACAGACGAGCTCATTGCCCAGCCTAAAGGGCTAAAGCAGGTCATCATGAGTGCAAGCAAGAGGTGTACTTTAGAGCGGTATTTCATAGCAAAAATCGGTTTTGTTTTTTGTCCTACAGGTAACCAAAAAATAAAAGAGACGCTGGATAATACTGTCCAGCGCTCTACATTGCTATACCGAATTGATAATTAAATTGGTAGGTTTGTTAACCGTTTTGCTTCGGAAAGCCTCTTTTTAGTTTTTTCAGTAAATAATCTAGCATCACATCGCGATTTGCAGACACAGACACATTCACCCATTGGTTGTTTCCTTTGGCATGATAAGTTTGCCCCTGATTCGGTTGTTTTGTGCCCACTGCTAGCTCCATTTTCTCGAACTGAATGGCGTCGTCGCCCACTTCTAAACAGCTTGTTGCCATGATGTCCCATAGGTGATAAGTGAACTCATAGGACGGGATAGAAGGTACGGTTGAAGCCCAGCACTGACCAAAAAACTCAGACAGCGGGTATGCTCTTTGGGCGGCAATTTGCTTTAAAAATGGGATGCTAATTGGTAAGCAATTGGTTGCGTCTAACGAAACCAGCTTAATATTTAAGCCCATTTTGAACATGTCATCGGCTGCATAAGGGTCCCAAAAAACGTTCCACTCAGCGGAGCCGTCATGGTTGTGCATCGCCACATTTCCAGGGACATTCACCGCTCCCCCCATCCAAATGACTTCTTCTACTTTTTCAACCAAATCAGGGCGCTGCTTTAACGCTTCAGTAAGGTTGCTACACGGGCCTGTCATCAGCACGGTAATCTTGTCCTTACTGGCTTCAAGTGTGTGGATCATGTATTCAACAGCAGAGGTTTTTAACAGCGGCTTTTCATCTAATTCAACGGCGAGCAGCGTGGGAAGTGCATTAATAATTTTGGGCTGTGCGCGCCAGTCGTAGGGAAATGGGTTAACCCCAAACAACTGTCCCTTCGCAACGCTCACATCTTGGCGGTTAAACAAAGTCAGAATTTTGAGCGTGGCCTCGGTGGCATCTTCTAAAAAGCAATCTGCTGGAGTCACAGTGACGCCGAGTAAGTCTATGTTTTCCATAGAGAGTAATAGCACGAGGGAGAGGAGATCATCGACGCCACCATCGTGATCAAAAATGACTTTCTTTTGGTTCATTTAAGTACTTCGCTAAGTTAGCAGGAAAAAAGGAATGATAGCCTCTCGTCAAGGGATAAAAAAAGATTATTTTAATCAGGTAAAAATATTTGCCTGAAATGAGATTCCTTGTTATTGTAGCTATGAGTGTGTTTCGGAATTTACTACACGGATGTGTCTTTATAGGTTAAATCCCTTTCCTTGAAGGATTTGATATCTATGCCGCTTAATCGAGCGGCATTTTTTTTAATTTTTTCCCTTTCCTATCTTCTTGAATCGGTTAAGTGCCGCATCTCATTGTTCTTCAACGGTTAAGTGTGTTATTTCAGGGCCACTTAAATTTCTCATCAATGTCTTGGGATATGTGGATTTATTCAATATAGGTGTGCTATAAGAAATCGGATATTTTCCTGTTGATGTGAAAATCTGGCAGGAAAATTTCCAACCTATATTAAAAATATATCCTAAAAGGGAAAGTAATATGACACACAACAAAGGTTTCACTGCAGCTATCGCGGCGGTAGCAGTGAACATGGCTTTATATGCTCCAGCAGCGATGGCGCAAGCTGATGAAGCCGTGGAAAAAATTGAAGTGACAGGTTCACACATTCGCCGTACCGACATGGAAGGCCCCTCTCCTGTAACCAGCCTAGATGCAAGCGACATTGCGAACACAGGTGTAACGGATCTTATTGGTTTATTTGCCAAACTACCTATTTCTGGTCAAGGTACTTTCTCAACACAAGGTAACAGCAGTGATGACACTGCAAACGGTGGTTCTTCCGTTTCACTTCGTGGTTTAGGTGCGGATTCAACGCTGATTCTTGTGAATGGCCGACGTGTTTCTGTATCGCCATTTGCAAAAGGCATCGATACCGCATTCGTTGATATCAACAACATTCCTCTATTCGCTATCAAGCGTGTTGATATTCTAAAAGACGGTGCGTCTGCAACATACGGTTCAGATGCTATTGCTGGTGTAATCAACATCATCCTCAAAGATGATTACGAAGGCTTAGAAATGTCAGCTAAGTATGGTGATACTGCTGACGGTGGTGGCGAAGAGAAAAACTTCAGCTTGATGTTTGGTACATCAAGCGACAAAGCTAGCCACACTTTTATTCTTGATTATTTCGACCGTTCAGAAATTCTTTATGCAGACCGCGATTACGCGCGTACATCAAACCAAGCGGCATTACGCCCGTTTGATCCTGATGCGGTTGATTTTCGTTCTTCATCTGGCTTCCCTGGCACAATCGCATTAGCGTCGGATCCTACAAACCGTATTATTGATGAGTTTGGTAATGATCGTTGTGCCCCTGAAGATATTGATCGCAATGGGGTATTCTGCCGCTATGATTACGCGCCTCATAGTTCGATGATTCCATCAGCTGAGCGTTTCAGCTTTAACTACATGGGTCGTTATGAAGTTAATGACACAGTGCGTGCCTTTGCGGAATTAAACGGTCAGAACTCTAAGTCAACGATTCGCGGCGCGGCTAGCCCAAGCTTCAACGAATTGTTTATGTCGGGCGACAACGTTAACCATCCATTTGCCGATGATCCAACACATCCATTCCACGGCCAAGATTTAACCATGCGTCGTCGTACGGTTGAAATTGGTAACCGAGAGAAGCGCACAGATACAGATTACTACCGTGCAGTACTTGGTTTTGAAGGTGAATTGGGCGATTGGTCTTGGGAATTGGCTTACAGCTACATCAAGAGTGAATCGACAGAGTTAGGTGTAGATGGCTTCCCTAATATTGTTCGCATGCAAGCGGCTATTGACTCTGGCTTGTGGAACCCGTTTGAACCTTCAAGCAATTCACAAGCGGCGCTTGATTTCATTGAAACCAATACCACACGTGTTGGTAAGTCAACAAACAGAACCATCAACGGTTTGGTTAGTGGCCCTCTAATGGAGTTCAACGGCAACGAAATCATGATCGCATTGGGTGCTGAGTATCGTGAAGAGTCAATTTCTGATAATCCAGATAATCAGTTCTTACGTGGTGAGATCTTCGGTACAGAAGCAACGCAAGCAAATGGTCGTCGTGATAACACGGCAATCTTCACAGAAGTGGCGATTCCAGCCACTGACGATTTAGAAATTCAATTAGCGCTACGTTATGAAGACTACAGCGATTTTGGAACAACAACCGATCCTAAAGTGAGCTTCATTTGGTCTGTTGCTGACAACCTGTCTTTCCGTGGTTCATGGGGCACGGCGTTCCGCGCACCTTCACTGCACCAGTTAGGTCTGGGTCGTACTGACGAGTCACCAAACTTGGTAGATAACAACCGTTGTGACCTTGTTGGTTTAGGCTGTGATCCGCAAGAGTATACGGCAGAATTTGAGGGTAACCCTGATCTAGAGCCAGAAGAATCAACCAGTTATAACTTGGGTGTGATCTATGAATTCAGTGATGATCTAAGCTTGTCATTGGATTACTACGACTACGATATCGAAGATATCATTGCATCAGATACACAAGCCCTGTTTGACGCACGTGGTTTAGATCCAGCTGTAGTAGAGCGTTTACCAACGTCTAACCCGAATGATCCAGGTGAAGTGGTTCGTATTTTTGATACCTTCCAAAACCTAAATGATCTTGAAACCTCTGGTTTAGATTTAGACATTAAATACTCGCTTGATTCGGATTACGGTAGCTTCAACTTCAGCTACGTGTTGAATTACATTCTGAATTACGAAGAATTCCGTGGCGGTAGCAACGTTGCTTCTGTAGAAGAAGGTGAGTTTGAACAGCCGGAAGTGCGTTGGACAACAGCGATGGATTGGACCAAAGATGATTTTGCAGCATCGTTAGCTGTGAACTACATCGGCGAGTTCGACGGTGATGAAGATGCAGGCTTTGGTGACAAGACGGTTGACTCAATGACAACAGTTGATGCAACATTCAGTTACTTTGGTATAGAAAATACTACGTTAACCCTAGGTGCAACTAACTTGTTCGACGAAGAACCACCGTTCAGTCACCATGATTTCATGGGCTTCGTGAACACTACGCACAGTGGTCAAGGTCGCTTCGTTTACGTACAAGGCACATATAAGTTTTAAAATTTATACCTAAAAAATCCAAATTTTTTTAAAAAAAGGATGAGGATTTTTCTAACGGACTTGTCTGTTAGGGGGTAAGTTTGAAATGAACGAATAGAAAAAGAGGGCATTGTGTCCTCTTTTTTATTAGTATTTTCCCTATCAGTTTCTTATCAATTAACGAGTGAACCGCGATGTGAGGTGAGTTAATGAAGTTAGCTGTGTGGGCCTTGCTGTTTCCACTTATCTTTTTTGTGCCTGTTCAGGCAGCGATGTCGCATGCCGATATCACCAAACCGTCTCCTACTCGGCCGTCAAAATTTTTGAAGATAGCCGTAGCCGATAATTGGCCTCCTTTTATTTACCTCGATGAAAACAACCGTCTTGCTGGACAGGACTTTGAGCTACTTGAATCCATTTTAATTGAGCTAGGTTATGGCTTAAGGCTTGTGAGCAATGTGTCCGATAATCGCCGCTTTTACGCACTAGGCTTGTCTTTACATGAAGTGGTTGTTGGCGCTTATATTAATGAAGAGCGACAGAAGGTAAGCCGTTTCTCATTGCCTTATCGCAGTGAAAAAATGGGCTTGTTCTACACAAATCCCGCTTTGTTTCAGGCTGAAAAATTGGATTTTGAAGAAGAATTTGATTTAAAACCTTTGGTAGGAACGATGAATCATGCTGCATGGGCGGGTGAGGCGTTTGAAGAGGTTAAAAGAGATTACCCTGACAATAGTATGCACATTGAAAGCCAATATTCTCGCTTGAAAATGTTGGCACTAGGGCGTGTGGATTTCACCATCGGTGACACGGTTTCGATCAAGTTACATGCTGAAAAGATGGGAATTGAAAACTTTACTCTGCATCCAGACATTTTGTTTGAAGCTGACATTCACTTTGCTTTTAGTAAAGATGCGGTAGATGACGAATTTATCAATCGTTTTAACGCCGTGTTACAACGTAAGTTAGCTGAAAAAGCCGCCTTATTAAAAGACATGCATCTCGAGCGTGAAGACGAACCAGAATAAGAATAAGGAGGAAGTGAGGCTTAGCCGCTCACAAACCGTTTGTTTTAACGTTTCATGAGCGACTAGATTAAGCGTTTATTGTTGATGCTGTGTGTTATGAAGCTGGTGCAACGCTTTTAACATGCGATAGTCGTTAACTGGCGCATTGCGCACAAAGATTTTCACGCCGTTTGCAGGCACTTGAGTTTCAATGGCATCTTGCGTTTGAGACACCTCATAACTCTCTTGCGTCATGACTTCCTGCCAAGCTCCTGTGCTCAACCACTTCTTCACTTTGAAGTCCGCCGCCGTATCACCTTTGTTCAGCAAAACCAATGCCGTTTGATTAACGCCGTCTTTTTGGTACACACGATAAAAACTCGCGGTGTCGTCGTCAAAGTCTAGGTTAAGCTGTAGGCCTTTTTGCAAGGCAACATGGGATTTACGGATATTGGCAATACGGGTGAGTGCTTGCTGAATAGGGTGGTTTTTAGCCGCATCTACGCGTTTTTGTCCGAAGAAGTTGCGGTTTCCTTGGTGCTCTTTTTTCCCTGTCATGAAATTCACTTCAGAGCCATAATAAATCACTGGAATGCCGCGAGAAGTAAACAACCAGTTATTGGCATTAATAAAACCCTCATCCGATGCGTTCATGCGCGCCATATCGTGGTTGTCGTAAAAGGTCATCAGTTCGTACGGGTTTTGATAAACACCATCATCTAAATGCAAGTAAGACAGAATATCCTCAAAGTCGCTGTCTTCATTTTCGAATACTTGAGTGATTGCCGCTTGGCCTGGGAAGTCCAATACGCTCGCGCCACCATTTTCCGGACGTGTGTGTTCGGCGATGAATTCGGCTTCGTAAGAGTAACTTTCTCCAAAGAAGAAGGTATCCGGGTATTTTTTACGTAGGCGGTCGAGAAGATCTTTCCAAAAGGCGTGAGGAATTTCTTTGATGGTATCAATACGTACTGCATGCACGCCTTGACCTAGCCATTTTAAGTAGGCGCGCTCAAAGTAATCGACAACGTCTGGGTTGTTCTCATTCAGATCGGAAAGTTGTGCCAGCCCAGTGTGCTTATTGAAAAAGCGATGCAGCGGATTATTGTAATCTAACTGCTCGGGGTGAATGTTTTGATGATCGGCAATAAGCTCGCCAGCTTCGTTATAAATTTCGCCGAATAAGGGCTGATCTTCTGGCATGGAGTAAGAGGGTGAACCGTGATTTCCTACAATATCTAATACGAAGTTGAGGTCGTAGTCTTGCTTTAAGCGACTCACAAACTGCTCAAACGATAAGTCTTGTGAGGGCCAATGCTCATCGATTTCGAAGAAGTTCACGCCCCAATAACCGTGATAACCTGTTTTTCCACCATCTTTATAATAAGCGCCGTAGGTAACTGGCTCGCCGCCACGAAAGGCTTCGTCGGGGTTTTCAAAAGGTGGCGTTAACCAAATAGAGGTGAAGCCCATGTCTTTTATGTATT
The DNA here is from genome assembly GCA_964228975.1 of Paraneptunicella sp. Lineage (GTDB taxonomy): Bacteria > Pseudomonadota > Gammaproteobacteria > Enterobacterales > Alteromonadaceae > Paraneptunicella. Next base: position 6,767 of record CAXRCC010000287.1, on the reverse strand, counting down.
GGGCATTGTTCAATACGCCTTTAAAGTCGCCCCCCATGTAGCCGACGTTGGCGGTTTCACCCTTTTCTCCAATCAATGGACGATTAAACGTGTGGTATTTTCCACCTTGTTCTGTGTGGTTGTTACTCGGATCGCCGTCGACAAAACGGTCGGTTAATGCAAAGTAAACTTGTTCTTCTGCATAAGGATGAGTGGTACCAAAAAATTCAGCATTTTTTTGTAATGCGGCAATGTCTTCAGGGCTATGAGAAGCACAGCCGGCGAGCGTTAACATGGCAGCGCTGACAGAGGTGAAAACAATCTTACGTGTCATCTTCATTGATTCTAGAACCTTCATTGTAGTTGCGGCTCAATAAAAAGGGCTTTGTTAAAAAAGCCCCATTTAAAAATCTTAAGCCTAATTAAGGTGGTTTATGCTAGGCACTTCCCGCCGACATTCAACTATTTGCATACGTATTCAAGTTTAGCTTTCTCTTACTCTGAATTTTCCAACGTGGTTATTCAGGTTGCTCGATAGGCTTAAAAGCTCCTCAGCTTGAGTGGCTAACATGTCCGAGGCGTGGGCAACTTGGGCAACAGAATGGTTAATGCCAGCAATATTTTGGTCAACCTTTTGTGAGTTGTCATGCTGGTAAGAAGCGGATTCTGCAATGGCATCTAAACGCCTTTTGATTTCGATAACCGCATCGCTAATGGCAAGGAAAGACGCATTCGCATCTTGGGATTGCGACGTTGCTTGATGCGATTGCTCGAGGCTTAAGGTCATTTTGTTGGAAACAAAACGGGTTTTATCGGTAAGCTTGCTAAGCATGGATTCGATTTCTTCTGTGGCATCGTGAGAGCGCTGTGCCAATGTGCGCACTTCGTCTGCAACCACTGCAAAGCCACGACCTTGCTCCCCGGCTCTGGCAGCTTCAATAGCGGCATTTAACGCCAGCAGGTTCGTTTGTTCGGCAATGCCTCGAATCACTCCAAGGATATTGGTGATGTTGTTGCTTTCGTTTTCTAATTCTTGCATCGCAGAGGCCGATTCGGTCATGGTGCTGCTGAGCTTTGTGACCTCGGTGACCATGGTGCCGATAATGCTAGAGCCAGACTCAGCAGAGTGTTCGGCATTAGAAACGATTTCAAGCGTGGTACTGCAATTCTCAGCAACATCACTGGCGGCTTGTGCCATTAACGAGACGCTTTTGGCAGAGTCATCTATCACACTGGCTTGTTGATGGCTGGTGGTTTTAATTTGGTCAACCACCCCTTCGATTTGTGATGATTTATCAGCAAGGCTTTGGGCATTGTGCTTAATGTCTAACACCAAGTTAGAAATAGAGGATAAGAATTGATTGAACCACTTGGCAAGGCGACCCGTTTCATCAGAGCTATTGATATTGAGCCTTTGGGTTAAATCGCCTTCACCTTGAGCGATGTCTTTTAAGCCGTTGGACACATTCTCGATGGGGGCCACTAATTTGCTGCTCAATAGAATCCCAAGAACAACAAACAACGCCACCATAATCAACGCAATGATCAGGATAAATGCGCTCATATTGTATGCGGGTTCCATGATTTCATCGGTGTGGATAACGCCAGCAAAATGCCAACCAAGCTCGGGAGAGTGATACATGGTGACTTCCACTTCTTCCCCTAGATGCTCGGTAGTGAAATGACTGTTTTTATTGATTTTTAACGTTTGTCCGATGGTTTTAAAAAGCGGTGAGGAGAGTTCGCTCACGGATTTGAAGTTATTCGAGGAGGTGCGGGGATCCGCAAGGACGGTGCCGTTATCATCGATTAAGATAAGGTATCCCGTTTCCCCCAATTTAATTGATTTTAGTAGGTCGGTGAGCGTGGTTAAAGACACATCCATCGACTGAACGCCCACCAACATGCCACTTGCAGACTTGATTGGATACATGACAGACACCATCGGACCACCCGTGACGCCTTGATAGGCTTCTGTAATGCCTGCGCGGTCACCAGAGACTTTGCCTTGCTTGTACCAAGGGCGTTTTCGCGGGTCGTAGCCTCCCAGCGTTTCGATGGGATACTGGATGAATCCGCCATTCTCTGAGCCTAAGTAAACGTTGAGCAGTTCAGGGTGTGAGTCGCCAAATTGGGCGTATAAATTGAAGATGGCAGCTTCTGTTGGGTGAACGGAATTTAAATCCATTCTGGTTTCGCCGCCTAGGTATTGCGTGGTGTTATCAGGGACTTGCACCACTAGAGGGTGATTGGCGAGGAATACGGCGTTAGCTTTGACCTGATCAAAGAACAACTGGAATCCGTTTTCAATTTGCCGGATTTCGTTTTCGGTACTTTGTACGAAGTTTTCTAATGATTGGGAGGTACTTTTCGATATGCTGACGCTAGCAATGATGAGTGTGGGCAGTATAACGGCAATGGTGATAGCAGTGATCAACTTGTACTGCATTTTCATATGGCTATTCCTTCTACTTGATCTGTAAGCAATTTATTTTTATTTCATCAATTTTCTGCATAAACAGAAGGGAACAGTTGAGAGTGATGTCTCGGTATTCAAAAATAAAACGATTCTAAACTAAGTGCAAATTAAGCTATCATGACGCGAAATTAACAATTTGAAACAAATTTAATTAAATTGGTTTCTCAGTTAAAATTGTGTCCATCTTGCTAAATTTAATAACAAAATTTAGCCACTAGATTATAACGAATATCCCCTAGAGTAAAAAACATTTACCCGTTAGTGGAACGACCTCCAACTCACGTAGTTGAGCGATTCTCCCTATTTTCAGTTCGATGATACAATTGGATGATTGGTAGTAGTTACCTCCCTTATTTCATGCTTTGGATTAAATAATGACCCGTGTAGTGATTAGTGGTTCTGGCTTATGGACGCCAGAACAAAGTGTTAGTAATGAAGAACTTGTTGCTTGCTATAACGCGTACGCCGACAAGTTTAATGAAGAAAATAAAGACGCCATTGAAGCCGGTGAAATTGAAGCAAAACCTCACTCAAGTGCAGAATTTATAGAAAAAGCGTCTGGCATTAAAAGCCGCTATGTATATAAAAAAGAAGGCATTCTTGATATCGACCGTATGTGTCCGGTCATTGAAGAAAGGCCATTGGGTGCGCTGTCCCATCAAGCAGAAATTGGCGTATTTGCTGCAAAAAAAGCGCTGCAAGATGCCAAGTTAGCGGCAGAAGATATCGAAGCGGTGATTGTTGCTTGTGCTTACACACAACGTGCTTATCCTGCTATTGCCATTGAAATTCAACAAGAATTAGGCATTCGTGGCGTGGCATACGACATGCTTGCAGCCTGTTCAGCAGGTACATTTGGTTTGCGTAATGCGCACGATATGGTGAAGTGTGGCACGGCAAAACGCGTACTTGTGATTAACCCAGAGTTGGTGACGCCACAGGTTAATTATCGCAGCCGAGATAGCCACTTTATTTTCGGTGATGTGGCAACCGCAACGGTGGTTGAATCGGTAGATTCAGCCAAATCCGACGCCGTATTTGAGGTGCTTAGCACGTCGAGTGAAACCCGTTTCTCGAATAACATCCGTTCTAATTTTGGCTATATGAGCCGCGCGACTGACGCTGAGCCTTTTGGGGAAGATAAACTGTTTTCTCAAGAAGGGCGTAAAGTCTTTAAAGAGCTTTGCCCCACCGTGGTAGAACACATTAGCAGTCACATGGGTAAATTGGCGCTAACACCCACAGATGTTAAGCGCTGGTGGTTCCACCAAGCCAATATCAATATGAATATCTTTGTTGCCAAAAAGCTACTGGGCAGAGACCCCGTAGGCAACGAAGCGCCTATCGTTCTCGATACCTACGCCAATACTGCATCAGCAGGCTCGCTTATCGCTTTCAATTTGTATCACAAAGATTTATCGCCTGGCGATTTAGGGATTTTGTGTTCATTTGGTGCGGGTTACTCCATCGGCAGTTTAGTCCTTAAACGCTTGTAAACTTTGCATCCGTGCCGGGGAGTCGCTAGAATCTCGGCACATTTATTTAACTTTCCAATAATAAAGAGCGAATTCAATGGGCAGAAGTTTTGAAGTGCGCAAGGTAGCCATGGCTAAGACCGCCGCTGCCAAGACCAAGGTTTATTCTAAATACGGTAAAGAGATTTATGTTTGTGCCAAAAATGGTGGCCCAGACCCAGATGCAAACTTATCGTTGCGCCGTTTAATGGATAAGGCGAAAAAAGACCAAGTGCCTAGCCACGTAATTGAAAAGGCCATTGAGAAAGCCGCAGGTGGTGCAGGTGAAGATTTCTCAACTGCTCGATACGAAGGTTTTGGTCCGGGTAACTGCATGGTTATCGTGGATTGCTTAACAGACAATAACAACCGTACCATTACCGATGTGCGTAACTGCTTCACGAAAACCAATTCTAAAATTGGTGCGCCGGGTGCTGTAGCACACATGTTTGAACATCAAGCGGTTTTTGTCTTCGACGGTGATGACGAAGATTCTGTTCTAGAAGCATTAATGGAAGCGGATGTGGATGTGACAGACGTAGAGTGTGAAGAAGGTAAAACCACGGTATTTGCCCCGCACACTGAGTTCTACAAAGTAAAAAGCGCGCTAACTGAAGCGTTTGCAGATATTACGTTTGATGCAGAAGAAATCACTTTTGTGCCACAAACGCACATTGATTTAACAGAAGAAGACATGCCGAACTTTGAGAAGTTTATGACCATGTTGGAAGATTGTGACGACGTCCAAAACGTTTACCACAATGCGATCTTGCCAGAGTAAGGCGTTATTGTTGGCGAGTTAAATCAGGATGGTTAACTCGGCGTTTATATAACTTACACAAAGCGTACACAAAACGTATACAAAGCATATATTAAAAAAGGCTCCTCAGTGGAGCCTTTCTTGTTTCTCGCGGCCAGTGAATTGCCGCAAGCCCTATCTACTTAAAGGCTAGGGGCCATATTCATACAGCTTGCGTAATAGCTCACCGTGCCCGGCCAATCTGCAAAGATGCCTTTAACACCAACTTCTTGTGCCAGTACATGCAGCAGTTTCATTTGGTCGCCATCGTTATCCGTGATTTCTTGGATAGTTTGGTAGTACCAACCGCCACCGTTACCTAGCGGACCCGAGCGCTCAAGCGTCCATGTAATCAGCTCTAAACCCGCTTCTTTTGCTGCTATTGCGTAATCCGACTGCGTGATTTCGTTATCATCGCTGACTTTAACTAGCATCCACGTTGGCGGCGCTAGAATTTTTACACCTTGTTGAACGAGTTCATCCATCGTTGGAGACCAAGTGCTTGGATTGGTGTGATCGAAGCTAGGATCGCTGTAACGTCCGTCGAGGAAAACGCCTTGCTGACCAAACTCCGGCTCGTTAGCCAACCAGTAAAGCACGTCGTCTAAGTTGAATGATTGTGCGTAAACATCGCTTGCAGGCACTCCCGCAGCTTTGTATTCATCAATCATCTTTTGAGCGTAATCTTGCTGAGAGAATCCGTTGAACGGCATGGTAACACTTGGCGATTTAAGCTCAGGAGTCATCTTCGCGCCTAGTTGTTTGAATAAGGCGATACTTTCTGCGTGCGTTAACAACGTGCCTTTGCTGGCGTATAAATCGGTACGCCAATCTGCCGTGCCGCCCATGTATTGTTCAGGGGTGGTTGCTGTTGGGTCAAAGGCATCCATCTTACCCTCAAGTGTTTTAAATTCCGCTAATGTAATGTCGCTGGTACAGCACATAGCAGAAGCTGCGACGCCGTTTTCAGCATCAGCAGGTGAAAACGGTTCAGTACATTGAGCGGCAAGCTCTGGCACACCTAAGATATTCGTGGTGGTGTGCAAATCGCACTGAGAGTGTCGGCAAACCAATTCTTGGTCCTTAGTGAAGGTGACATCGCACTCTAAAATACCGGCACCCATGCGAGCAGCTGCTTCGTAAGATTCCTTGGTGTGCTCAGGAAATTGCATTGGTGCACCGCGGTGACCAATTGAGAAATCCGTTTTATAAAACGGGCCTTCCGCACACGATTCAAGTTGTGTTTTTAGAGCGCTAGGTTCCATATCCTCAATCAAAAAATAAGGACGAGGACCCACCTGAACGCTAGGTGCAGCGCCGTGAGGTACTTGAACGACCACAGGTACTTCCACTTGCTCTACTTGTGTTTCGGTAACCACTACCGTGTTTTCAACTTCAACGACTTCAACTGAGTCATCATCACAGGCTGAAAGTCCTGCTACCACCGCTATCGCTATACCAAGTTTATGTGTGTTTTTCATTATTTATTGTCCGATGCAAAATTTATCACTGCTATTCCGCATTAAAGGTTTTGATAGCCTTCAAAGGGTGGAGCAAAACTAGAAGAACTATGTGAAAGTGACGTGACCTTGTTGTGAAGTTTTTGTTCCGGAAAAATGACACTGTAAATAATGGTTCCCCAAATTGGTATTTATTTATCAAATGCTTAGCGCGATTGCGAGAGATAAATTTCAGCAGGCGAGATTTGCTGCATAATAAGCACGATTTATAAGAGAGCTCGTGTGGGCGCTTTGCAGTATAACAAGCATAAACGAGACGGGTTATGGCACAAGAATTACGGCTCGTGTATTCGCCAGAATATATTTTGGCACTGGGCAAGCAGATCCATTCAGTGTGGCCTGCTTTTGAGGTTCAAGCGTTTCAAAAAAGTGTGTTAATGGGAGAGTGGGAATCGATGGCGCTTAAAGCGAGAATGCGCCGAATTACCGAAACACTTCGCGATTATTTACCACAAAGCTACTCTGAAGCCATTGCT
>CAXRCC010000286.1:0-5576 GCA_964228975.1 Paraneptunicella sp. | reverse complement strand
GAGCTAGGAAGAGGTAAACGCCTTCCTAGCTTGTGTGTTACCAGGGTTCATCGTCAATGGAAATGACTTCTAGCTCAATCTCTTCATGAAGCACCGTCAAATCCAACCTTGCCTCTTGCTCTTCATCAATAGTGAGCTTTTTCAACGACTCGCACTTTGCCAGCGGCGTAAGGCTGTCGATGGGGTTACGTGCCACATTTAGCTTCTCTAAACCTAATAGCTGCGATATAGGGGTTAAGTTTCTCACGCAGTTTCCATCGATATAGAGTTGCTGCAACTGAGTCAGCTTACCAATTTCACTGATATCCACTATCTTGTTAAAGTCGAGGTTCAAATACAACAGCGACGTTAACTGGCTAAGATCGGGCAAACTCGATATTGAACAGCTTTCCGCCGTTAACGTACTGAGCTTACAAAGGTTAGAAATCACATCGATAGAGGCGTTCGGCAAATAATTGATGTAAAGATAATCAAGGTTTTGCAGCGCGCTTAGTGGGGTTAAATCGGTAATATGACAATCTTCTAAATCGAGCGATTCGAGCTGTGTTAATTGTGCTATCCCATCTAAACTTTTAATGCGCGTATCGGAAATACTTAAGTGTTTAAGTTGAGATAAACCCAGCAAAGGCGCGATGCTTTCAATAGGGTTGTCGTTTAACCTCACTTCCTTGAGCTTTGTTAAATATTGAATGTGCTCAATGCTGTGTATTCCGGCTGAATTCGCAATCAGTGTGGTTAACCCGGATAAGCCATCAAAGCGCGGCATTTTCTCTATCGAATTACTCGACAGGTTTAGCTCTTTTAGGTGCGTGAGCGCATTGAGCGTCGAGAGCTTGTTGGGCGAGTAGCAGTTATCTAAATTTAGCCCTGTTGGCTCCATTTCAATCAAAATATCCGTAGAATCAAAACTGTCTTTCCACAGAATATTAAGCAACTGCCGTTTGGTGTAACTCAAATAGTGCGCACCGTATTCCGTTACCAACGCCCATAGCGTTTTAATGTGATTCTCGCGGGCCACCAAGCTTAAGCGAATGGTGGGATTCATCACGAGTTTGGCAAACAAAATGGCTTTTTCTAAGCTTAAGGTGTCGCCGAATATATTGTCTTCACGGGTTAAATTACCGTCTTCACCAAAGAGCAAGTCCAACATGGCGGCTTGTTGTTTTCTAGAAGATTCCTCAAAAGCGAGTTGCCACACTTCCACCCAAGAATTGTCGTGTAAGCTGTTTTTTAATTGCTCAAGGGTATCGTCGTCTTTGGTCCATTCAGGCCAGTTTTCACTTAAATAATAACCTGCAAAATATTCTTGAAACGATAAGTGACTGAACGAGAAAAAGTCTTCAATTGGAGCGTTTTCGTCTTTTTGAGCTTGGCCTTTGGGAATAAGAAACCCGGTGCGCTTTTTCAAAAAGTCGATAAGCTTTTCAGCTTCAATACGCGCTTTTTTCGGCAAGCCGTCAACGGCATCTTTGATGTCTTTTCGGCTGCAAATAACGTGCGTAAGTTGTGAGGCGAAGAAACGGCATAAATCACTTTGATAAATTGTGGTTTCTCGGCCGGGATCTAAGAAAAAGTCCAGTTCGTCGGGTTTGAATTTGTAGTGCGGATCGTCATCTGCTTTTTCATAACCCAAACTCAGTAGCTTGCTGCATTGCATTTGCCACGCGAGCTTACCCAGCCACAGTTTAATGTCGTCAAAGTTATAGGCGCTGTTTTCGGGGGTATAAGCCACTTCCGTTTTGCGCGCTCGGTCTAGGGCGACTAAATAGGTTGCCACGATGCGCTGATACAGCTCAGCACGACCGTTGGGAAGCTGCCCAACGCGCCACTGAATAAAACAAATCATGGTTAGCAGCACGGGATTACGACTCAGCGCATCAAGGTAGGTGGTTTCCTGACACGTGCTGCGCAAGGTTTGCGAGAAAGACGCGATTTCCGTTTTCTTAGGCAGATATAACTTCGTCCAGTTTTGCACGTAATTATTGCGTCTTCCGATATCAAAAGGCGCAAGATAGAAGTGCGGGTACGGCACTGGGTCAACGGGGTGCTGCTGAAAGTAGTTGTCGATGTAGTCTTTAAGCTTTTTTAACTGCTCTTCCGATATATTTTCAGGCAGTAATCGCAGCCTTGCTTGTTTTGCCACTTCAAGTGATTGAAGGTGTTGATACTGGTTTGTTAAGTACGGCACAGGCTCGTCTGGCGCCGAATTATTGCTGCTCGGTTTATGGCTACTTAAATACTTTTTATATTGGTTTGCCGTGTAAATCACATCACCTGTAAAGGGTTCTAATTCCGAGAGGTTTTTATTGGCAATCTCAGAAGTAAGATGTTCTTCAATGATGTGATGTTCTAGCTCTTCTTTGGTGCTTGGCCACCAAAACTCTTTGCTATCAAAGCCAACCACTCGGGCGGTAAGAATGAGGCGTACTCTTGGGTATTGTTTAAGAAAGTTTTTGAGGCATGCCGATAACCAGCGGGTCGTTTCAGGGCTGATTTCATCCACGCCGTCTACTAACAAAATGGCTTGTCCGGCTTTCAGTCGTTGCGTAAAGGTGTCGCTGGCTTCGTTTAGTTGCCTGCCTGCGGGGCCTAAACTGCGAATAATGGCGTTAATAAAAGCTGGCGTTGATGTAATGGAGCCATCATCTTTTCCGCCGTCTTTGGACTCGCGCGGTATGACCAATTTACGCGCCGTTAGCTCGATAGGTAGCAGCTCGCCAAACCATTCTTTGGCCGCATTGGTGTTGGGGTAGCTAAGGGACAGCGTAAGCCACTGCATAAACGTGGATTTTCCAATGCCGGGGTCGCCAAGCAAGGTTACACGTGGGTTTTCTTGAATGATTTTTGGCAAGCGAAGCAATTGCGCTTCTTCTTCGCTTTTGCTGAGTTTAACCATTTCATCTGGGTCGATACGCTCTTTAGACGCTGCTGGGAAAATGTATAACGAATCCAGAGAAATTTTATTAGAAGAGCCGGTGTACTCTTGATCGTCCATCGCTAAACCTTGGTTATCCAAGTAGCGATTGTCGGCAAGAAGCAGTTTCAAATACGGGCGTAAATCGCTATCAAACAAATTGATAAATTCGTCCGTATTCGGCGAGATAAATTGCGGTAAGAAAGTCATTATTGTCATGAGTTTACTCTGCTGACCCTTGTTCGCCATTATAGGTATGGATAAGCTGCTTTAACACCATTTTAAAGTTTTCATCGTACTGCTCGTCGAAATTTTGAATGATTTTAATGGGACGCAGAATCGATAAGTCCGACGGCGGTTCGCCAATGTACTTGGCATTAGCAGAAGGCTGCCTCAACCCTTCTAGCGGGCTGCCTTGTAAATCTTCTTCTTCAAAGGTGTGATCTTTATTGGCGAATCGGCGCAAATCATCAAAAAAGTCGATGTCCCATTCTAGCTGTTCATACACTTGACGATAACTAACGTACAGGCAAGCGAGAAACAGCATGGCTTTGACCGTTAACGGCGACGTATCTGTTCTCTCTGATTGAGATGCTGGTTCGTTTTCATCTTGTGTTAGCGGCGTTAATTCGTTTTGCAGTGATAATTCGTGTTTTACGTAGCGAACCAAACGGTTGATCACCATTTTGATACGACGCGGGTTTGACGGTAAACAACGTGTTTCTGTGACTAACGTACCAATATCGCCCGCTAATTCCTGTAAACGGGTGTTGTCCGCATCCTCTTCTCGTTTTGAAAGCAGTTTATTGAGTTTGCTCTCAATGAGCGCAGCGCCTTTTTTTTGTGTCATGAGCGGTAAGCGGTGCGCATCTTGGCAAAGCTTTTCTAAATATTCCACGCCAATAAAATGCTTGTTAGGCGCTTCGCCAAGCTCTGTGCCAACGGCTTGTTCCAGTTGCGCTTGGTCGATTGCCATTACAATCACGCAATTAGGAATGTTCAAATACAGCTTTAATCCTTCGAGTAACTTTAACGCCGCTTGAGGCTGGCAACGATCCAAGTCATCAATAAAAATCAGGAGCTTGGGTTTAAAGTCGTCGTTTTGAAGTGCGCTATCTTCAATTTGAGCACGCAATAGCGCATCAATTGCTTCTTTTAGCGCAAGGTGGATTTTATCGGTCGGCAGAGTAGCAAGCAGGTTGTCTTTTTCGTATTTCTCAGCCATTTTCGGTATGCCTTTTAAGTCAGGCTTTACCTTGTTTGCCACACTAATGGCGGAGTCCAAAATACTGAGCGAGCCAAGTACCGACAAATCAACAATTTTTTTGCTGCTGGCTTTGAACTTCTGGAGCCACGTAAATTCTTCTTTAATGGCATGCAACAAAGACACAATAGGCTGTGCTTCGTTTTGATAACGCCATGCTTCAAACCATACCCCGGTGTAAGCGCTCGCCAACTCGTCATCATTTGAATTGGTCGCGCTTGGAGCTGTATTTGAGTGAGTGAAATCTGAAATTGCCGCCGGATATTTTCCTGTTAACTCATGAAAAAGTTGCGCCAACGCCGACGTTTTACCGCTTCCCCAATAGCCTGTAATCGCCAAGGTTTTAGGCGGAGTTGAACAGCGTATCTCATCACTGATTTCAGCCACAAAGTGGCGGTAAAAATCGCGCTCTAAATAGGGAGAGTCATTCAGCGTATTCGCGCCATGAGACATATCAAACATCCTTGAAAATAAAAGAGAGGAGAGGAAAATTTACAACCTCGGTTAGGAAAGTCAACCGCAAAAATATTTTCACACCAACGATAAGTTTACGTTTATTAACCAAACAACATCATTTTGTTTTTCCTTCAGTTAAGTCGCTTTTATTTTTCGAAATAAATACGGGTTGTGCTTCTTAACACTTTCTCTTCCATGAAAGTGGCGGAGCCTGCCTATTTGTTAACACTTCTATCTGCCTCATTGCATAACCAACGAGTAAACCAACTATGGATACCATTAGAAAAATAGTGGGGCTTATCCCTGAAAATTGGGATGAGGTCTTGGCTCAATCCGAGCAATTTGAGTCGTATGTCAACGTTGCCCAACTGTTTGTTGGCGCACAAAAAAGCAAAGGATATATGTTATTGGAATCGCTTTTTTCACTGCTTAATGTAGATGGAAAAGCCATGATTCAAGCGCTGGAGCAAACCGCGTTTTATCAGCATTTAGATAAGGTCTCGTTAGATTTGCCCGCGTGGTTAAGCTTGCCTGATGGCGCAACGTGGGATGATTTTGATTGGAACGATGAAACCAAGCGCAAAGCGCTCATCGAAGAAAAATTCACGTTATTAAAAAAGGCTTTCGATGGCTTTGATTTAACCCTGGCAAATGGTCATAAAGTGGATACTGATGCCGCCATTGATGCGCTACGCAGTATTGTGGCATTGATTGCGGATGCTGTTTCTACGCTGGATGTTGAGCCGTTTAATTCGTCTCAGAATGAGCCGGAAACACCGGAAAACAGCGAGTCGGATCAAGCGCGTTTGCAAGCGATTAAAGACACGCTAATGCAAGACATCAAACCGAAGCTGATGGCGTTTGTAACGGCGGTGTTTGGGGTCGATTTCTCTGAAAAAGAAAATGAGGAGCAAGCACAAAACGCTGGCGAGACTCATTCAT
>CAXRCC010000285.1:0-10762 GCA_964228975.1 Paraneptunicella sp. | reverse complement strand
GGTACAAGCGCGTTAGTATGAACACCATTACAGCCCGTTAGAGACCGCCCGCCTATGCCTTGGGAAAAAACATTCGACGTTGATGTTGCCATCGACCGTGCCACAGAAGTGTTTTGGGAAAAAGGTTTTGAATCTGCCTCTCTTGCCGATTTGATTAAAGCCACTGGCGTTAATAAAGGCAGTTTTTATAATGCGTTTGGCAGCAAAAAGAAGCTGTTCACTGCAAGTTTGTTGAAGTATGAACGAGAGCAGCGACGCGATGCCCTTGCCGCGTTTTCAGCGTTAGATAACCCCGTGCTTGCCATCGATCAGCTGTTCAGCATGCTTATTGAGCAAAGTTTAACGGACGTAAAGAAAAAAGGCTGCTTCTTAGTAAATACCGCACTGGATTTACCCAATCACGATGAAGATATCCAAGAAGCGGTAAAAAAAGGGCTGAAAGGCACAGAAACGTTTTTTGAGCAGCAACTGGCTTTAGGCATTGCCCGTAATGAAATTCCGACCAGCGTGGATCCTAAACGTGATGCTAAGGGGTTGTTAACCCTGCTTATTGGCCTTCGTGTGCTTGCGCGCGGCGTATTCGATAAAACGAGTTTAGAGTCCATTAAAGCTCAAGCGCTTCGAATGATTCAGTAACGTGCGTCTTTTTCACTTTTGTTTTTACCCTCATTGCCGATAAAACCATTCATACAAATTCATCGCTTATAAGCCAAAAGAATAATCCATTTTAAAAAGGCATTTAAAAAAGTTTTGACTAGACGGTACAAACAAACTACCTTGTTTGTACTCATCGGTACAAAGTATCGCACGTTTAATTATTGGAGATTATTTGTGAGCAAATTTACTACGCATACTATTGATTCTGCACCAGAAGCCGCAAAGCCTTTCTTACAAGGCGCGAAAGACACTTACAGCTTTGTTCCGAACCTACTTGGAAAAATGGCAGAATCTCCTGTTTTGCTTGAAGGCTACATGACGCTTGCAGGTATCTTCAACAAAGGTACTTTGTCTGAAACCGAGCGCCAGGTGGTGCTAATGACAAATAACCGCCTAAATGGCTGCCTTTACTGCATGGCAGCACACACATCAATTTCTCAAGGCGCTGGCGTGCCGAACGACGTTATCAAGGCACTTCGTGACAACACGCCATTCGCCGACCCTAAATTAGAAGCGCTTCGCACGTTTGCAACGGTGATTAACGACAGCCGAGGCTGGCCAACCGATGCACAAGTGAGTGCTTTCTTAGAAGCGGGTTACACGCAAGAAACGGTGCTAGAAGTGATTCTAGGTACAAGCGTGAAGCTGCTTTCAAACTACACAAACCACGTGGCAGAAACAGAACTAGACGCTGCATTTGCTCCTAACGTTTGGTCTCCAGAAGACTAAGCATCCAAAACGTTTTGCCCATGAAGCTGGTTTCGGGACCTCGTAACTCGGAGCCGGCTTCTTAATGTCGATATTGGATTGGGTTGTTCACTCGCGGTTTGAGTCGTCTCTCGTCCAAATCACCGCGTTGTCCCCTGTGTTGCTTCGTTAAATGTTATTGAGTTTGCGTTTTATCGGAGCGGCACATCTCAATTTTAAGTGAACCTTATGACCATCAATATAGAAAACACCATCGCCTTTGTAACAGGCGCAAACCGTGGCCTTGGCAGAGCAATTACTGAAGGCCTACTCAATGCCGGCGCACAAAAAATCTATACCGCTGTTCGCAACGTCGATTCTGTTAACGAATTGGTTGAGCAATATGGCGAGCGCATTGTGCCACTTGAATACGACTTAACGCGCAGTGAAACCTTAACAGCGGCGGTAGCTCAAGCCAAAGACGTAAATTTCGTTGTGTCCAATGCTGGCGCGCTGCAACTTTCCTCAGCCAGTGGTGATGATGCAGTTGAAGGCTTGCAGTATCACATGGAGCGAAACGTTTACCCGGTTTCTGCTTTAGCCAGTGCGTTTGGTGACATTCTAAAAGCGAACGGTGGCGGTGCATTTGTTCAGCTCAATTCTATTGTTTCCATGAAAACCTTCCCTCAGTTCACGGGTTATTCTGCTTCAAAGGCAGCTTCTTTTGCGATTACGCAAGCTCTGCATCATGAGTGGGCAGAACAAGGCACGCAAGTTGTGAGTGTGATTGCAGGTCCAATTAAAACTGATATGGCAGATACCGCGGGTGTGAGTGAAGGCGCGCCCCTTCCAAGCGTGGTATGGGATAGCTTGCACAAAGCATTAAAAGAAGGGGATTTCTTCGTATTCCCAGACCCAATGTCTCAAGAAATTGCCGCAAGCTATATGCCATTTGCAGCAGAAGCATTAGAGATTAGTCACTAATATTGAGGAAGGAGAAGTACCGTGTTACTTGATACACCTGTTTGCGATTTTGGTTGGAAAGCACCGGATTTCACATTAAAAGATCCCGATGGCAAAGCGTATAACTTCACAGAGCAACTCGGTGAAAAAGGCTTATTGGTTGCGTTTATTTGTAATCATTGCCCCTATGTTCACGCTATTGGCGAGCGCTTTTCGAAAGATGTTCGTGAGCTACAAGCTAATGGTATTAACGTGCTGGCGGTGATGTCTAATGATTACCATATGGTGCCGGAAGATGGCCCGAGTTTCATGAAGAAATTCAGCGCCCATTTTGATTTTAGCTTCCCGTATTTAGTGGATGAAAATCAGAAAGTGGGCAGAGAATTCGGTGCGGTATGTACGCCTGATTTCTTTGGCTTTAACAAAGACGGCGAGTTGCAATATCGTGGTCGTTTAGACGATGCACGCATGGGCTCACCGGCTAATCGCACCAAAGAATTGGTGAATGCCATGAACCAAATTGCGGAAACAGGGCAAGGACCACAAAAGCAAACGCCGAGTATGGGTTGTTCGATTAAGTGGAGCCGATAGGCTCTGCAAAAGGCCACAGTTTACCTCTCTTTTTCTGTGGCCTTATTCCCGCCGTATCCTCTGCATGGGAAGAACTTATGCAGTTTCGGATAAGCTATTTCACATCCTAGAATTATTCCTACTTTTATACTTTAGAATCATTGTTTTATTGTACTTTCTCGCTTTATGATGATTGCGGAAATGGATTGCTTTCAGACAGCAGTTTAAATACAAAACATCAACCAAAGTGAATAGTGCCGATGAATTGGTATCGAAATCTGAACTTCCGACAAAAATTAGTGATACCCAGTGTAGTACTTATTTTTATTATTGTTGTTTCGTCTGCCGTTGGCATTCGCAACGTCAGCAAACTTGAAACAGACGCCACCTTATTAGCTGAACAGCTCTTGCCGAACCAAGATTATTTACTCCAAGCCGATAAAGATTTGGTGCAAGTACAAACCGCAGAACGTTCCATTATTCACTTAAAGCCCGGCTCCGACCAATTCAAAGACCAAAAACGCCTTCAAGAAATTAACCTGCAACAAGCTTATGATCGCGTTAACAAAATCCGCTCAGACAATAAAAAATTATTGAGTTTGAAAAGTGACTTTCTTGTTCGCTTCTCGGCCTGGAAAACCGCAACGCAGCGGGTAACACAAGCCATGCTAGAAGGCAGTAACGCACGAGCCGAACAAATCAGCTTTGGCGAGGCTAACAATCAATTTTGGCAGTTACGAGATTTACTTGATGAAGTGATGGAAGTCATCATTTCAGAAAAAGACCAAGCCATGGCGCAAGTGCATAGCGGTGTGAAAAGCACTTATTCTGTGTTGTTGGCGTCTACGGTGATTACCTTGGCGATTTGCGCCTTTTTTGTTTTCGGCTTGCCATCGATGGTGATGCGCTCCATTGCGGCACTTTCTACCAGTATTGAAGACATCACCAAACGAGACGGTGATTTAACCAAGCGCGTTGAAGTCACGTCCCACGATGAGTTAGGCGCATTGGGCAGCGGCTTTAATCGGTTTTTAGACAACCTGCACGGCATCATTTCAGAAGTGGTGGGTTCAACAGGGCGCTTTGGTGATGCAACTCATGAATTGCAAGGGGTGAGCGTGAGCGCAAAAGCGGGATTGGAGCAGCAAAAACAAGCCACGCAGAATGTAGCTCGAGCCACCCGCGAAATGTCCGATGGCATAGAAGAAATGGCAAGCCAAGCATTGCAAGCCGCCGATGAAGCCAAGCAAGCTAATGAGAACGCCAGCCTAGGGCAAAATGTGATTTTACAAACCATTGGCACGATTAATGATTTATCCAAGGAAGTTACCAGTGCCGAAGCTTCGGTTAACCGCCTTGCTGAAGATAGCCAGAACATTGGTAGCGTGTTGGATGTGATTGAAACCATTGCCGATCAAACCAACCTGCTTGCGTTAAATGCAGCCATTGAGGCGGCAAGAGCAGGTGAACAAGGGCGCGGCTTTGCCGTTGTGGCAGATGAGGTGCGTTCGTTGGCGGCTAAAACACAGCAATCTACAGAAGAAATCAAAATCATGATCGATAAGCTTCGCGCAGGTTCAAGCGAAGCCGTACAAGCCATCGCAGTGAGTAATCAAAAGATGCTAGAAAGCGTGGATGTGGTGCGTAGCGCAGAAGAAGCGTTATCAAGCATTGCGCAATCTATTTCTTTTATCAGCACCACCAACCAGCAAATTGCCAATTCGGCAGAGTATCAACGCAGAAGCACTGAAGAAATTAATCGCTTTGTAGGCAGTATTTCGGAAGAGTCGAATAATAGCTTGAAGAATGCGGAAGCCGTCGCGCGCTCAAGCGAATCCTTAGCGAGTTTATCTTCAGGATTACAAGGCTTAGTGGGAAGCTTTAAACTGTAAATGGTGGGGGCATAATCAGTTGATTTTGCTTATTAAGATCGCAAAATTTACCAATTTAAATTTTTGCTAATTTGGTTCGTTAATAAATGCGATTCGGTAATGCCTTTTTCATGAAGGAGTATGTCGTATACTTTTTTTCTTCCCTCTGGGATATTGATTAACCGATTATCGTGAACACTGCTGTTAAAGGCGTCGATGGTATCCGTATTGATGAATACCAAGGGTTGACTAAGCAAGAGGATGGCGCTTTCCCAGTTGCGGCTGTGCAGCGCAGCGATGAGTGGTGTTCCCCAGTGCGTTTCTTGGTTGTAGTCTGCACCTTCTTGCATTAACACCTGCATTAAGTTGGTGTTTGCACTGGCCGACAGGTAAATCAAACTGCGGTTGTGATCGGCAAGGTGTGGGTCGAGCCCGCCTTGCATCAGAATACGAAAATAGCGAACCTTTTTCACGTCATCGTCGGTGAATTGATCCCGAATAATGTAGCCTGCAATGCTGTTCGATAAATTGCCATGTGGCTTAAAGTTAACGTTTGCGCCCAATTCAATTAACAGCCTAAAGGCTGCTTCTTGATCTTCTTTATAGGCGGCGATAAGCGGTGTATTTCCTCGAGAGCTGACAGCGTCGAGATTGATATCCGTGTTTACCCAAAGCCGATTGATGGCTTCTAAATCCCCTTGTGTGACCGCTTTAATCAATTGTTTTTCTGTTTGATCTTCGTAGGTGAATAGGCCCCAGCGCGCGTCATCTCGGTGATTATCATAAGCGTATATCAAGCACACTAAAGTAATCAGCGGAATGCTGACCACGAAGCTACCTGCGGGTTTGTTTTGCAGAAATATTTGGCGACCTGTGCCAACAATGCCAATCACAATAAGTGGGTAAAACCAAGAAACGAAAGCCATAAACCAAGTCGAGAAGTGTTTGCCAGCGTTAGGTGCATCGAAGAGGAAGCCAGACAAGGAGATAATCACTGGCCACGGTAGAATAATTCCCAAGGATAAAAAGCTAAGCAGGCGTAGCCAATATGGTAAGGGGCTAGATTTTAGGCTTTCCACTTTCGTCCTGTTGGAATTTAAAAAAGACTATATGTGTAAGTTTACTCCTTTTGTTCGTATTTTTATATGCGACCAATAACCCTATTGACAAACAAGATTATTGGTCGGCATGAATTAATTA
Organism: Paraneptunicella sp.; assembly: GCA_964228975.1. Classification (GTDB taxonomy): domain Bacteria; phylum Pseudomonadota; class Gammaproteobacteria; order Enterobacterales; family Alteromonadaceae; genus Paraneptunicella. The sequence goes on along the minus strand of CAXRCC010000285.1, from coordinate 4,814 downwards.
CAGTTTACTCATCGAAACCACGATTTCTAAGCAATGCATCTGTTGTTGGTGCTCTGCCTCTAAAGCGCGTGTAAGCTTCTAAGTAGTTCAGGGTGTCGCCTGTGCTGTAAATGTAGTCGTATAGCTTCTTCGCTGTTGCTTCGTCGAAGATGTCTTTGGCTTCTAAGAACGCATCAAAGCCATCAGAATCAAGAATTTCAGACCACATGTAAGCGTAGTAAGCCGAGTGATAGCCTCCCGCAAAAATGTGACCAAAGTGGGTGCTGCGATGGCGCATGAGAATTTCTTCAGGCTTGCCATAGCTGGTAAGGACTTTGTTTTCGAATTCTTTAACTTTGATGTCTGAAGCATCGGTCAACTGGTGATACGCCATATCCACTAAAGCAGACGCCGTGTACTCAACCGTTGCAAAGCCTTGGTTGAAGGTGCTGGCGTTTTTGATGCGTTGAATCAATGACTCAGGCATCGGCTCGCCAGTTTTATAATGACGCGCATACTTCTTCAGCATTTCAGGCTGATTAATGAAGTGTTCGTACAATTGTGCTGGGAATTCTACCCAATCACGAGAAACACTAGTGCCCGCGAGCGTAGGATAAGTCACGTTTGATAATAAGCCGTGCAATGCATGACCAAACTCGTGGAATAGCGTAACGGCATCAGAGTGGCTCATGAGCGTAGGCTCGCCTTCTGCTGGCTGATTCAAGTTCATGTTGTTAATGATGATAGGCTTCACGTTGCCCGCCAGTTTTTGCTGGGTACGGAACGCACTCATCCATGCGCCAGAACGTTTTGTAGAACGGGCATAGTAGTCACCAAAGAACAAGCCTAGCGTGTTGTTTTGCGCGTCTTTCACTTCCCAAACACGAACAACCGGGTTGTAAACCGGAATGTCGTTACGCTCAGTAAAGGTTAAACCGAATAAGCGCTGCGCCACGTAAAACTTGGCTTCCAGCATGTTTTCCAGTTCAAAGTACTGTGCAATTTCGCCTTTGTCTAAATCAAAACGTGCTTTACGTACTTTCTCAGCATAGAAACGCCAATCCCACGGAGCAAGCTCGTGGTCCGCGCCTTCTGCTTTCATTAGCTCAAGGATCCACTCACGTTCTTGTTCTGCTTTCGCTACCGCTGGCTTCCACACTTTCATTAGCAGTTCCATTGCGGCTTCAGGTGTTTCCGCCATGGTGTTTGAAAGCACGTAATCCGAGTGGTGTTTGTAGCCAAGTAACTGTGCGCGTTCTGCGCGTAGTTTCACGATTTCTTCAATAACCACTTTGTTATCGAATTCGTTATCGTTATCACCACGCATCGACCAGCCTTTAAACGCTTGTTCGCGTAAGTCACGTCGCGTAGAGAACTGCAAGAACGGCTCAACGCTTGAGCGAGATAGGTTGATGACGTATTTGCCTTCTTCAAGGCCTGCTGCTTTCGCTTTTGCGGCGGCAGCATCACGCATTTGTGTTGAAAGGCCGTCAAGGTCGCCCTCTTCTAATACCAATTTAAACGCGCGGGTGTCGTTTAGCTGGTTTTGGCTAAATTGCGTGGTTAGTTCAGAAATACGCTCGTTAATTTTAGCTAAGCGCTCGGCTTGTGCGCCTTTTAAGTTCGCGCCTGAGCGGACGAATTCGTCGTAAACACGCTCAACCAAACGCATTTGCTCTGCATTTAACGAGGCGTCTTTTCTGCCTTCATAAACTTTAGCAACACGAGCAAACAGCTCGCTGTTCATTTGGATTTCATTGCCGTGACGCGTCAGCTTAGGCGACACTTCACGCTGAATTTTTTGCATTTCGTCGTTGGATTCGGTGCCCGTTAGGTTATAAAACACACGAGAAACACGGGTCAATGCTGCGCCAGAAAGCTCCATTTGCTCAATCGTATTGGCAAACGTTGGCAGGCTGTCGGCAGTAGCAATGGCATCAATTTCTTTTTTGTGCTCGGCAATGGCGCGATCAAAAGCAGGAAGGAAATGTTCAGTTTTGATATCTGCAAAAGGAGGCGCACCAAAAGGCGTGTTCCAAGGGCGGAAGAAAGGGTTGGCGTCTTGTGTTGCAGCGGCGCTAGCTTGACCTTGGCTGGCGCTTGCATCGGCGTTAACCGTGGCATCGTTTGGTTTAGAGCACCCGCTAATGAGCAGGGTCATCGATATAGCGCTGGCGAGCGCTAAAATTGGGCGTTGAGGCATACATTCTCCTTGCAGTTTATTGTTACTGCATACAACTTTTTTATAATTGTGATTGGTTTCATTAGGGAAGTTTGGGTGATAACCCCAGTTGAAATCAACAAAATGATATATCGGGCTATTGTTATAATATAACAATTAACGATTGTCATGCCGACATTGTAACATTTAACTTTTATTTACCGATGACGCTGAAAACTGCCGCATATTGAGGCTTTTCGGTAATAATGAATACCATTTCACGGCAATTTCACATCCTCACGAATAAGGTGACATCAAGAGTATTCGTAGAGAGATTCAATATGTCGTTCATTCACACTCGGCGCATAGCGCTAAAAAACGTCCGTCAGTCGTTTATTGTAAACGATGCGCCCATTCACTTATTTGAAAATGTTAATTTAACAGTAGAGCAAGGCCAATCCTATGCGATTACCGGGCCTTCTGGCACGGGTAAATCCAGTTTATTGATGTTGCTTTCGGGGTTAGAAAAGCCCAGTGCTGGAGAAGGTGTTTATGTGTGTTCAACAGCCAATAAAACGGCTCAGCGTGACGGCGCTCAAAACGAAGGTGGCCAAAGAGAAGGTAGCCAAAGCGAAGTCATAAAAGAACAGCGCCTGCCTTTGGAAGCGTTACGCGCGAATATTGGTTTTATTTTCCAACAGTTTCACTTATTGCCCGAACTAACCGCCCTTCATAACGTTGCGCTTCCGCTGAAACTGCGCGGCGAAAAAAACGCACAAGAAAAAGCCGCATACTGGCTAGAAAAGGTGGGCCTTGCGCATCGACTTACCCATAAACCGAAACAGCTAAGCGGTGGAGAGCAACAGCGGGTTGCTATTGCGCGGGCCTTAATCTTTGAACCCAAATTCATTTTTGCGGATGAACCAACCGGAAACCTTGACGTGAACAGCGCCCATGAGGTGGCTGATATGCTGTTTTCGTGTTGTGAAGAAAACGGCGCGGGCTTAGTTATAGTGACTCATAATGAAGCGTTGGCACAGCGTGCGGATCAGGTACTTCGCTTGGAGCGAAAAACAAATAGCGCATCTGGCAGCAACTTAAAAAGCCAGTTACGAAGCGCAGTGGAGGATACGCCATGTTAACGTCAACGTTGGGCCTAATGTGGCAGCTTCATCAGCAAGAAAAACACACAACACAACACGTGTTTTTGCGTTGGATACAGGGTTTGCTCATGGTGTTTATTGTGACGCTTAGCCAAACCAGCGACAACATTCAGGCGTTTTTATCCAACAATTTGAACAGCCTGTTAGGGGCCGATGTGGTGATTGCTCAATCTCATGCGCTAACGCCTGCACAGATGGAAGCGTTAAAAGCCTTGTCTCATCAAGTGGTGATTACACAGCAGATCACCACAACGCTCACGCACGAAGGGCGTTGGCAACGCGCACAGTTAAAAGTAGTTGATGATGACTACCCGCTTCAAGGTGAACTAAAAGTCACCTCTGCCATGGGCGGAGCGGAAACAAGCCTACTTCGTGGCCCTGCACCGGGGCAAATTTGGTTAGATTCACGCTTGCTCGCGAGCTTATCGGTATCGCTTGGGGATACGCTAATGTTGATGAATCGGCCTCTTAAGGTGATACGTATTTTGCAGCACGAACCGGATCGCCTCATGGAAGGGCATAGCGTGGAAATGCGGGCATTAATGCACGTGAAGGATTTTCAGCAAATGCCTTTGCCAGAAGCGCGAATTCAGCACCGTTACTTGATTGCTGCGCATGCCGATGGCCGTGAAAGCAAATCGGTGATTGAGCAAATTGTCGAGTGGCAAAAAGCGCATTTACCTGCCGCGCAAATTCATCATAAGCAAGGTGCGCATCCGCTTGCGCTTTTTTGGCAGCGTACAGAAAACTTCATTGGTCTTGCCTCGTTAATCTTGTTTTTTATGTCGGTGATTGCCATTGAGCAACTAACCCATCTTCAACTTAAAAAAGAACAGCACTTTTCCGCCGTGTGTATGAGCTTAGGTGCATCTAAGCGCGCCGCTTTTGCGCTTTCTGTGGGGAAATGGGTGTTGCGCAGTGTGTCGATCATGCCACTGGTGTTATTGGTTTCCGCTGGTGCCCACGGATTGTTAATTCAGTGGCTAGGCAACACATTTGCCGATTTACACTGGCAGTGGAATGGGATGCTAGCGCTGCAATCATTACTCACATTATCCCTTATTTTATTCGTGTTTCAGCTGCCCGTGTGGGTGGGCTTGTGGCATAGCAGTGTGGCTAAATTAGTGAATCAGCATCAACACAGCCGCGCACATCGTTCAACCTTGGTTGCGGGGCTTGTTGTCTTATCCGGTGTGGCGTGGGCGTACTCCGACAACGGTTTGCTTACGGCAATGGTGCTGTTGTCCTTATTGGTTAGCGTTGTGCTCATTCTGTTTTTAAGTTGGTTGGCACTGACAATGGGTGAATCTCTTACGAAAAATGTATCGGGGTTAATGCCCTTTGCGTTGTATATGATGAAGCAGCGTATAGTGAGTAAAAGTACCCAGATTTTGGGCGTTGGATTATGTGCGTTTTTGTTGCTGTTTACCCTAATGTTGCTTAACGATTTAGGCGATACCATGACCCGTTATCAGCGTCAGCACGACGGTAACTTGTTGGTATCTCAAGCT
>CAXRCC010000284.1:0-4662 GCA_964228975.1 Paraneptunicella sp. | reverse complement strand
ACACCTTGATCCCAATTCAGCGCATCCCCCACTTCGATAGCACCAGTCACCGCCAGTTTGCCTTGGTGAGTTACTTGTTTCATGAAGACAAAGGCGGCACTGCGTTTTATCGTCATAAGAAAACCAGATTCGAAACCATCGACGACACCCGCGCCAAAACGTACATGAAATCCCTGCAAACCGAGGCCAGCACTCAAGGTTTCCCAGAAGCCACATATATCCAGGGTTCCACCTCAATGTTTGAACACATTCACAGCGAGGCTGCGCAATTTAATAAGTGCATTTTATACCCGGCCAACTTGTTGCACTCAGGCAATATCAACCCAAAAACGAGCCTTTCTAGCTCACCGCAGCAGGGGCGCTTAACCCTAAACGCTTGCCTAGACGCTAGTTTTTAAGGGCAACATCAATGCAAAACAAACGCTCTCGTTAAAACTGCCCTCTAATCCCCAGTGTGTAGCGACTGCCCGTGTCTTGGATTAGGAGTAATTGATTGCTGTACCGACCGTGCTTCCACACGTCTTCATCGGTAAGATTGATACCTTCAACAAACACAGAAACCCGGTCGTTAAGCTGGTAACTCACGCTCATGTCCCATTGATGATAAGCCGCCACAAAAGTGGGCTCTGCACTTTGGCTTTGCACTAGAGATTGCAAAAAGCCGTCTCGGTGGTTGTAAGCAACACGCCATTGCCAGCGCCCGCCTTCATAATAAAGCACCATGTTTTCTGAATCGCTTAGCCCAGTTAAAGCAAAGGTTTCGCTTACATCTGCGCGATCGAGCTCGGCGTTGCTATCGACCAACGTCATGTTGGCAATTAAACCAAAACCAGAGCGCCCAAAGGTATGTAACAAGCTTAATTCAAAGCCATCTACTACCGCGCGCTCAGCGTTTTTCGGGCGCGTCAGATCAAAAATCGCGATGTCGTCTTGCGCATCCGGTGCATTCGGGTCCAGCCCCGTGCTGGGGTCGGTTACCCCGCTAAAGGAAAACGACTCGGTAGACTGAGTAATGAAGTTTTTCACGTCTTTTCGAAAATACCCCGCCGACACATAACTCACCAGATCGTAATAATATTCCAGCGAGACATCGTAATTGGTCGATTCAAAAGGTTTTAAGTAGGCATTGCCCGCACTGGCGCGTAAATCACCGCCTTGACGCGTGGTATTTAAAGCAATACTGGGCGATAACTGCTGAATCGTGGGTCGTGTGATGCTCTTTGAAAAAGCGGCTCGGGCAACCCAATCGTCGCCCATTTCCAGCTTAATATTCACACTGGGTAACCAGTTACGATAATGTTGACGCCGCTCCACGCGCACGCTTGACCCTGTTACCTGCCCTAGCTCGGTTTGGTCTAAAATCACCAAGCTCAGCAGGCGCTCATCAAAGCCGTTTATGCTCGCTTGCGTATGCTCATAGCGCACACCCACATTCCCGGTAAAATACACGCTGTGGCTCATTGGTTTGTTGAACACCCAGTTCACATAAGAAGCCAGTGTTTCTTCTTCTAAATGAAACGAATTTCCCCGCGTGACGGCGTCTAAGCTAACATCACCCGCTTGCTCTAAGAACTGAAATAGCTGCTCGCCATCGTGACGTAGCCACACTTTAGGAATGTTCTCGTGTCCGCTTACACCCGACAAAAAACCGTTGCCAGCCAAAAACACCGACTGAAACGCATCGGGAATATCAGGCTCGGCAAAGTAACCGCAAAAACGACAATGCAGCGCGTTTGCCTCATTGTCGCGCCGTTGATTGTTTTTATTTTGCTTGGCTAAACGAATACCAAAATCGATTTGTTCCAAGGAGGGCAACAACGACCAATTCACATCGGCATTCACATCAAAACGAAGCTGCTCCACTTCATCTTGAATATGCCAACCACGGCGCAACATAACGTGCGCTCTGCCGTGACGCGGGTCCAAGTAATTCGAGGTTCTTGCAGCACCTGCAACAGCGCCGCTTCCAGTCCCGGATGAATTTGTCTCAGCGCCTAGGGCGGATTCAAACCCACGAATAGCAGGCAGCGTATTACCCGCGCTGTGATCAAATTCAGAACGATTCAAAAAGCCAATTAACGACAACGCATTTCCCGCGCCATTTTCATCGTCAATGCTGGCAGTAGAACGGGACCAATCTAATGTCATATTTACTGAAGGCGAGGCTTGCCAATCAATGTTTAAGCCCGTGGCATCTAGCGTTGTTGGGCGATCAAAGGTGCGCGCATGAAAGTCCGTGGCGTGACCCACATTCTGTTGAAACTCAACCACGGTGCCGTTTTCATCGGTTAACACGTCTTCTAAATTACTCGACGTAAACCAATGCCCCATGGATGTGGCTTGCGTTTTCACATCAAACTCGGTGCGTAAATAATCCAGCGTGATATCCCACTGTGCATCGGGGCGATATTGCAGCACTAACGTGCCACCTCGCCGCTGTCGCTCGTCAAAACGCACACGTTGATCGTAGTTACGTGGCACAAACACATTGTCCGCCGTTGTGCTCAATTCTGATTGAGGAATATCGGTGTTCAGCAACCAACCATCGATTTGCGCTTCATCGATACGTGCATCGCGATTTTGCTCACTCAACGAAAACAACACTCCCCCTTTGCCCTGGGCATAGGTGTTACTGATTAACGCCGAATATTGGGGAGAAAACGCGTGGCTGTTCGCATCATATTGCTGTTTAACACTGCCCACAAAACGCGGCCCAAGATGGGATAACGGCTTGGCGGTTTCAATGTTGATGGTGGACCCAATCCCACCGGATTGCAGCTCGGCACTGGCAGTTTTATAGATTTTAACGCCCGACACCATCTCCGAGGCAATCGTATCAAAACTGAACTCTCGCCCTTGATTGTCGGTTGCCATTTGCCGCCCATTAATCAGCACCGTATTAAATTGCGGACCAAACCCGCGTACCGTGACAAACTGCCCCTCGCCTTCAGCGCGATCGATAGAGACTCCCGACACGCGCTGCAACGATTCCGCTAAATTCTGATCGGGAAACTTGCCAATATCAAGTGCTAAAATCGCATCCACCACCACGTCTGATTCACGCTTAATCAACACCGACTGGCGTACACTTTCACGTAACCCTTTTACCGTAATTTGCTCAATTTGAGCACTTTGCTCACGAGGCGATACCCTAACTTGCTCCTCATCGTCCCCCTTCAAAAGCGCAAATACCGTATCAAAAAAAGAGCGGTTATCGTGCGTGGGCTCCACCATGCGAATAGTGATTTGTCCTGCCTCATCCATGTCGGCTGTTAGCGGCGTATGTTTTAGCAAAGCATCAATGCCCGCTTGCACCTTGTAACGTCCTATTAACGAACCAGTGGAAACGTGTTTGACCTGTTCAAGCGGAAAAATTAAGGTGAGATTCGCCTGTGTAGCAAACTGAATAAGCGCCTCGTGAGCACGCTGTGGCTGAATATTAAAATACACCGATTCCGTTGCCGATAAGTTTACATTCACATCGGCTCCACCCTTTGTATTTAAAGGGCTTGCATAACTAATGCTTGCCATTGAGCCAAGCATTAACCCCGCCATCACACTCACGCTTAATACGCTCAGTGAAGCACTTAGCATTGCTTGTGGTTGAACTGGGTGGCAGGTTTTATCAGGCATAATAGGTAACGCGTAACAACAAGAAAAAACGAGAAAAACAACCGCTTTATCATCTTGTTTTTACGAAATTTTAACAACCTCTAAATCCATGCCTAGTCATAATCCTTTTCATAGTGTAAAAACAAATTTCAAATAAATACGTAATGCACTAGAGGAAAATCATTGGCCGTTCGTCTTACATCGTGGTTGCAACCTAAAAAAGTCACACGCGCAGAGATGGACAGTAAAATTCATAATGCTTTCATGACGGCAAGAAACGGTGTCATGAAGATGGTTTCCCGTATCGTGCCCCCCAAAGAGGTGGAAGATATCGTTCAAGAAACGTATGTTCGCTTGTGCCAAGTCGAGCAGCCTCAAACCATTCTTGAACCCAAGTCATTTTTGTATCGCACTGCAAAAAACCTTGCTCTCGATCATGTAAAAAAAGCAGAAACTCGCCTTGTTGATGGCCTTTTAGATGACGCCAAAACGCACAATGATGATCACAGTGCGCCGTTTCATACACAAAGCGATGCCAAAGAAGACGCCACTTTTGAAAACGTTGTAACCCAACAAGAATTCGCGCATTTTTGTGAATCTGTTCGATTTTTGCCTGTTCAATGCCGTAAAGCTTTTGTGCTGAAAAAGGTTTATGGCTACACCCAAAAGGAAATTGCTAACACCATGCAAATCAGTGAAAGTACGGTTGAAAAGCACATCGCAATGGGCATTAAAAAGTGTACGCAGTACATGATGCAGCTCGACGACGCTGCCCCTAAAACCCGCCGTGCAAAAGAGGCATCCCAATGAACAATGTTGTGAAGCTTAAACAACCCGAGGTTGTGCTCGATGAAGCCAGCACATGGCTTGCCAAGTTAGATCGCGGCTTGTCCGAAGAGGAGCAACTCGCGCTGCAACACTGGATGAACCAAAGCAAAGAGCACGAAACAACGTTTCTGCACATGGCAAAACTGTGGGACAAAATGGACGCCTTAAGCCGCCTTGCTGATATTTTCCCCGCATCCAGCGCCGTGCTTTCTAGATCTGTGC
>CAXRCC010000283.1:0-11218 GCA_964228975.1 Paraneptunicella sp. | reverse complement strand
AGTGCGGGAAAACCGCTGGCACACCTGCAAGTCTCCCTTGAGGAGCGAGAAATCGTCGTGTGCGGCAATGCGTTTTTGGGCTATATCAATCAACCAACAACCTGGTATCCAAACAAAATATACACCGGCGATCTTGGTTATTGGGACGGCAATAGCCTCGTTATTGAAGGCAGAAAAAAACACCTCATCATCAATTCTTTTGGCCGCAACATTGCGCCAGAATGGCCAGAATCCGTGCTGCTGGCAACAGGAATGTTTAAACAAGCCGTTGTTTTAGGTGATGCCAAACCCGCGTTATGTGCCCTGCTCACGCCTGTTAATCCCAACATCAGTCGTCAGGATATTCAGCACACCTTAAACCAAAGCAATACTCAACTGCCCGATTACGCTCAAATCCGTTACTGGCTACTTTTAAAGGAAGGCTTGTCCGTTACATCGGGGCTACTAACCGACAATCTGCGCCCCAAACGACAAGCCATTCAAGCGCATTTTCAACAACAAATCGACGCCCTATATCCCCGTTCCACCACTTTTCATGAGGATTGCATATCATGAGTTTATACGCTCGTTTAGTGAACGAAACACAACAAGAAAAGGCCTATTTACTGTCGGCCCCCATTATTCAACGCTGCTTTGAAGGCGATATTGATGTGAATGACTACGTGGCTTTCTTGCAACAGGCCTATCATCACGTTAAGCATACAGTGCCATTATTAATGGCCGTTGGCTCGCGAATTCCATTTGAAAAAGAATGGCTTCGAGACGCCGTTGCGGAATACATAGAAGAAGAAAAAGGACACCAAGAATGGGTGCTTAACGATATTGCGGCATGTGGCTTCGATAAAGAGCAAGCCAGAAACAGCCAGCCGGCTATCGCAACCGAGCTAATGGTAAGTTATGCCTACGATGCGGTTCAGCGCATCAATCCATTGTGTTTTTTCGGCATGGTTTTTGTGCTGGAAGGTACCAGCATTGAAATGGCCGATGCCGCCGCTAGCCACATCAATGAAAGCACACAAGTGCCCGACGTGGCTTTCTCCTATCTTCGCTCCCACGGGGCGCTAGACCAAGAACACATCGTTTTTTTCGAAAACCTCATGAATCGTATCAACGACAAACAAGAGCAAGATCTCATCATCCACAGTGCAAAAGTCTTCTTCCGGTTATACGGCAATATATTTCATGAAATGTACGCAAATCACGGTTTAACAAAGGCCGCATAAATGAAGGAAAATACTATGCAATGGCGCAATCAAGTGTGTTTATTAACTGGCGCATCTGGCGGAATCGGCCAAGCAATCGCTCATGAACTGGCCAAAAGAGGGGTCAAACTGATTTTAAACGGGCGCAACGAATCCAAATTACGCGCGCTGTGTGCTCGGCTACCCGGGAACCATGAATACTACGCAGCCGACATTTCAGACACGGCCCAGCGCAACCAACTCATGAATGAAATAAACACAAGAAACGATATCAGCATGCTAATTAACAACGCGGGCGTATCGGGTTTTCATTCATTAGAGAACATAAAAACAAACACGTTAGAGTCACTGTTAAATACCAATTTAAACAGTCCGATTCAATTAACACTTGGCTTGTTGCCCACATTAAAAAAGCGCCCTCAAGCCTATGTGATTAATGTTGGTTCCACCTTCGGTAGCATTGGTTTTGCCGGGTTTTCCGCTTATTGCGCAAGCAAATTTGGCTTAAGAGGGTTCACTGAATCCTTGTTGCGCGAACTCGCCGACACCACCATTCGCGTGTTTTATTTAGCGCCTCGAACCACCTCGACCGCCATCAATAGCGATACCGTTAACCAGCTCAATACCGCGCTTGGCAACCCAGTAGACGACCCCAACACGGTTGCCCAAGCTTTGATCCTTCAGCTTCAACAAAATCAAGCTAGGCAGTTCATCGGTTGGCCCGAAAAACTCTTTGTTAAAATCAATGGCGCGTTTCCTCAGTGGGTCGATAACGCCCTGTTAAAAAAGCTCCCCATCATTAAAAAATTTACAAATAAAAATCCAGTGGAGGTCACACCATGAAACGCGCAAATCCAAAAACCATTGCCCTGTTTTCTCTTACCTTAACAGCGGCTTCATTGAACCTTGTTTCACCTGTGCTACAGGCTGAAACGATCCACACGAACACAAGTGATATGATGCAGGAAGGCGCGCCATCGTCCGATTTATTAACTATTCAACAGCAATGGGCCGAAGCGAATTATCGAATTGAAAACGAAGATGAAAAACTCGCTGCATTTGAGCAGCTTATTAGCGATATTCAAGCCTTATCGGATGCCAACCCCAATAATGCAGATTACTGGATATGGCTAGGCATTAGCAAATCAACCTATGCAGGCGTGAAAGGTGGACTTGGCGCACTTGGCTTTGCCAAAGAAGCACGCGATGCGCTGAAAAAAGCCATCGATATCAATGACAAAGCACTCAACGGTTCGGCCTACACTAGCTTAGGCATTTTGTTTCATAAAGTACCGGGTTGGCCAATCGGGTTTGGTAGCGATAAAACCGCAGAAAAATTGCTGAAAAAGGCACTGGAAATCAACCCCAATGGCATCGACCCGAATTACTTTTATGGCGAGTTTTTGTTTAACGATGGAAAGTACAGCGCGGCAAAAACACATTTGATGAAAGCCAAAGCCGCCGCACCACGCCCCGCTCGTCCTCTCGCTGATGCGGGAAGACATCAAGAAATTGATGCACTGTTAATAAAAGTAGAGAAAAAGCTGCTTCGTTGATGAAAGTGGGTCACCCCACTTTCCAGCTGAAACACTTATACAATTTCATACAGCTGCTGTTTTTTTCGTGAAAAGTTTCTCAAAATGTAATCAAAACCGGGCATATAAAAACACGGCCTCGCCTACAAAAACTCCTCCTACCCTTTATAATCAAAGGGGCTTCATGCTTTTTCACCTAGATGTAATTTCCTAAAATGAGACCGCTTTCACACATTCAACAGTAGAACTTATCTCATTACATACCTAACATAAATGCACACTATTTAAACATTGTTGTTTTCGCTCTAGTCTAGTATCCAGAACCTAATACGAAGAGGTGACTCACGATGAATGGCCGTTTCAAACTGAACACTATGCGAAAGAAGCTTGCACGCGCATTATGTTTTACCAGTATTGTGCTTGCCCCTATCGGCTTTTCCGCCCCTGCCACCAGCGCGCCATTAGACGATTCCGTGCGACTTTTGAATCAAGCCACTTTTGGCCCCGACTTTCATAACATTGATGCCTTAAAAGGCACCACACTGGAAAGCTGGATCCAAGCACAAATTGAATTGCCCGCCACTTATCATCGTGAACTGTTTGAAGAGCTAGAAACCGAAGACATCGAAGCTGAGCATCGCGTTCATGCGTGGTTCTTCGCATCGCTACACGCACAAGATCAACTCAGACAACGCATGGCCTTTGCGCTTAGCCAAATTTTCGTGGTCTCGCAATTTGGTAACTTGCTCGCCGAAAAGCAAGGCGGCCTATTTAGCTACTACGACATGCTGATTGAGCACGGCCTTGGCAACTACCGCGACTTAATGTTCGATGTCACCATGCACCCAGTTATGGGTTCGTTTTTAACTTATGCACCCAATGAAAAAGCGGCGGAAGATGGCTCCACAGAAGCCGATGAAAACTACGCTCGCGAGTTGTTACAACTCATGACATTAGGGCCGTATTTGTTAAATCTCGACGGCAGCTTCCAATTAGATGAGCAAGGGCAGCGCATTCCCACTTATACCGAAGCACATATAAAAAGCTTTGCGAAAGTCTTTACGGGGCTGTGTTACGTTGAAGAGTGCGATCCGTTCGAAAGCCAAATGATCGAGCCGCTAGAGGCCCATATTGACGATCATGACATGAGCGAAAAAGTATTGCTTAACCGCACACTGCCTGCGGATCCCGACAGCGTTTTAGACGACATCAATGGCGCTCTCGATGATATTTTTGAACACCCAAACTTAGCGCCGTTTGTGAGCCAACGCTTAATTCAAATGTTGGTGACGTCTAACCCAAGCCCGCAATACCTCGCCCGTGTCGCAAGCGTTTTTAACGATAACGGTGAAGGCGAAAAAGGCGATTTAGCCGCCACCGTCACCGCTATTTTGTTAGATGAAGAAGCGCGAGAAGGCCACTTAGGAGAAGCCGCAAATACCTTTGGTAAACTCAAAGAACCCTTGTTGATGCTCACGCACTTACTGCGTGCCACCCATGCCTTCACACCAGAGGAAACGCCCTTCATTCCTCGATTGTTTAAAAACTTCGGGCAGGCTCCATTAAATGCGCCCAGTGTTTTCAATTTTTATCATTTTGATCACACTCCCCATTCTTTAGCGCAAGGGCTGGTTGCACCGGAATTTGAAATGAGCCCCGAAGACCAACTGCTTGAACGTTACGACCTCTTCTTTAGATTGGTGAAAAAGCAAGATTTCGAGTTAATGGTGAATATTATTGAAGAGGCAGAGTCTCGCGAAGCCGGCATCGAGAACCTGATTAACTATTTCGATCTCATGCTCACTCAGGGGCAAATGTCGCCGTTATTAAGAGAAGAAATTGCATTTCAAATCAATGGCGCAAGGCAAAAAGATACGCGCCGAAACGGTAAACGTAAAAACAAATTCACCGACAGACACGCCATCATTAATAGCCTGCTGCTCATTCTGACCAGCGCCGAATTCACCATTCAACGATAGCGGGAGAACATCATGAATAAATCAACATTGAGTCGTCGCCGTTTTCTAAAGAATGCACTGGCAGGCACAGCGGGAATGGCAGCTTACGCCACAACCGGGTTGCAGGTAGTGAATGCCGCCACCCAAAACAATCAAGATTACAAAGCCCTAGTTTGTGTGTTTTTGTACGGTGGCAACGATGCTTACAACCTGTTTCACCCAATGCGTGGTGACGCCCGTGCCGAATATGAGGCAGCGCGAAGCACATTAGCACGCCCTCCCGGTTTAGAGATTTTCCCTGCGAATACGCAATTTGACGGCGGATTAGGATTTGATTCTGCCATCGATTCACTCAAACCCTTATTCGACAGCGGTAAGCTCGCGATTCAAGGCAATGTGGGTGGTTTAATCGAGCCTGTTTTAAATGCCAGCGGCGCTGAAATTGCGGGCGCGAGGCTGCCACAAGGGTTGTTTGCTCACGACGCGTCTCAGCAAAATTGGATGCGCGGTGCGGATTTAAACCAACAATTTACAGGCTGGGGAGGCCGTTTACTCGACCTACTCGAAAGCGGTAATAACGACAATGCCTACCTGCGAAACATGAGTTTGTCTGGAGGCAATTTCTGGCAAACGGGTGTTGAAAACAAGCCTTACAGCGTAGATGCCTCCGGCTCACAGCCCATGCGATTTATCAATCGCGGTCGATTAGGCAAACTGCGTGAAGAAAGCCTACAGCGCTATCACGAAAACTATGAAAACGAACACGTATTGGGTCGTCTTCATAGCCAATTGCTGCTTAATTCCGTTGCCAATAACGCCGCACTAGCAGAACAACTGGCTGCGCTCGAAGCCGATGAGAGCCAACCGTCTTTTCCAGACACAAGCCTAGGGCAACAGCTTTCAGCGGTAAGCCGACTGATTCAAATTGGCAAAAGTAACGGCTTAAAACGACAAGTTTTCTTTGTGGCTATGGGCGGGTTTGATACGCACGATAACCAAGCAGAAGTACACCCCGGTTTATCACAAACCTTCAGCGACGCGATGGCGGCATTCTACCAAGCCACCGAAACCGCAGGCATTGCTAATGAAGTCACCAGCTTTACCATGTCTGATTTTGGTCGCACCATTCGCTCTAATGGCAACGGCACCGACCACGGCTGGGGAAGTCACCACTTTATTCTGGGCGGCGCTGTTAACGGAGGCCAAATTTATGGTGACATGCCTTATCAAACTCGCGGCACACACCTTGCGCCAACCACCGCGAATGAACAAATGTTTGCATCACTCGCCCGCTGGTTTGGCGTAACAGATAGCGTGATTGGCGACATTTTCCCTAATTTAAATAACTTCGACGCGGGCGGCATTAACTACTTCAGCGTTTAGCATATCCATTTTATATCTCCCAACCAAAGCAGGACGCTTCAAGCCCCGAAAGGGGCTTTCTTTTCAGCCTTAATCAACAAATTGCTTTTCAGCTTGGGCATATTCATAAACGATTTCGGGTGCCTTAAATCGAGGGCCATATCGCTCTGCTAACTGTTCACATCGCTCAATGAATTGTGGCAAACCGTAAGTGTTAACAAACTGAAGATATCCCCCTGTCCATGTCGGCGCGCCAATACCTAAAATCGCACCTAAATTGGCATCCGCAACCGACGACACCACGCCTTCTTCATAACACTTAAGCGCTTCAATCACATTTCTAAATAGCAAGCGATCTTTAATGTCGGCATCACTTATCATCACATCAGGATTATAAAATTCAGCTTGTAAACCTTCCCAAATACGCTTGCCGTCTTCACCGTAATCGTAAAAGCCACCGCCGTATTGCTTGCCACCACGCTGATGCTGGCGATATAAGAAGTCATTCACTTGCAAGCCTTGTGGGGCGGGCTCATTGTCGGCATGGCGCAGCCCCAAATCTAACTGAGTTTGGCGAATGTGTAGTAATAACTTTAGGCTCACTTCATCCATCATTGTCAGTGGGCCAACAGGCATGCCAATGGCCACACCGAGGTTATCTATTCGCACCGGATGCACACCTTCGGCAACCAGTTGTGAAGCTTCTGTTAGCTGCGCTTCAAAGGTGCGCGACGTATAAAATCCAACGTTGTCTTTAACAACAATGGGCGTTTTACCCAGTTGCTGCACAAAATCGAAGGCTTTTGCCAAGGTCACATCATTCGTTTTGTCGCCGCAAATAATTTCCACTAAGGGCATTTTGTCGGCAGGCGAGAAAAAGTGAATACCAATGAAATGCGCTGGCTTAGCACTGGCTTCTGCCAACATGGCAATCGGCAAGGTTGAAGTGTTGCTGCCCCAAACCCCATCGCTGGCTAATTGAGGCTCTATCGTTTGCGTCATTTCGTGTTTTAACGCCTTATCTTCGAATACGGCTTCGATAACCATGTCACAGCCATTCATGTCTTCGGCGTTATCCGTCGGCGTAATCAAGGCTAACAGGGCATCGGTTTGGGCTTGTGTTGCGCGCCCTTTTTCGGTTTGCTTGTGCATTCTTGCCGCACTGTAGGCTTTTCCGGCTTGGGCTTTTTCAAGCGTCACGTCCATTAATACCGTTTCAATGCCTACCTTAGCCGCCGCAAAAGCAATGCCCTGCCCCATCATGCCAGCACCAATAATCCCAAGCTTCTGCACTGAAAAACGCGGTTCCACATTCGGGCGACTCGCGCCTTGCTTGAGCGCATTCATTTGGAAGAAAAAGGTTTGAATAAGGTTTTTCGCTTGCGGCGTGGTAATAAGATGCGCCAATTTGCGACTTTCTAAGGTCAGTGCGCGATCGAAAGGCAATCGCGCCGCTTCCGCCGCCATATCAATAATCTGCTGCGGTGCAGGCAACAAACCTCGCGTTTTTTGGAAGGTTTTTGCTGACACACCCGCGATAAACAACGCGTTTTTAGGCTGATTCATATCGCCGCCCGGCAGCTTGTGTGCTTTACCGTGCTGACGTTTATCTCGATCCCAAGGCTGTAGCCCTGCTAATGGGTTGTTACCTTGCGCTAGAATCCACTGCTTGGCCTGCTCCACCAACGATGCCGCCGAGTCATCCTGCAACGCATCCACTAGGCCTATTTCATGTGCCTTTTTCGCCACTTGCTTTTTGCCTTCAAGCAATAAAGGCAATGCCATTTGTAACCCTAGCAAATTCACCGTGCGCACAATACCACCGCCGCCAGGCAATAAACCAAGTTGCACCTCGGGCAAGCCAACCAATGCATCTGGCGCAGCGATGCGATAATTACACGCTAAACACAGTTCAAACCCGCCCCCCAAAGCTGCACCGTTAATTGCCGCCACCACAGGAACGGGCAGCTTTTCCAATAAACGCAACTGCGCTTTTATCGACTCGGTAAACTCAAATGCTTCGCTTTGTTGACCCGGCTCAATGCCCGACATGTACTTTAAATCACCGCCAGCAAAAAACGTTTTTTTAGCAGAGGCAAACACCACGCCTTGTATGTCCTCCTCGGACTGCAAGCGAGCAAGCGTGTCTTGCATCAACGACAAATAATCAGCGTTCATGGTATTGACAGCGCCCGCCATATCCATGGTCACTGTGACAATGTTATGCGCATCTTTTTGATAGTGAAATTGTCCCATTTTGCTGCTCCTATACACGCTCGATGATGGTGGAAATACCCATGCCGCCGCCAATACACAGCGACACCATGCCTCGGGTTAAATCGCGTCGCTCTAACTCGTCTAACATGGTGCTAACCAACATCGCGCCTGTTGCGCCAAGAGGATGCCCCATCGCAATCGCCCCACCGTTTACGTTCGTTATCTCGTGGCTGATATTTAAGTCACGCATGTAGCGCATCGCCACAGAAGCAAAAGCTTCGTTGATTTCCCAAAGGTCGATATCGGCCGCTGTCATGCCCGCAATGTTCAAGCACTTATGCGCGGCAGGCCCAGGCGCGGTAAGCATGACAACAGGATCATTGGCCGTCACGGCACCTGCAATAATTCTGGCTCTTGGCGTTAATCCTAGATCTTGTTTTGCCTGCTCATTGCCAATTAACACCGCCGCTGCGCCATCTACAATGCCGGAAGAGTTGCCCGCCGTGTGAACGTGTTCCACGCGCTGCAATTCAGGGTAACGCGTTATCGCCATGTCATCTAAGCCACTGGCGCCCATCGTTGCAAAAGCAGGCTTTAATCCCGCTAAGGTACCCATCGTGGTATTCGCTTTAATGAAATCGTCTTTTTCGAGAATGGTCATGCCATTGATGTCTTTTACCGGCACCACGGAGCGATCGAAGTATCCGTTATCTCGAGCAAACGCGGCGCGACGTTGCGACTCGACCGCATAAGCATCCACATCTTCGCGGCTATAGCCATCAATGGTTGCAATAAGGTCTGCCCCAATGCCTTGTGGCACGGATAAATGATCAAATTTAAATTCAGGATCGAAAAACAGCGCCCCGCCATTGCTGCCCATTGGCACACGAGACATCGACTCCACACCGCCGGCGACAATCAAGTTTGACCAACCCGACATCACCTTTTGTGCAGCCATATTCGTTGCCTCCAAGCCCGAGCCACAAAAGCGGTCAAGCTGCACACCTGCAACCGACTCATCCCACCCTGCTTGCATGGGAATCGCCTTGCCAACATCGCTGCCTTGCTCGCCTACAGGCGTCACGCAACCAAAGAGCACATCATCAACATACGCCGTGTCGAATGCGTGCCGTGCGTGCAATTCGTTGAGTAAAGTTGCGCCAAGCGCAAGCGGTTTCACTTCTGCTAAAGTGCCATCTTTCATGCGCCCTTTACTGCGCGGAGTGCGTACAGCATCAAAAATATATGCAGTGCTATTCATTGCCGTCCTCGGTATCATAACTTTGGAGATAAATTGATTAGGGAGTAAGGCTAATGCATGCTCACCATCAAGGCATTGACCAAAGCTGTCAACACATTGACCATAAATGCCTATCTCATAAAATTATCGTGTCTTCATCAAAGGATCCATTTCACGGAATTTAGCCATGTCAGAACCCTTGCCTACAGCCAACGCCTCTCAATTTTCTATTCACAATCAAGCGATTCAGCTGCTCCTTGCAGGCTACGAGCACAAAGGGTTCGATATCACCGCATTAATACAAGAAATTAATCAGCCCAAAGACTTCTTCCAGCGTCAAGCACAGCGCTTGCCCTCGCTTAAACTGGCCGACATCATTCGCCTTGCAACCCGCCAACTCAACGACGAAACCTTGGGCTTTTTAAAGCGCAAAACCAAGCTCGGTTCAATGGATTTGGCTTTGTCCGCTGCCATGGGCGCCAAAACCCTGCGCGGTGCCATCGCCCGCCTAGCTCACTTCTTTGAGCTTGTCCACGACGACATGCGTTTTGAGTTAGAAGAATCCGGCAAACAAGCCACTTTAAAGGTGGTGCTTTCTCCTGAAAAAGGCGCACCACTAGACACCAAGCCCGTGCTATTTGTGATCATTATTTTGCTGTTTTCTGTGCGCTGGATGTCATGGTTGGTGAATCGACAAATCATGCTTAATCGTATTACTTTGCAAATGCAAGAACCCGTCTTTGCATCCGATATGGAAAGTGTGTTCCCCTGCGCCTACGCCTTTTCCAAAGACGTAAACGGCATTCAATTCAGCCAAGACTTTTTATCGTTGCCTTTAGAGCGGAAACTCAAAGACGTCCCCCAATTTATCGCCACACTGCCTAACTTATTAACGCGCCGCTTTATCGACTCAAACCTCACCGGGCAAATCAAACGCATGCTAAAAGACAAAGACAACATTGCGTCGTTGCCCTTAAAAACCATTGCAGATGAGCTTAACAAAAGCCCGCAAACCATCAGACGTCACTTAAAGCAAGAAGGCGTCACATTTCTTGAAATAAAAGAAAATGTCAGAAGAGACATTGCCAGCGATTTACTCACCCAGCACGATGTGCCCATTAAAAATATTGCTTATCGCGTTGGCTTTTCTGAACCGAGTGCGTTTATTCGCGCATTTAAAAATTGGACTGGGCTAACCCCCGGGGAATACAGGGAAAATCACCGCCTTGCAGGCATTACACAAATTTAACCTTATAAAATATTAGCGAGACATAAAGATATCTAATATAAGTTTTTTTAAGTTTTTACAAAAAAGAAATTTTGAAGATATTATTTCTCACTAGGGTAATTAAAAATTTCACATAATTTACTCCAATACGCGAACATTTTCGCAAAAACCGCAAAAAACTCTCGCTCACCCAAATATTTTTCACCTTCCAGATATATAAGCAAAACCTATAATTAAGTTCAAATTATCGGGTGTTATTCCACCCCGCTATTGGGGTACTTGAATATGAAATTAAGATGTGACATTTTTGTTATAACTTTCATTAACCTATTTCAGATAAATGAAACAATTCAGGCTCTTTATGACTATAGTAAATAGACCCTACAGCTACCGTAGAGGTAAATTATTTGCTTTCCATATTAAAGGTGAGTATTCTCCTTTTCTTAGGTATTGAGATTGGATATTTGTGGAAAAGG
>CAXRCC010000282.1:0-10616 GCA_964228975.1 Paraneptunicella sp. | reverse complement strand
GAATATTTTCAGTGGTATGCCATTAAACATGGCAGCAAGCTTTTTGCTTTTGAGGGAATAACAGAGAAAAAACCGTTGAACAGCTTTTACCCTGAACGCTTTACGCGTTGGTGTCAGGGTGATACGCCGTATCCCATCGTCAATGCATGCATGAAGCAGTTGAATGAAACGGGGTTTATGTCGAATCGAGGACGGCAAATTGTGGCCAGTTGTTTTGTTCATAAATTACAGCTGGACTGGCGCTATGGCGCGGCGTATTTTGAACAGCACTTGCTTGATTATGACGTGGCCGCAAACTGGGGAAACTGGCAGTATTTAGCAGGTGTTGGTGCAGATCCAAGAGGTTGGCGACGCTTTGATTTAGCCAAGCAAACAGCACTGTATGATCCTGACGGGAAGTTCATTGCTACCTGGGCTTCCCAGCCGCCCACCTCTCAGGCCATCGATTCGGTTGATTTAGTGGATTGGCCAGTGAGTTAACGGCCTTAAAAATGCTAAATAGTACTGAGTTAAACCATGCTAACCGCCATTAATTAACAAACAGGCAGAATAAAACCGCTTTTTCATTTGGGCGATTATTGTTTATATAAGCAAGATCAGCGAAAATACCGCGCAATTTTTCAGTATTAATCGAATTTCAACGAGAAGATTTTAATTCATGTCGAATTCAGTAGCGCAAGAAGTCGCCCGCAGAAAGACGTTCGCGATCATCAGTCACCCGGACGCCGGTAAAACCACTATCACAGAAAAAGTTCTGTTATTCGGAAACGCCTTACAAACCGCGGGTACAGTCAAGGGCAAGAAGTCAGGTCAGCACGCTAAATCTGACTGGATGGAAATGGAAAAAGAGCGTGGTATTTCTGTCACGACCTCGGTCATGCAATTTCCCTATAAAGACAAGCTAGTTAACCTGCTCGACACGCCTGGACACGAAGACTTCTCGGAAGATACCTATCGTACATTAACCGCTGTTGACTCCTGTTTGATGGTGATTGACTCTGCAAAAGGCGTAGAGGCGCGAACCATTAAATTGATGGAAGTCACACGTCTTCGCACTACACCGATTATCACGTTCATGAACAAATTAGACCGTGATATTCGCGACCCGATTGATTTGCTCGACGAAGTGGAAGAGGTGCTTAACATCAAATGTGCGCCCATTACTTGGCCTATCGGCATGGGTAAAGAATTCAAAGGCGTTTACCACTTGCTTCGCGATGAAACGATTTTGTACGAAACAGGTCAAGGCCACACCATTCAAGATACCAAAATCATCAAAGGGCTGGATAACCCAGAGCTAGATGAAGCCATTGGCTATTATGCCGACGAACTGCGTGAAATGCTGGAGTTGGTTCAAGGGGCGTCCCATGAATTTAATCAAGAAGAATTCCTTCGCGGCGAGCTAACGCCCGTATTCTTTGGTACGGCATTAGGTAACTTCGGTGTGGATCACATGCTAGACGGGTTAACCCAATGGGCACCAGAGCCGCAATCGCGTGAAACTAACGATCGCACGGTTGAGCCTGAAGAAGAGAAGTTCAGCGGATTTATCTTTAAAATTCAAGCCAATATGGACCCGAAACACCGTGACCGTGTGGCATTTTGTCGAATCGTGTCGGGTAAATACGAAAAAGGCATGAAGATGCATCAGCCTCGTATTGGCAAAGATATTCGCATTTCCGATGCGTTAACCTTCCTAGCAGGGGATCGTGCTTTATTAGAAGAAGCGTATGCAGGCGATATTATCGGCTTACACAACCACGGCACGATTCAAATCGGGGATACCTTTACTTCTGGTGAGAAGTTCCGTTTCAGCGGTATTCCTAACTTTGCGCCAGAATTGTTCAAGCGTATTCGCTTAAAAGATCCCCTTAAACAAAAGCAGTTATTAAAAGGCCTTATTCAGCTTTCTGAAGAGGGCGCGGTGCAAGTATTTAGGCCAATGATGAACAACGACCTGATTGTTGGTGCGGTTGGTGTACTTCAGTTCGATGTGGTTGTGGCACGATTAAAAGCCGAATACAACGTTGATGCGCTTTATGAACACGTTAACGTGGCAACGGCGCGCTGGGTTTATTGCGATGACGAAGCAAAACTGGCGGAATTCAAACGCAAAAATGAAGCAAACTTGGCGCTCGATGGCGGCGACAACCTTACCTACATTGCACCTACAATGGTCAACTTATCTTTAGCTCAGGAGCGTTATCCTGACGTTAACTTTAACCAAACTCGGGAACACTAAGTTTAATGAATATTCAGCAGTTACTTTTAGAGAGATTCAAAGCCGCTTTAGCTGTGATCGGCGCACCAGAAGATGCGCCAACGCCATTGACGCGCAGTACCCGACCCGAGTTTGGTGAATACCAATTTAACGGTGCAATGGCACTGGCAAAAGCGCTAAAACAAAAGCCGCGTGATATTGCCGAGAAAATTGTTGCCGCCGTCGAGCTAGACGATGTTGCTCAGCAGCTTGAAATTGCCGGTCCTGGTTTTATCAATATTCACCTATCTGGTGAGTTTTTATCAAAGCAAATGCCTGAACTCGTTAGTTCTGAGCGATTGGGAATTGATAAAGAAGACGCGAAAAACATTGTTGTTGATTACTCATCGCCCAATCTTGCAAAAGAAATGCACGTGGGGCATTTGCGTACCACTATCATTGGTGATGCTGTGGTTAAAGCCCTAGAGTTTATGGGGCATAACGTTATTCGCCAAAATCACATGGGCGATTGGGGCACGCAATTTGGTATGTTGTTGGCGCATTTGAGCGACAAACTTGAAGCAAACGAAGTGGCAGAAACCGCACTTTCAGATCTTGAAGATTTTTATCGTGCAGCGAAAGTGCGCTTCGACGAAGAAGAAGGCTTTGCTGATCGCGCACGTGATTATGTAGTGAAATTACAAGGCGGCGATGAGCAGTGCATGCAGCTTTGGCATCGATTCATTGATGTATCAGTGGCGCACAGCGAAGAAGTTTACAGCAAGCTCAATGTTAGCCTTACACGCAAAGACATCAAAGGGGAAAGCGCCTATAACGATGATCTTGCCAACGTTATTGCCGATTTGAAGGCCAAAGGTATTGCCGTGGAAGATCAAGGCGCTCAAGTGGTCTTCCTTGAAGAGCTTGCCGATAAAGAAGGTAATCCAGCGGTGTATATCGTGCAAAAATCCGGTGGGGGTTACCTTTACTCGACCACTGATTTAGCCGCGATTCGTTATCGTTCAAGCGTATTAAACGCGGATCGTACCTTAATTTTAACGGATGCTCGCCAAGCACTTCATTTCAAGCAAACGGAAATGGTTGCGCGTAAAGCCGAGTTCATGAAACCTGAACAAAGCTACGAACATTGCCCGTTTGGTATGATGTTAGGCAGCGACGGCAAGCCATTTAAAACGCGTTCTGGTGGCACAGTGAAGTTGGCAGAATTGCTGGATGAAGCCGTAGAGCGCGCAGAAAGGCTCATTGCACAGCGCAGTACAGACCTTTCCGACGACGAACGTAAAGAGGTAGCTCGCATCGTTGGTATTGGCTCAGTGAAATATGCAGACCTTAGCAAAAACCGTTCAACGGATTACATGTTCAACTGGGATACCATGCTCAGTTTTGAAGGGAACACCGCGCCGTATTTGCAATACGCTTATACGCGTGTCATGAGCATCTTCAGAAAAGCCGGTGTGGATATCACTACATTGAACCAAGCGGTGAACGTGGTTGAACCCCAAGAGCGTGCGCTATCTGTTAAGCTGTTGCAAATGGTTGAGGCTATTAACACGGTTCTAGCCGAAGCCACACCGCACGTACTTTGTACTTATGTCTATGAATTGGCGAGTGCATTTATGACATTCTACGAAGCATGCCCAATCTTAAAAGATGAGGTGGATGAAGCCACGCGCAACAGCCGTTTGATGCTAGCTGCAGCAACTGCAAACAGTATCAAGCTGTGTTTGGATCTGCTCGGTATCGAAACGCTAGATAAAATGTAAGTCTTTTAAGCCACCTTCGTTGGCTTGCAGTAAACGTATGGCATAAGGGGGAAGTTTCCTTTCCCCTTGCAGTATGGCATTCTTGGCCGCCTCGGTCTCAAATCAATAATTAAGAAGGATGTACTGTATGAAGTGGAAGTTATTGTTTTCATTAATGATGGTTGCTGTGTTGACGGGTTGTGCCAATGGGCCACAGTTCTCGAAAGTCACACCTGATGGCAACGAATCGATTTTTTATGTGTATCGTAATTTTGATATGAAAACAGTGGGGCAGTGGGCATCAGTCCATTTAAACGGGAAGCCACTTGCCGTTTTGCCAGAAGAGTCGTATAGCTTTGCGCGATTAAAGCCGGGTAAACACAACGTTAAAATCTTCAAACATGGCATTGTCACAGGTGATAAAGAGCGCCCTTATTACGATGTTACTTTTGAAGTGTCTGCCGGCAAAATTGTTTACATGCGTTGGTCTTCATTGATGGGCAACCCTGATGTGATGCTCGATGCGAGTGATGCCACAAGAATGGTATCGGTAAATGATGTCGAGCACGGTTTTGTACACAAGGATTTAGGTCGTTCCGAAATTGCTGTGACTAAATTAGTCAAACCAGAACAATTTGGCGCTATTGCAAGCATGAATTAATGCCAAAGAAAGTGGGAGCCAGATGTGGTAGCTCCCACTTTTTACTGCTATTCCTTATCCCTTTATCAACAAAATCAGCATCCTGATTCATTGATTGCCAACTTTCCTTTCTACCTCCGTGTACAACCCCTTTACCCCTCCAATAATTCAGGCATGAGCTTCTTCACGTAAACCAATTCTTCTTCGGACACCGATTGGCGTTGTATGGCACTGCGCAAGCTCTGTTTTAACGCGTCGTTAACGCTGATTTCCTTCAATTCTATCGATTCTAGCGCCGACAACACGGTTGCTTTATTCGGTGTGGATAAGAGCGTTTCAGTCGCAAATTGAGCACTTTCAGCTGGTGAGGTGATTCGATATAGTGCTTGAGCAGAAAAGAACGTTTCTTGAAAGGTTTGTGCGTAGCGCAGGCTATCGGCAACCATCTGAACGGCAGATTCGCGATGCGCAAATGGGATGTCGTTTTTCGGGCTTTCCAATGTGGCAGCAAGATAGTTTAATGCAGGGCCGCGCTTAGAACATTCAGTGTATTTTTCAAGCTGATTAAAAGACACTTCTGTTAGCGCAATTTTGTCGTTGTTACCAACAACCCGCTCTAAGGTAAAAATCGCCTTGGGCTCCAAGTTTACCAGCGCCTGCTCTAAACGCTCAGTGAGAAGTGCTTGTGCAACTGGCGATTGCTCTAAGGTGATGGATAAGCCATTTTCAAGTTGGTACAGGTCATCGTGTGTTAATGACGGGTCATCAGCGGCAATACGAGCCATAAATTCGTTGAAGATATCGACGACTTGATCGGCAGGATAAGGCTTCACTCCGTATTCGGCATAAATGGCTTCATATCTTGCGCGAAGTGCAGGGTCTAAATTGGGATCACTTAAGTCAATTTTTTGGGTTTTAGGAGCTGAGCTTACTTCAGGCTCCTCAGTGACACTTGTCGTGTTTTGTGCTGTTGTTGTGGCGTGCTGCTTCGTTGGGCTGGATTTACTTTGAATATAAAAGGCGATAATCGCAATAAGGGCGAATCCCGCCATCGCAATATTGGTTAATAGTAAATAAGTGAGTCGTAAATTAACCATTTCTGACTTTGTTACACGATTACTTTTGTTGAGAGGTTGTATTATGTTGAGTTTGAGATCTTTCTCTTATGAGGGTGTTACGCATTACATTAATGAAGAATCGAGCTTTGATCGCTTAAACACTCAAACCATGTTGGAGCACATTTATAACGAAGTCAGAAAGTTAGCGTATAGTTGACTGCAAAAAGAAAGGGCGTCTGGCACATTGAATGTGACGGCAATTGTTCATGAAGTGTTTATTCGGATGAAACAAAGTAAATCATCGAAATGGGAAAATCGACGTCACTTCTTTGGTGTGGTATCACAAACAATGCGACGTATTTTGGTCGAAAAGGCGCGTTATCAGCAACATAAAGGCCGAGCAAAGGGGTTAGCAAGTATTGAGCTCGACGACACAATTTATGCTGAAGGAGTATCGGTTAAACAAGCTCTAGAGCTTGAAATGGCACTGGATGCGATGGAAAAGTTTGATAAGGAACTCAGCGAAATTGTAAAACTAAAATTCTTTGTTGGGCTGTCCTACGACGATATCGCTGATATTTTTCACTGCTCCCCACGTACGATTGAGCGCAAATGGCAAGCCGCAAGGGCATGGCTGAGCACAGAAGTGTCGGCATAAATTTAAGTACTGGCAAAGGTGAAAGTTAGGTTCGCCTTTGTCCGATTTCGCTTTGACGCCGTAACGTGCAAGCTAAAAACGTATTCACTTCCTTCATCAATTCTTTCACATTCGAATACCTATCCTTTGCCAGAGTTGCCGTTGTTTTTAAAATGATGTGATCGAATAACGGCGTAATCCATGTGTTTAATTCAGCGACCGACAAGCGCATCTTGCTAGCTTGTTGAGATTGCTGAGTTTGTGAAAGTGAATTTCTCAAAAGTGTTGGGGCAATATACTCGTGAGAGCGGATTGTGGCTGAATTAAGGCTTGTAGCGGGAGCAGGGCGCGTGTGCTCAGTTTCGAAATGAAAAAGCAATAACAGAAGTTTCCCGAGTGCGTAAATATCGCGCTTTTCATCCAACGGCGCCTCTTGATGAAGCGATTCTGGGCTCATGAAATAAGGGGTGCCAGCGCTAAATGTATCCGTGTTTTTCTGGTTTTTTTGCCGGCGCTGTGCAATGCCAAAGTCCAATAAAATAGGGCGAGGGCAGTTAGACTGCATCGAAACAATAATATTGGCAGGCTTGATATCGTGGTGATAAATGCCCCTCTCATGACAAAAATCTACCGCTTCGCAAATAGACAAAAACAATAAAATGCGCTCAGACGGCGAGCTATGCTGGCTTGTACAATGCGTGATGAGATCGCTGCCCGGGATTTTGTGCATCAATATATAAGGTTGCTCGCAAGGCGTAAACGCCGTAGCAATAGGCGCAATAATGTTGGGATGGTTAAGCTCAAACAGCAGTGTTTGCTCTTGAATGAACTGCCTTAAAACGTGTTGAGGCACGCTTTTAGGCAGTATTTTAACAATCGCTTTTTTGCGCTGATCCGTGATGTGATGCGCTTCAAATAGAAGAAAAGTGCCGTGATGAGGTAAAGGGCGCACCGCTTTGTAATCTTGAAAGGTTTTTCCTAACCACGCATTTTCTTGCTGTTCCCAATTCAATGCAATCCGCTCCGGTAAAGGGTGATCGAATAACGAGTGAGGGGACGCTTTATTTTTTAGTATTTCCGCCAATTTTGTTTTCTCAGGTGCCGAAAGTGTGGCTTTGCTAAGGTAGGATTTTTGTTCAGCAACGGACAAAGAAGCCATAGCTTCAATATGCTGTATCAATTGACGTGAATCAAGAGCAGGTTTTCTCATAATTGGACTTGTCCGTAACGTGTCAATAAATTAAGGTTGGTATATTCACCCATTCGGTAACTATATTGATATCACGAGTCTGTAAAAAAGGGATAGAGGAAGTCGGGGAATTGGGTCGATGTTATAAAATTGTTATCATTTTGTTGCTTTACTGTTTGTCCCGCAGGACTCTTTTTGTCTGATTGTAAAGCTCAGTATACGGATAAAAATGTTATCAATTTATATGTGGGTATGGGTGAAACATCTTTACATAGAGGGCGTTCTAATCAAATGTAACGAGGCTTGAATCTGAGTTTCATGTTGTGGGGTGGCAACGAGGAGACGATATGAGATGTCCACACTGTGATGCAGTCATTAGGCTGTTTTCTAAAGCATTAAATAAATGGGGCAGAGTAAAAGAGTGCCCATGTTGTCAGAAGAAGATTAAATTATCTTCGAGTGTAAAGTCTTACGTTCTTTTCTTCATTCCAGCGTCAATCACGCATGTTTTATTTTTGAAACCCTATTTAGCGGCATTAAGCATAGATGGGGGAAGTTTTGCACTATTTTGGTATGTCATGGTGCTTTTACTGACGTTCCGGCTGGTCGATGCCGAGGATGATTTCGACATCGTTTCTCGTCGTTTTTAATTATATTTGTCTTTTTATACCCAATTTGGGGTTTTCTTTTTTCTTATCCGTTTTTGTCTGTCATACTTATACAACTGATTAGCAGTTCTTGGAACAAACCCGTAAAGGATTACCTATTAAGCTGGTTGTTGAGTTGGTATATGCGAACGTTTTTCCCACTCTTGCTGATTACTCTCCTATTTTCTGTACCTGGTTTGGGTAGTCCTAGCGCCAAAAGCGCTTCTGTGAATAAGTCACTAAAGTTCTCATTTTGTTATGAAAATAAAACCTTGCTACCGCATTTTGCAGGCGAAGGTAGGCTGGTGCCGCAAACCATGCCAGGGGCGGCGATTGAAGTGCTGCAAAGGTTGGATGAAAAAGCCGAAGGCATCTCTTTTCATTTTGTCCGCTTTCCTTGGAAGCGTTGTTTAAATGATTTAAAACAAGGTGACATCGATGGTGTGATTGGTCGCTACTCAGAAGAGCGAGCCTCTTTTGCCGTGTATCCAAGGCTCCCTAATGGTGATCTGGATTTCAGCAAATCCATGATCAACACAGAAACCTGTTTTATTTACAACCGTGAGTTTCCGCTGGGTTGGGATGGGAAAAACTTGAGTTACGCTGGGAAGCTAACGATTTCCGTACCAAGTGGTTATGAGCTTATCAACGATCTCAAAAGAAAAGGCACGAATGTATATGAGGCAGAAACGATTAATCTTGCACATCGTTTGCTCTTTACTGGTCGCGTGGACGCATCGGTTTCAAATTGCCGTTTGAAAATGTTGCCAAACGGTTTTGTTCAAAATCCCATTCCGATAGTGTCTAACCCGGGTTTTTTGCTGTTTAGTCAGCATTTTTACTACCAGTATCCTAAACACGCAGAAACCTTATGGAACCTATTGCGTGAAATTGATAAAGAAACGCTCTACGAAAAGTATCCCCATAATGCAAAAGAGCCGTGATATCACACGGCCTTTGCCTTAACATGCCCGCCTAATGAGAAGTCAACAAGGTTCAGTAACACTGTGTTAGATGTCGTGATTTTAGCCATCGCGCTAAGTATGGATGCCTTTGCTGTTTCCATTGGATTAGGCAGTAAGAAGGCTCGACCCGCTTTTTCTCTTCCTTTTACCGCTGCTGTTTATTTTGGCGTATTTCAGGGCGTAATGCCTTTGTTGGGTTATGCTGGTGGCATAGGGTTGTTGGGGTGGATAGGCGCCTTTGCACCTTGGATTGCGTTTGCACTACTCGTGTTGATTGGCGCGAAGATGATTTACGAATCATTCAGTGAAGGCATCGAAGAAGACCTGTCGCGTATTACCCATAAAGTCATGTTAACCCTGGCCATTGCCACGAGTATTGACGCAATGGCGGCGGGATTTTCGTTAACGCTGCTTCCGGTTAATCCATTATTAGCTTGTCTGATTATTGGCCTGACTACGGCGATGATGAGCGTCGCAGGTGTTCTTATGGGTAAAAAAAGTGGCGCTTGGCTAGAAAGTCGCGCAGAAATTTTAGGTGGCGTGATATTAATTTTAATCGGGGTAAAAATATTGTTTGTACACCTTGGTTAGTTATCAATTCAAACATCCCTTTCTCATCTCTTTTTTCTATTGAAAGCCTGACCCTATGGTGAATAGGGCTTCGTATTCATCAATACGGATTTTGTAAAACGCAGATATTTTCTCGGACCTTTTCTTATCTATTGCCAATGTAACTGTATCTCGTTTATTTACATTAAGGGTATAATATTATTCTTTCTAGGGTTGTTATTGTTTTCATAGAGGTATTTTAATTTGACCTTTTTGTTTTGTTGAGTGTAGTTTATTTCACGCTTAATAAGTGAAAACCAAGAGGGTTACTATGACATTTGTGAAAAAACTTAGGCAGTTAGGGACATTGCTTCTGTTGGGCGTGGTTTATTCCAGCGGAGCACTTGCCATTACACCCAAAGAGGCGGGTCAAAAAGGAGTGGACTATTTGACCCATCACGCGGTGGAGTGGCAAACACGGAGCAGTCGTAATCAGTGCTTTGCGTGTCACACGCAGGGCATGAGTATATGGGGGGCATCCATTGGCGAGTTTCGAGGCTACAACATCAATAAGGATGAGCTGTCATCCATCCTTGGCGGCATTTTAAGAAATCAACGCAGTGATGATTATTGGTCGTCTACTAATGGTTCGAACAGAGTCTTTACAACTGCGATTGCGTCGTCGGGATTGGCGTTTTACGACCGATACGTGTCAACCTTAGATCAACAGGCGTTTTTGCGCGGTGCTGAAAAGTTAATCACACATCAGCAAGGTGCTGGTCATTGGGCGTCTGATGTGAATTGGGGAGGAGATGCCAGAGAAATTTTGCGAATGGGCAACAACAGCTCTACCACGGCAATGGCGATTGTGACCATGCGCCGTGCGTTTGAGGTCACCCAAGCGCCCAAATTCCAAAATGCGTATATCAAAGCGGCAGAGTGGCTCTCTGGCGTGAATCCAGCCGATA
>CAXRCC010000281.1:0-4110 GCA_964228975.1 Paraneptunicella sp. | reverse complement strand
GCCCTTACACTGCATTAGAAATGGAAGGACGAGATATATACATCCGTGAAGGCTGTTATGGCTGCCACAGTCAGATGATCCGTCCATTCCGTGCTGAAACTGAACGTTATGGTCACTATTCAGTGGCTGGTGAATCTGTTTGGGAGCGCCCCTTCCTGTGGGGGTCTAAACGTACGGGGCCTGATTTGGCGCGCGTGGGCGGTCGCTACAGTGATGAGTGGCACCGAGTTCATTTGATCAATCCGCGTGATGTGGTGCCGGAGTCTAATATGCCTGGCTATCCATGGCTACAGGACACCGTGCTAACTGGCGAGGAAACGGGTAAGAAATTGCAAATCTTCAAAAATTTGGGTGTTCCGTACACCGATGAAGATATTGCCGGCGCAAAAGCTGCCGTTCAGGGTAAAACTGAAATGGAAGCGCTTATTGCATACCTTCAATCGCTTGGAACACATTTGAAATAGTTATGGATCAAGGCGTAATCGGCAGCATCTTTACTGTCATCGTATTCGTTTCCTTCATCGGCGTAGTCTTGTGGGCGTTTAGTAGTCGCAACAAGAAGAAATTTGACGAGGCTGCAAACCTAGTGTTTGCCGATGAAGAAAACCACAAGAACACAAAAAATAAGACACAGGAGTCTGAAAACTCATGAGCATGTTTTGGACAATTTGGATTTCGGTAATCACACTGGGTTTGATATTCGGTTGTTACCTTTTATTGCGTTGGTGTTTATCCAACCACACAGGGGTGCCTGAAGGCGAAAGTATGGGCCACGAATTTGATGGTATTGAGGAGATCAACAACCCTTTACCGAAATGGTGGACGATTCTTTTCTATATCGTAATCGTTTGGGGTCTCGTGTATTTAGTACTCTACCCTGGTCTGGGCAGTTATAAAGGCTTATTAGGTTGGACGAGCTCTAACCAAGGCGTCTTAACTTTAGAAGAATCAAAAGCGAAACAACAAGCGGCAATTGAGAATAATGCGCTAGTCCAATATGATCGTGAAATTAAGTTCGCCAATGAGCGCTTCGACCCCATTTTTGCTGAATATGCAAAAGTACCAGTAGAAGAGTTGGTAAAGAACGAAGAAGCGGTAAAAGTTGGTCAGCGCCTATTCTTACAAAACTGCTCACAGTGCCATGGCTCTGATGCCCGTGGCCAAAATGGTGGCTTTCCTAATCTAACCGATGACGATTGGTTGTATGGTGGTAGTGGCGATAAAATTAAGGAAACGCTAATCAACGGCCGTCAAGGCGCCATGCCTGGCTGGTTAGCACCTTTTGGTGAGCAAGGTATTAAGGAAATTGTAGCCTATACGTTGAGTCTAAGTGGTCGCGAAGTCGATCAATCGCTAAAAGATGCTGGTAAAGTGCGTTTCGCTGCTTGTGCTGCGTGCCATGGCATGGACGGGAAAGGCAATCAAATGCTTGGTGCGCCCAATCTGACCGATAACATTTGGTTGTATGGTGGAAGCGAGCGTGCAGTTACTGAAACCTTAAATTACGGACGTAACGGGATGATGCCTTCTTTTGCTAAAACCTTAGGCGAAGATAAGATTCACGTTGTTGCAACGTACGTTTATAGCTTATCGAATTAGTGCGTAATAAGTGTCATCATAGCCCCGTTTACGCGGGGCTTTTTTATATAGGATTTTAATTAGTAATGACCGAATCGAAAGTAAAGCCGTGGTACAAGCAATTCTGGCCATGGTTTTTGATTGCTGTACCACTTTCTTCATTTATTGTCGGCTTCATCGTTCTCCATTTAGCCACCAACACCACGGATAGTCTTGTAGTCGATGATTACTATAAAGAAGGAAGAGCCATCAATGCACGTTTGGATAAAATCCAAACTGCGAAAGACTTGAATATCGTGACTGAGTTAAGTTTTTCTTCCGATGGCGCTATAGCTTTGCGCTTTATTTCTGGCACACCTCGTTCAAATGTAGCTCTTCAATTGTCTCTTTATCACGTGACCCTGAAGGATCGTGATATCAATGTATTATTAGCAGCAGATGCTAACGGTGTATACCGTGGTTTTACTGAACAAGCACTGGATGGGAAATGGCGAGTAACGTTGTTACCATTGGATGAATCATGGAAGCTTCAGCAAGTGCTGGCATTACCTCAGTCAAAGCCAATACGGTTTGCCCCTTGAGTAACGCGCATATGCCCTGCTTCCATTGCGGGCTACCTAATTTCGAAGGTGAGAAATACACCGTTGTAATCGCAGGCGAAAGCCAGGCGATGTGTTGTCCTGGATGTCAGACCGTTGCGCAATCGATCGTCGATAATGGGCTTGAAGATTATTATACGATACGCACAGAGCCAGCGGCTAAGGGCGACGAGGTGTTTACCCAAACGCTCGACAAATTAGCGTTATTTGATGAACCCGATATACAAGAAGAATTTGTTCACGACAATCGTGACACTAAACAAATTCAGTTAACAGTGGAAGGTATTAATTGTGCCGCTTGTGGATGGTTAATCGAAAAACAAATGGCCAAAACCAAAGGGATAATTCAAATCTCTGTAAACGTATCAACACGACGAGCATTAGTAGATTGGGATCCCACGTTCATTTCCCTTAGCAGCATCATTGCTAATTTCCAAAAGATTGGTTACCGCGCGTCTCCATTTCAGCCCGACAAACATGAAGCACTTTTTCATGCTGAGCAAAAATCACTGCTAAAGAAAGTCGGTTTAGCTGGGATCATGACCATGCAAGTAATGATGCTTATGACCGGACTTTATTTCGACTTATTTGGCAACATCGATCATGAAACCCGGCAATATTTCTATTGGGTTAGCTTAGTCTTAACCACGCCAGTCGTACTGTATTCTGGTAGCATTTTTTATATTAGTGCGGCTAAGGCTGTTGCTATGCGTAGCGTTAATATGGATGTCCCCGTAACGCTAGCTATATTTGGTACTTATATTGCTGGGATCAAAGCGACTATTCTTGAAGTGGGAGATGTGTATTTTGAGTCTATATGCATGTTTGTCTTTTTTCTTTTGCTCAGTCGTTTTCTTGAGCATCGAGCTCGCCATAAAGCGGCAATGATCTCAGCTAACATGTTGCAATATATGCCGGTTTCAGCAACCGTCCTTGAAGGTAATTCGCAACATTCTGTATTAGCAAAGCTACTGGTCCCTGAACAAATTGTTTTGGTTAAACCCGGTGAAGTTATTCCTGTCGATGGCATCGTTATCGATGGCGAGAGCCAAGTCAATGAATCAATGTTAAACGGAGAATTTGAACCCGCTTACAAGGTTGTTAATTCTCAAGTTTACGGCGGCACTGTGAATCAAAGTGGTAGTCTTAGCATTCGCGTTACGAGTAAGTTAAAAGATGCATTAGTCAATCAAATTGTTCTGATGCAAGAAGCTGCACTTGCCACCAAACCTCGGATTGCTCATATTGCGGATCGTTTTTCGCGCTTTTTTGTTACCGCAGTACTGATTATTTCTGCGTTGACCTTTGGTTTTTGGACTTGGATAGGCAACGACGAAGCTTTCTGGATTACCATCGCAGTATTAGTGGCTACCTGCCCTTGCGCATTGGGATTGGCAACTCCCTCTGCACTTACGTGCGCGATGGCGCGGTTGAATAAAGCGGGTGTCGTGTTGAAGCGAGCTGACGCTCTAGAACAAATTAATACGCTGGATACCGTAATTTTAGATAAAACAGGTACCCTTACCGAAGGCGAATTCTCTATTCATAAACAATGGATAGCCCCTGCTTACTCGGGTCTAGAACCTTTGATAATTGCAGCAACATTAGAATCTCGTTCTGAACATCCCATTGCCCAAGCGTTTGCTGGCATGCCATCGCATTCAGCGTCTGATATCTCGATTACAATAGGTCAAGGGATCCAAGGAACTATTGATGGTCGAACTTACCGAATAGGTAGCCGCTCATTTGTTGCTGAGCATGTGTCTAACGCGAAGGATTATCAATCTATTGCGGATATCGATACCGCGAACGTCTGGTTGACGACAGAAGAAGGTTTAATTGCGATTTTTTGGTTAAACGATACGCTGAAAGAGAATGTGGCAACTACTCTTCAACACATCCCTTTTGACAAAGTGTTGCTCAGTGGTGATAC
>CAXRCC010000280.1:0-4715 GCA_964228975.1 Paraneptunicella sp. | reverse complement strand
AGGTAAATTTTACCTCTACCCGTACGATAAGCATCATCAATCCCTTTACGACCACTGATCATCGCAGCAGTTGGGAAGTCAGGTCCAGGGATATGCACCATTAAATCGTCAATGGTCATATCCGGATTATTAATGAGTTCGATACACCCTGTGACAACCTCACCTAAATTGTGAGGAGGGATATTTGTCGCCATACCAACGGCAATACCTGATGAACCATTCACGAGGAGGTTCGGTACACGGGTAGGTAACACTTCTGGAATTTGTTCCGTTCCATCATAGTTAGGAACGAAATCAACTGTTTCTTTATCAAGATCGGCTAATAATTCATGAGCAATTTTTGCCATGCGCACTTCGGTGTAACGCATCGCAGCGGCAGAGTCACCGTCTACAGAACCAAAGTTACCTTGCCCATCAACGAGCATGTAGCGCAAAGAAAACGGCTGCGCCATACGAACGATTGTGTCATAAACTGCGGAATCACCGTGAGGGTGATATTTACCAATAACGTCCCCTACAATCCTCGCTGATTTTTTATAGGGTTTATTAAAATCGTTTTTGAGTTCGTTCATTGCGAACAAAACACGACGATGCACGGGTTTCAAACCATCGCGTACATCAGGAAGTGCCCTACCCACGATTACACTCATGGCGTAATCTAAGTAGGAGTTTTTAAGCTCTTCTTCGATATTTATAGGAAGAATTTCTTTGGCGTTATCAGTCATACACTGCCTTGTTTTTATTATCTCTACCAACCTCTAACCCGAGCGGTTATACCCTGTTTGAGGCTCACTAGGACTATATTAAGTTAGCCAAAACCACAACTAGATACATATTAGCGGAAAATGCATATTTTATTATTGCGGGTCTTTTTGGTTGAGCGATTCTATCACCGCGAATGAACAAATACCATGCCCCACTCAATGCCCTTATTCATACATAAGTACGTAAAGTGAAAACACGGGCTGCACTATAAATTCATTTAATTTTATTTATAATGCCAAGCAAATTTTTAAGCGTAGTTAATGATGATGAATGTTGATCCGCAAGAAATAGAAAAATTTGAACAGCTAGCTTCCCGGTGGTGGGATTTAGAGGGCGAGTTCAAACCGCTGCATGCAATTAACCCCTTGCGCTTAGATTTTATTGCCACGCATTCCGATGGACTGTTTGGGAAGCAAATTGTTGATGTTGGCTGTGGCGGCGGGATTTTAGCCGAAAGCATGGCCAAAAGTGGTGCAACGGTCACTGGCATTGATATGGGCGAAGCGCCTTTGCAAGTGGCACGACTACACGGATTAGAAAGCGGCGTCGATGTCACCTACGAGCAAACCACAGCAGAAAACTTTGCCGATAAAAACGCAGAACGCGCTGATGTGGTAACCTGCATGGAAATGCTCGAACACGTTCCGTCTCCGGAATCCGTTGTCAATGCATGTGCTCAAATGTGTAAACCTGGAGGAAAGGTCTTTTTCTCCACACTTAATCGAAATACCAAATCTTATTTAATGGCGATTCTCGGCGCTGAAAAGTTGCTGCGCTTGGTTCCTGAAGGAACCCATGAGCATGCTAAATTCATCAAACCGTCTGAGCTGCTGCATTTTGCTGATAATGCAGGATTAAAAGCCAGAGATATGACCGGGTTGCATATGAACCCATTCACGCAAGAATTCTACTTATCTAACATGAACGTTGATGTGAATTACATCGTTTATTGCGAAAAAATTTAAATAAAGAGGCTAACGATAGATGACAATTAATGCCGTGTTGTTCGATTTAGATGGAACCTTATTGGATACCGCCAATGATTTAGGCCGCGCTCTCAACTTTGTTCTTAAGCAAAAAAACATGCCCGAGTGCGCCCCTGAACTTTTCCGCGTCGGTGCGTCTCACGGCTCAAAAGTGTTACTTGAACTCGGATTTGGCGAGCAACTCATCGAACATGACTTTGAAGAACTCAAATCACTCTTCTTACACTTTTACCAAGAAAACATCTGCCATCACACATGCTTTTTTCCCGGTGTAGAAAAACTTTTGCACACGTTAAACGAGCAAGATATCCCGTGGGGTATTGTTACAAATAAGCCCGGGCATCTAACCGATAGGTTGTTGCCAAATTTTGAATTATTCCAGCACAGTAAAATCAACATTTCAGGCGACACACTAGAAAAAGCAAAGCCTCATCCAGAGCCATTGTTGCATGCATCACAACACATGAATGTCGATCCATCTAAAACCCTTTATGTGGGTGACGCAGAACGCGATATTAAAGCAGCAAATGCCGCTAATATGACCTCAGTATTAGCGTCTTATGGGTATATTTCAGAACACGATACACCAGATACTTGGAATGCTGATTTTTCCATCGAAAACGCGCTCGACGTACTTTCTGTATTTTCGTAGCAAACCACAACATCTTGGGAGTCATTTTTTATCATCCACTAGATATGGTGGTTAGCAAATCTACAATCACAAAATATTTTTTAAAAATTGTGATAAATAAAACATTTTCTTGATTTCAGGTTGCTACGCATGGATTTTGAAGTTTTAAGTTAGCTTCTACTAACAAGAAAAAACATGTATGTGAGGTGATACCTATACCCCAATATATTGGGTTGAATTTATCGTAAAACCTCACTATCTTGTGTCTCAAATTGGCGCACTCCTAATCCAATGAATGCGCTTTCTCGGAATGGCTTCATTTACGAATATACACCCGGGCTATTCGCGTGCACTTCTGCATGTCGATTAATACGCGATGCTGTTTCGACGTGCGTTTATTACACATATAAAAATTAATTAATGGCTGATCAGTATGAATAACGACCTCTTCGTCGCCAAGCGTAATGGCGAAAGGGAACCCCTCGACTTAGACAAAATTCATAAAGTAATTACTTGGGCAGCAGAAGGTTTAGAAAACGTTTCTGTCTCACAAGTCGAAATCAAAGCTCACATCCAATTCTTTGATGGAATCAAAACCGAAGAGATCCACGAAACACTTATTAAATCAGCGGCAGTGCTTATTTCAAAGGACGCACCTGACTACCAATATCTTGCGGCACGTTTAGCTATCTTCCATTTGCGTAAAAAAGCGTACGGTCAATTTGAGCCACCTGCGCTTGTTGATCACGTTCGCAAAATGATTGAACTGGGCAAGTACGATGCACACATTTTAGAAGACTATTCAGAAGCTGAATTACAAGAAATGGACGATTATATCGACCATTGGCGCGACATGAACTTCAGCTACGCAGCGGTTAAACAACTAGAAGGCAAATACCTTGTTCAAGATCGCGTAACAGGTGAAATCTTCGAAAGTGCACAATTCTTATATATTCTGGTTGCAGCGTGTTTATTCTCAAAGTATCCCAAAGAAACGAGAATGGATTACATCAAGCGCTTTTACGATGCAACATCACAATTTAAGGTTTCATTGCCAACGCCAATCATGTCTGGTGTGCGTACACCAACTCGTCAATTCAGTTCATGTGTACTCATTGAAACTGGCGACAGCCTGGACTCAATTAACGCTACGTCTAGCGCCATTGTAAAATACGTTAGCCAGCGTGCAGGTATTGGTGTTAATGCGGGTCGAATTCGTGCATTAGGCAGCTCAATTCGCGGCGGAGAAGCCTTCCATACTGGTTGTATCCCATTTTATAAATACTTCCAAACAGCGGTGAAAAGCTGCTCTCAAGGCGGCGTACGCGGTGGCGCAGCAACCTTGTTCTACCCGCTTTGGCACTTGGAAGTTGAATCCTTATTAGTACTGAAAAATAACCGTGGTGTTGAAGAAAACCGTGTACGTCATTTGGACTACGGCGTTCAGTTCAACAAAACCATGTATCAGCGTTTAATAAAAGACGATTACATTACCTTGTTTAGCCCGTCAGACGTGCCGGGGTTATATGATGCATTCTTCGCCGATCAAGATAAATTTGAAGCGCTTTACGTCAAATACGAAGCAGATGACAGCATTCGTAAAAAGCGTATTAAAGCCATCGAATTGTTCAGTTTATTCATGCAAGAAAGAGCAAGCACTGGCCGTATTTATCTACAGAACGTGGACCACTGTAATACACATAGCCCGTTTAATCCCGAGGTTGCACCTGTACGTCAAAGCAATTTATGTTTGGAAATTGCACTCCCTACGAAGCCACTTCAACACGTTAATGATGAAGAAGGTGAAATTGCACTTTGTACGTTATCAGCGTTCAACTTAGGTGCAGTTGAGTCACTTGATGATATCGAAGAATGGGCTGATTTAGCCGTTCGTGCACTCGATAACCTATTAGACTACCAAGACTACCCTGTTCCAGCTGCATATAACGCAACAATGGGCCGCAGAACACTGGGTGTTGGCGTGATTAACTTCGCTTATTATCTGGCGAAAAATGGCGTTAAATACTCAGATGGCAGTGCGAATGCGCTAGTTCACAGAACCTTCGAAGCAATCCAGTTCTATTTGCTAAAAGCTTCCATGAATTTGGCAAAAGAGAAAGGAGCTTGCCCTAAGTTCAACGAAACGACTTATTCGCAAGGTATTCTTCCTATCGATACGTACAAGAAAGACCTTGATGCTGTTTGTAATGAGCCTTTACACCTAGATTGGGAAGGCTTAAGAAAAGATATTCTTGAGCATGGTTTGCGTAACTCGACCTTATCGGCGCTTATGCCCTCAGAAACGTCTTCGCAAATTTCAAATGCCACTAACG
>CAXRCC010000279.1:0-4477 GCA_964228975.1 Paraneptunicella sp. | reverse complement strand
GATCAAAAACACGGCTCTGGATAAACTAGCGCTAATTTTATCTCCACTTGGTAATTTAGTTATGAGCACACTCGCACTGCATCGTTTGTACCCTAACGCCAGCCAACTTGTTTATGGTTGCATGGGGTTAGGCGGAGGCTGGAATAATAATCCAATTTCTAATGATGATATTCAGCAATGCCACCGCATTATCGACACTGTACTCACCGAGAAAATCAACGTATTCGACCATGCCGACATCTATACTTTTACTAAAGCAGAAACCGTTTTTGGCAACGTATTGGCTGAACGACCAGAACTGCGATCACACATGATTATTCAGTCAAAATGTGGCATCCGATTTGAAGACAATACTGGACCTAAACGCTATGACTTTTCCCAGGCTCATATCACCCAATCTGTCGATGGCATCTTAAAGCGCCTAAACTGCGACTATTTAGATTTGCTTCTGCTTCACCGCCCTGACCCTTTGATGGATCCCAGAGAAATTGCTAAAACCCTTTCGTCATTGGAAAAAAGCGGGAAGGTTAAACACTTTGGTGTATCCAACATGCACCTTCATCAAATGCAATTTTTGAATCATTATCTTGAGAAGCCATTGGTGGTCAACCAAATTGAAATGAGCCTCAGTCAATTGAATTGGCTCAACGAAGGAGTATTAGCGGGACAACATGCGGGAGCAG
The DNA here is from genome assembly GCA_964228975.1 of Paraneptunicella sp. Classification (GTDB taxonomy): domain Bacteria; phylum Pseudomonadota; class Gammaproteobacteria; order Enterobacterales; family Alteromonadaceae; genus Paraneptunicella. The sequence continues at coordinate 3,794 of CAXRCC010000279.1, read as the reverse complement.
ACGTTAACTTTGCTGCCGGCACATTGGAATACTGTCAAACTCATGATATTCAGCTGCAATCGTGGGGAAGCTTATCTCAGGGTCTTTTTACCGGACAGGACTTATCTGCGCAGCCACACTCTATCCAAACAACGGCTAACCTTGTTGCACAGTTGGCAAGTGAATATCAATGCAGTAAAGAAGCGATTGTCCTTGCCTTTATTCAACGTCATCCAGCGAATATCCAACCCACCATAGGCACAACAAGTTTGGATAGGATTACCGCGTGCGCGCAAGCTGCACAAATCACGCTATCACGAGAACATTGGTATCAATTATTTGTCACAGCCCGTGGCAACGAACTTCCTTAGGAAATCACCATGGAAAATATTTCACGAGAGCATCAAATCGCGTTAATTACTGGCGGCGCATCTGGAATAGGGCTGGCAATTTCACAGCGTTTGCACGACATGGGAATGAAGGTAGTGATTGCATCGAGGCGAGAGTCGCTCATTAATGAGCTTGCGCTTAAGCTTAATCAAATCAGGCCCAATAGTGCTTGCGCCATCACGATGGATGTGAGAAACAAGAACGCAGTCACTACTGCAATAAATCAATTACCTGCGGGATTTAACCAGATTGACGTCATTATTAACAATGCTGGTTTAGGTGTAACGGACTCGCTCTTAAGCTGTTCTGAAGAAAACTGGGATTTGGTTCTCGATACCACACTCAAGGGCACTTTTTTAGTGACTCAAGCATTGCTACCTCGCTTAATTCAAAAACAAGCTGGTTATGTTATTAACATTGCTTCGCAAGCCTCAAAATATGGTTATGCCAATGCGGGACCTTATTGTGCGGCAAAGTTTGCTTTAATTGGTTTTGCTAAAGCACTTCAAGAAGAAGTGAGGGAGCACAATATTCAAGTTCACAACCTAATGCCTGCGCTTACACAAGTTCCCGCTCCTGTGCACGAGAGTGATATGACACCTGGTTGGTTACAAACATCAGATTTAGCGGATTGTGTAGAATTCTTATTAACTCGTCCAGCAAGAGTTAACCTTGAAGATATAGGGTTAATGGGAAGATAACCTAATACAGATAACCCCTAAATAACACTTTCAGATACCTATTCGGAATATATCAACTAACGAATATCCACGTATCAATACAAAAAGCCGATGGAACTGGGCCATCGGCTTTTTAGGTTATTTGAATCTAATTCACCTGCTTCAAAGCAAATTAACCAAATTCATTGTTAGTCATAATCAAACGCCGATTACGCTGCGGCCGGAATAGCACCGCTGGTATCTTGCTCTTCTTTCACGCCAAACTTGGTGTCGCCATACACAAACAGTACCGCAACAAAGCCAAAGATAGGTAAGTGCCCCATCAGCTCGTCTAAGCCTGAAATAACACCTGTTGAAGCGAAGAAGAAGGCAATAACAAGCAATACATAACGTGTTGCCAAACCGAATGTAAGCATGATGCCAAATAAAGCTTCAAACGTGCCTGCCGCTAATGCGAAGTGCAGGTGCGTAAAGTCTGTCCAACCAAAGAAGTTAGGGAAATTGTAATAAGGGTGTTCTTCTAAGAAGAAGTAAGTTGCTGCCGGCTCATAAAATTTATTGTGCATAGCGAGTGTAAACAACTGGATTCCAAGACCGATGCGCAAAATCACGGGGGCATAGTGCTTTAACTGCTCTAAGCCGAAACGGTTGAACATGCCGCGATCAAACTGGCTAATACGCGTAGAAATAAGGATGTACGCGATGCCTAAGCTCGCAATCTCGAAGAAGTAATCAATACCACTTTCAAAAGAGAAGAAGAGTAAAGAAACTAACGCAATCAAGAACAGAATAAGACCTGTAAACGCAAGAGAAATAACTGAACCAATCAAGACAAGTGATTGCAACACAACACCCACAATGATCTTATCGTGTGCGATAAAGAAATGAGGACCTAAGAACTCACCAAGTAGTAAGTTGTGAAGGAATAACAAATTAACAAGACCAAACAGAATGTACCATTCGATGTTGTGTTTACTATTCCAAGGATTAAACAAGGCATCACCAAATCGTTGGTTCATTTGACCAAACTTGGCAATAACAAAGACAGAGATAACAAAGCAAGCTCCGCCAAATAGGATCAAAGCAGAGATCCAGTCCATCGGTAAGCTCATATCAGGTAATTCAGTGCCGACTGGCACAAACCAACGAACATGCGCAAAGGCCTGGAAAGAAAATAAGGCTAATAAGCCTGTAAAAATACGTAGGTATAGTGATTTCATTTAGTATGACACCTTAAAATTTTGTTGAGCTGGTTTCCGCTGCATATTTTTGATTTTGTTTTACGCCTTCCTTTGGAGGAGCTTGAAGCCACTCTTTTTCCACTGCGATACCACCGTTTAGTGTCATTAGAAAAGCTTCCAACTGCTCCAACTTATGCGGAAACATATTGAGAGGTTCGACATCGACATGTACCCCCTTTTCTATCATCGGACGGTTGTAATACTGAAGTACTTCTCCTAGATTATTAAAGACGCCTGAATGCATATAAGGTGCTGTTTTAGCGAGATTTCTTAGCGTTGGAATTTTGAATGCGCCATCGAGCTCCATTCCATCTGTTTTCACATAGTCCAGCTCTTCACACATGTCCTCTGTGGCATCACTGAACTTACTTCTACAGTTAAATTCCTGTGCTAATAGCTGCCTAACACCCTCTTTACGTCCAACGTCTTTGCCTGCGATATTGGGCGCATTGATCGCTTTGAATTCAAAGCTACTGAGCATCGGCCCGTTATGACAACGTAGGCACTGGCCTTGCTCATCATCAATGAAGAGTTTCAAGCCTTCGATCTCTTTTTGCGTTAATAGAGAATCGTGACCGTTAACAACATCACCACTATCGTTCAGGCTGGCAACATACTCATCAAAGCGGCTCTTTTGAGGAACCAGTTTGGCTTCGTATGCACCAATTGCTTTACCGATATTCGTAAACACTAGATTCACTGAATCTCGGTCTTCTTCTGACATTTGAGTCCATAACTCTGCACTTCCTTTTACTCCTGAATCCGGACTTGCATTGGATGGAAAACGATGAATGTCAGAAAAATCGGGGAGTGGGCCAAAAATGGCCTCATATTCTTCACGGTGATTTTCCTCTACACGACGCGCAATCAGTGTGCGAGGTGTACCGTGTTCTTTCATGCTCTCTAAAGATTCCAAAGCTTGTGACCACAAGCTATCGCGGCGGCCATCCCAAAATTGCCATGCAGACATACCTGCACCCACAATGGTTGGCGTATTACGCGTGATAGGAGCATCATTTGAAATAGGTGTGGGCAAGCCGTCAGTGAAAGACTTGCTCGGATGATGACAACTTGCACATGAGCGGTCGCGGCTCATGCTCAAGTCTTCATCGAAAAATAGACGGTGACCAAAGCGTTCTGCTTCTTCTAACCCAGCATAACGGTTGGTCATTGATTCGTAAGAATGTTCAGAGATATTTTCGGGCAGTGCGAGACTACGTAAAATAGCTACTTGTTGCTCATCCCAAGTTGCCTCTTCTTCACTATTTGAAAAAGCAACATGCATGATACCAATTAACCCGATCATCCCGACCAAGACAGTGATACAAGTAACAAAAAGTGGATGCGACCTCATAATTCAATTCCTTTAAATGTTCCAGCACTTTCCACATCAACGGCTAAGAAAAGCGACTCGATAGAATTTTCACGTCCTTCCCATATTGAAGATCTATCTCTAGCGTCAGTCTGACACGCTTATCTTCAACTTTTATGTCAACATACAACT
>CAXRCC010000278.1:0-8644 GCA_964228975.1 Paraneptunicella sp. | reverse complement strand
TTTTTTCGCTAACCGCTAACCGCTAACCGCTAACCGCTGACCGCTAACCGCTAACCGCTAACCGCTAACCGCTAACCGCTAACCGCTAACCGCTAACCGCTAACCGCTAACCGCTATGCTTCAGCAATGATGACCGCTCGCTTAGGAGCAGGGTAGCCTTCCACTGTTAAACTGTGATCATTGGGATCAAGATAATCGACTAAGGATTGATTGGTCATCCATTCGGTAGAACGCTGCTCTTCAATGCTTGTTACGTCTACATCGACTGTTCGCACATTTTTAAAACCAAGGCGTTGCATCCAATGTTCAAGCGCAGCGCAACTTGGTAAAAACCACACATTGCGCATTTGTGCGTAACGTTCGCCGGGTACGAGCACCGTATTTTCATCACCATCCACAACCAGTGTTTCGAGGATTAACTCACCGCCTTTGCGTAACTGTTGCTTAAGTTGCTGTAAAAACTCAATGGGACTTTTTCGGTGGTACAGCACACCCATGGAAAAAACGGTATCGAAAGTTTTAAGCTCAGGTAAGTCTTCAACTCCAACGGGCAAAAGGTGAATACGCGGATCGGGATTGAAGTGCTTGATGGCTTGGAATTGAATCAAAAATAAATCGGTAGGATCAACGCCCACAACCAGTTCGGCTTCTTGTCCGAGCATACGCCACATGTGGTAACCGCTGCCACAGCCAATGTCTAAAACCTTTCTGCCTGCCAAATTGGCAATATGCGGTGCAACGCGCTCCCATTTCCAGTCAGAACGCCATTCGGTATCGAGGTGAATATCGAAAAGCTGAAAAGGTCCTTTGCGCCAAGGCATGAATTGTTTAAGCAAGCCTTGAATTTGCTTCGATGTATAGTCGTTTAGTTCGTCACTGCCGCCAATTTGAACTTTGTCCACTAAATTAATGTGGCTGGTGCTGACATTGGGCAACTTTCCAAGCAGTTTTACCCACTTATTAAACTCTCCGTGTTGTTGCTTTTTCCACGCAGTAAGCTGTGCAGGTAAAACATCTAGCCAGGGGCTAAGCTCTGTCACGGCAATGTGACGATAAAACTGATTAAACCAATCCAAAATGCGTTTCCTTAGGTTATTTAATAGCGACCATTGATGCAAAGTTGTAGCACTTGAACCACATTGCAATGTCTTTAAAGCCTGTCTCTTTTAGGCGCGTTTCGTGTTCTTGAAAGCTATCGATGATCATGACATTTTCAATGGCCGTGCGCTTTTGGCTGATTTCCAACTCGCTATACCCGTTTCGACGCTTAAATTCATGATGAATATCAATGAGCAACTCGTTCCCTTCTTCGGTTTCGTGTTTTAGTTTTTCAGAAAGGATGAGAGCACCACCAGGGAGCAAGCCATCATAGATTTTTTTAATTACGCGTTTACGTAAATCAGGAGTAATAAATTGCAAGGTGAAATTCATAATCACAAGGGATGCATTGTTGATTTCACTGTCTAAAATATCTTCACAACGAGTCGTAAACGTTGTGTTTGATTTGAATGCACTCAGGTGCAAGGCGCATCGCTCTAACATTGCCTCTGAATTGTCGATAGCAACAATATTGACGTTTTCCGACTCATTGTAACGTCTCACCGCCAAACTGGCTGCGCCAAGAGAACACCCTAAATCGTAAACTTGTGTATTGGGTTTTACGAATTTAGTTGAAAGAAAGCCAATACCGTCAAGAATTGTATTGTATCCGGGAATAGAGCGCTGAATCATGTCGGGAAAGACTTCTGCAACACGATTATCAAACTGAAAATCCGGTACGTTTGCTTGCGGAGATGAATAAATAAGATCTTTTTGAGATTTTTGCATGCTTCAATGTTTCTGTAACTAGAACCGCAATTTTAACGAAACATTGTTTTTTGGCAAAGAAGCAATTCAACTATTGCACAGAAGCAAGCGGTTAGATATTGTGACCATTTTCAAGAATGTGCGCATATTTTTTGGCATTTGTGCATGTCATAATTAAATTAAAACTTATCTGCCAACTTGTTGGATAGATTGGAGAAAAGCATCATGTCTGACACCGTTTACCCGGTTCCTGATTCATTCAAGAAAAATTCCCGAATCACAAAAGCGCTTTACAATGAAATGTATCAAGAGTCCGTTGAAAGCCCTGATACTTTCTGGCAAAAGCAAGCTCAGCGCCTTGATTGGCTTCAACCTTTCACGAAAGTAAGCGAATACAGTTTTGCACGTGATAACGTCGATATTAAGTGGTTTTCAGACGGTAAATTGAACGTTTCAGCGAATTGTATCGACAGACATCTTGCCTCTAATCCCAATAAAACCGCCATCATCTGGGAAGGTGATGACCCTTCCGTCAGTAAGCATATTTCTTATCAAGAATTACACGATGAAGTGTGTCGTCTTGCTAATGGCATGAAAAAATTAGGCGTGAAGAAAGGCGATAGAGTAGTTATTTATATGCCAATGGTGCCACAAGCGGCTTATGCCATGCTTGCTTGCGCACGAATTGGTGCTATTCATTCGGTTATTTTTGGCGGTTTTTCCCCAAATGCCATCGCAGATAGAATTGAAGACTGCCAAGCGACGCTCGTGATTACGGCTGATGCGGGTTTGCGCGGCGGTAAATCGGTTCCATTAAAAGAGAATGTTGATGCGGCTTTGGAAAAAGAAGGCACAAACAGCATCAATAATGTCATTGTTTATAAATACCTTAATATTGATTGCGCGTGGACTGACGCGAGAGATGTTGACTGGGCAGGTTTAGTCGCGGATCTAGAAAGCCAGTGTGAGCCTGAAGTGATGGATGCTGAAGATCCTTTATTTATCCTGTATACCTCTGGTTCAACGGGAAAACCTAAAGGGGTTGTGCATTCAAGCGGGGGCTATTTGGTCTATGCGTCGTTAACACATGAAGCTATTTTTGATTATCAGCCCGATGATATTTATTGGTGCGCTGCTGATGTAGGTTGGATCACAGGTCATTCTTACATTGTTTACGGCCCGTTAGCGAACGGTGCAACAACACTGATGTTTGAAGGCGTGCCGACATATCCTTCTGTTGCACGTATGGCGCAGGTGGTCGACAAACACAAGGTTAATATTCTTTATACTGCGCCCACGGCAATTCGCGCATTAATGGCGAAAGGTGATGAGCCAGCGCAGGGTACAAGCCGTGAAACGTTGAAAGTAATGGGAAGTGTCGGGGAGCCGATTAACCCAGAAGCGTGGCACTGGTATCACGAAACGATTGGTAATAGTGCTTGCCCTATCATGGATACATGGTGGCAAACGGAAACGGGTGGGGCAATGATTACGCCTCTTCCTGGCGCAACGGATTTGAAACCAGGCTCAGCCACTTTACCGTTTTTTGGTGTGAAACCCGTTTTACTCGATAGCGAAGGCAATGAGCTTGAAGGCGCAACGGAAGGGAATTTAGCGATTACGGGCTCTTGGCCTGGCCAAGCACGTACCGTATGGAAAAATCATCAACGTTTTCAGGAAACTTATTTTAGCACCTACGACAATATGTACTTTACAGGTGATGGTGCGCGACGTGATGAAGATGGCTACTTCTGGATCACAGGCCGCGTTGACGATGTGTTGAATGTGTCTGGTCACCGTTTAGGAACGGCTGAAATTGAAAGTGCACTTGTCGCTCATCCAAGCGTCGCGGAAGCTGCTGTTGTGGGATATCCACACGACATTAAAGGCCAAGGGATCTATGTTTATCTATTGCCAACCGATGGTGTAGAAGTCACAGAAGAGTTGACCAAAGCAGTGCGTCAGTGGGTAAGAGATGATTTAAGCCCAATTGCAACGCCGGACTTTTTACAGTGGACAGATGGTTTGCCGAAAACGCGTTCAGGCAAGATCATGAGACGTATCTTAAGAAAGATTGCTGCAAACGAATATGAGAATCTTGGCGATACATCGACATTAGCGGATCCTTCTGTTGTTCAAAATCTAATCGACAATAGATTAAACCGATAAAATTTGTATCCAATTTGTTGTCATTTGGAAACATTTTTGCGCTGGGAAGGTGGCTACATCTTCTCAGCTTAAGTTTTTGTAAAATCAATTAAATTCCGATTTTTAACCAAGTTTAAGCGACATTTGTAGGCTAGTTTTTAGGTTAGAATATCTCCAGAAAACAGGATTACTCGGTGCTTTGTCTTCCGAATAGGAAAGAAAGCAAGTATAGTAGTTTTAGCTCGCACGATGTGAAGCCTTAGCTTCAATCATGATTGAGTTATCTAATTTAAGAGTTAGCCTTCTGCTCAACCTCAAAGGGGAGAACATGATCAAGTTTTTGATAGCGGACGACCACCCGCTATTTAGAGATGCGCTTTCAGCTGCGCTGAAGCCACTATTTGAAGATCTGGAAATTGTTTATGCCGACTCGTTAGATACGACCATTCAGGCATTAGAAAAGAATGCAGATATTGATTTAGTGTTGCTCGATCTATATATGCCTGGTAGTGAAGATTTTTATGGCTTGATTAGAGTAACTGAAGATTTTCCAGAAAAGCCTGTGGCGATTGTGTCGGGAAGCGATGCACCTAATATCGTTTCTCGCGTTATGAAGTTTGGCGCAAGAGGGTTTATTCCAAAAACAACACCTTCAGCTGAAACGGCAAGTGCAATTAAGAAGATTTTAAGTGGCGAAACTTGGTTGCCAGAGCACTTACAAGATAATCTTATTCGCGTAGATAACGATGAAATTGATATTGCTCAGCGTATGGCGGAGTTAACGCCGAAACAATTCCAAGTGTTAAAGCAACTCCAAGCGGGTTTGTTAAACAAGCAAATCGCCTTTGATCTCAACATTACGGAAGCCACCGTTAAAGCGCATATCAGTGCAATATTCAAGAAGCTCGATGTGAACAACAGAACACAAGCAGTATTGGTAGCAGAGAAGCTTCAATTGAATTAAATCGAGCCAAGTGCTTGATAAAAAAGAATAATAATCAGTGTGTAAAACTCCAATAAGCGTTCGTTTATTGGAGTTTTATTGCATATAAAGGAGCTTAAAAATGATCAACCCAAATATTCCTTTAGTTGAACTACATCGTCACCTCGATGGAAATATCCACCCTGCAACCATATGGGACCTTGCCCAGCAATATGGTATCGCGCTACCTGCAAAATCAGTTGCAGAATTGACCCCTTTAACGCAAATCCAAGATCAAACCAGTGACTTATTGGCTTTCCTAGAAAAGCTCGATTACGGTGTTTCTGTTTTAGCTACACTTGATGCGTGTCGAAGAGTGGCTTTTGAAAATATGAGAGATGCAAAAGCATCGCGCCTTGATTATGTTGAGCTCAGATTCTCTCCTTATTATATGGCGATGAACCACAATCTAGACATGGCTGGAGTTGTTGAAGCTGTTATTGATGGTGTTGTGGCTGGTGCGCAGCAATACGGCGTTAAAGCTAAGTTAATTGGTATTTTAAGCCGCACTTTTGGCGCAGAAACTTGCATGAATGAGCTAGAAGCGTTACTCGCTCACAAACATGCAATCACCGCCTTAGACTTAGCGGGTGACGAATTGAACTTCCCTGCTCCTATGTTTGAAGAGCACTTTAAAAAGGGAAGAGATGCAGGTTGGGAAATCACCGTTCATGCTGGCGAAGCGGATGGTCCCAAAAGCGTGTGGAATGCAATTAAGTTACTCGGCGCGAAAAGAATAGGGCATAGCTTTGCCACAATTGATGATCCCGAACTAATGGAATACATGGCGAAACATGAAATCGCGATTGAATCATGTCCTACGTCTAATTTTCATACAAACACAGTTCAAGATTTGTCGAAACACCCACTGCCAATTTTCCTAGAAAACGATATTTTGGTATCTATCAATACGGATGATCCCGCGGTTTCCAATATTGATTTACCCCATGAGTATGAAGTTGCGCATAAGGTTATTGGTTTAAACGAAGCGCAGCTCAGTAAAATACAAGAAAATGGGATTAAATCAGCATTTTTGTCGGACAGCGAAAGAAAAGAACTTTGGGATAATAAATTAAAAAATTAAATCTGACGATTAAGCTGATAATAATTACCGTGAGGAAAATCATTTTTAAATTTTTTTAGGTAATTATTCTACCAAATGCAAAAAAGCCGTGTTTTAACACGGCTTTTACTTTTAGGTTAACAACTTGTTTACAAGTTAATTTTAAACCTGAATTAGAAGAAGTTTGAAATGAACTCAACACCCCAGAACTGACGTTCATTTACAAAGCCAGTTAGGTTGTTGAAGTCGATAACACCTGTTAGCTTTTGCTGGTTCGTAATGTTGCGACCGAATAATGCAATTTCATATTCAACATCATCAGTAAACCATTCATAACCTACGCGCAAACCGCCTTCTGTAAGGCCTTTACCACGGAACTCTGTTGCTTCATACAGCACAAAGTTTACTTCACTGCGATAAGCCCAATCCGTGTAAACGAAGAAGTTACCGTCGCCCACTTCTTTGGTATAACGTAAAGAAATATTTGCGATCCACTCGGGTGCTTGTGGTAATGGGTTGCCATCAATCAAGGCTCTGCCGTCTTCACGACGTGGATCCGTTACCGTACAAGGTGCACCACATACGTCTACTGCTAGATCATCTTGCTGAATTTCAGTGTGGTTGTAACTTAAACCTGCTGTTGCAAACCAGTTTTCAGTCAGCGCAGCTTCACCGTCTAATTCAAAACCATAACCTACTGATTTATCGGCGTTTAACAGGCTAGTAAAGTTGCCTGTTCCACCTACGGCTGTTAGCTGCTGATCGCTAACTTCGTAGTAGTATACGGAGCCGTTAATACGGGCTCTGTTACCCCATGTTTTTGTTTTGAAGCCTGTTTCAACAGAAACCATTGTTTCAGAATCTGCTGTGGTTGGCTCACCGCTAAACAATAAGTTACGACCTTGAATACTCGGTGCGCGGTAACCACGTGCAATTCGGCCATAAACGTTAGTTTCGTCTGAGTACTTGTATGACGCACTTAAATCCCAGCTAACCTGAGAGTCATCAACATCGGCTACCGCCGTAAATGAAGGTGCGCCGAACGGAGATTGGACTAATTCGCCGTCCCATTCTCTTTCGTCGTCAGAATAACGCAAACCGGCTGTCACGGTTAATCTGTCGCTGTATTCCCAATCTACAGAGCCGAAGATGGCCCATGCACTTGTGTCCATGTTTTGGCGAGATAAACCGTTTTGAACACCGCCAGCGAGCGTGTCAAAGCTCAAGTTTTCGATTTCAACTTCTTCTTCGAAAATGAAGAAACCAACTTGATAATCCCACTCACCTAATTCATTGGTGGCGAAACGCACTTCTTGTGTGTATTGCTCGTGATCTGGCATACGTGCGCCAGTTTCTGAAGGGAAGGGGATAAAGCCAGGGCCAAAGGTACCTGTAAATGAGGCACCGTAACCGCCATCAATATCACCTACTGAAAGCATTCTTGCGCTTTCGTAACCAGAGATTGAAGTGACCGTGTAGTCGCCTAAATCATATTCTACTTTTAGTGACCAGCCATCTGTGTCAACGTCTTGGCGGTTACGAGAAGCGGCATCTTGGAAGATGGTTTTGAAGTCAAAATCATCAACTAGCTCGTTGGTGCCTTGTTTAATGATGTTGGCACGGAAAAGGCGAGCGTCGCCGTCAGCGTCGCGGAAGTGGTATTTCGCTAATACAGACAGATCTTCGTTTGGTTCCCAAAGCAATTGAATTCTGCCTGAGCGCTCGTCAAAGCCACCGAGAACGTCTTCTTGTTCAAAGCCGGGTGCTTTGTTATCGATGTAGTCGTCTCTGTCTTGCATTAGCAATGAGGCGCGTACAGAAAGCGTATCAGTAATAGCACCACCAATGGCGGCGTCAAAATCGGTTGTGTTGTACGAGCCATAAGAGAAGTTCAGGTGCGCATCAAAGTCTTGTGAAGGCTTCACAGAGTCAATTTTTACGATACCTGCAGGCGTGTTACGACCGAATAACGTACCTTGTGGTCCACGTAGAACTTCTGTTTGTTCAACGTCGAACATTGGGTAACCTTTGATGAGAGAGTTTTCTAGAACAATATCATCGTAGATAAGAGAAACAGGCTGAGAGGCAAGTAGATCGAAGTCAGTGTTACCCAGGCCTCGAATATAAAAACGTGGGAATGTACGGCCAAAAGAAGATTCGATTAACAGGCTGGGAATTCGGAAAGAGAGTGAACGAATATCCATGCCAGCAGAACCAAGAATATCCAGTTCTTTTTTGGTTAGTGCATCAACAGAAATAGGAACTTCTTGTACATTTTGAGTTCTCTTCTGAGCAGTAACCATAATGGTTTCAAGTTCCAGAGAATCTTTTTTTTGTTCATCATCACTTTGCGCGAGTGCAAGTGGCGATTGACATGCCAAAGCAACGCAAAGCGCGATGGGCGCTTTATTAATTATTTTCATACTGAATACCGTGTAGTGTGCTTAAAAACTTAAATTTTATTTCCACGTAGTTATAGTCAATATTGTGGTAGTTCGCTGACTTTTAACGACTTATATAAAACTTAGCGCGTTAAGTTTACAGTTAATCGGTAAGGTAAGCTACTGCGGTGTAAAGTTATTTAAAATAAGACTCTGAATAGAGTCTGAAGGCGTGGGAATAGGGGACAGTGGAACAATGAGCAC
>CAXRCC010000277.1:0-12068 GCA_964228975.1 Paraneptunicella sp. | reverse complement strand
TCACATTCAAGGGGAAACGCCTTCCACTTCAGAGCGAATTCATATCAGCTACCAACAACATACTTACGCACACCAACAACGCACTCAGCGACTTGAAGAACTGCATCAACAAACCATGCTATTAACCCACTTGGACGATGGCTGGGAATTAGATAACTGTAACGAAACCATTGTTCAAGTTTCCAATGAATTGGTGAAACTACTTGGGGAGAACAACACGCTTAATGAAGCACTGCGATCAGGGAGCTGGGTACAGGTTTATTTTGACCATGAAGGCCACATTCGGAAGATTATTCCAAGCGATACGCCTGCTCTCTGCCAAGGCCCATCGCCCGTATAATCCTGTTTTACCATCACTAAACATAAAAAAGCCGATATAAGGGACACCCTATATCGGCTTTTTACTTCCTTAAATTCCAGCGCATTTAGTCCTGAATTTTAAGAAACTGATTAATCCTAATCGTCTCCAAACTCACGAATAACTGAATTCAACGTATCTTTTGCATCACCGTAAATCATACGGGTGTTTTCGCGGAAGAAGAGTGGGTTATCGACGCCCGCAAAACCAGCATTTGCAGTACGCTTCAAAACAAACACCGAGCGTGCGCGTTCAACTTCAATCACTGGCATACCGTAAATAGGGCTACCCTTCATTTCTTTTGCAGCAGGGTTTACGACGTCGTTTGCACCGATAACAATCGCCACATCGAAGTTATCCATACGTTGGTTCACGGCGTCCATTTCCAATAATAAATCATAGGAAACATCGGCTTCAGCCAATAAAACATTCATGTGACCCGGCATACGACCAGCGACAGGGTGAATACCGTAAACCACTTCTCCTCCGTTACCTTCAATCAGCTCTTGTAACTCTTTTACAGCGTGCTGCGCCTGCGCTACAGCCATACCGTAACCCGGTACAACTAATACACTTTGTGCCGCTTCAAGAACAAAGTAAGCATCTTCTGGCGAGAGAGCCTTAAGCTCACCTTCCACTTTCAAAGTCGTATCAACGGGCTTAGCAAAACCAGAAAGCAATACATTCATCAATGAACGATTCATCGCTTTACACATAATGTTAGTGAGGATGATGCCACTTGCACCAACAAGCAAGCCCGCCACAATTAAGATGTTGTTGCCAATCGCGAAGCCCGCTGCGGTTGCCGCAATCCCTGAATAACTGTTTAACAGTGAGATAACCACGGGCATATCCGCCCCGCCAATCGGAATGACTGCAAGTACACCAAACACAACCGAAATGGCGATAATGGCATAGATAAGGTTCATATTTTCAGGTGTTTGCGTTAACTGATAGCTCACAACAACCATGGCAATAATAAGAGCGATATTCACCCAGCGCTGACCGGCAAACGTAATGGCAGCCGAGGTCATTCTTCCGCTCAGTTTCCCCCATGCAATCACACTGCCCGAGAAAGTGAGTCCGCCAATAATGATCGATAAATTCGCAATGGAAATTGACAGGCCTTGATGAGTGCTTTCGCTAGAAGCCTGAGCAACTGATGAGACCAACGCAGAAGCGGTGTCAGCAAGGCTTGGGTTCGCCAATTCAATAACCGAGATCCAACCTACGGCCAAGCTGGCAAGGCCACCAAAACCGTTGAACAAAGACACCAATTCCGGCATGGAAGTCATTTCAACTTTTTTGGCAAAGATGGCACCAATTGCTCCACCAATCACCACACCTGCAATGATCCAGTGAAAGCTGATGATATCCTTATGTAGCAGCGTGACAACAACCGCGATAAACATACCAAGCGCAGACACGGCATTGCCTTTGCGCGAAGTAGATGGATGGCTCAATAACTTTAAGCCAAAGATAAATAAACACGCCGACACGATGTAGGCAGCGTTAATGAAAATTGCACTTGTCATTTTGGCTCCCCCTTATGCGTCTTTTTCTGACTTTTTGTCAGACTTTTTCTTAAACATGGCCAGCATTCTGTCTGTTACCATGTAGCCACCAATCACGTTGATGGTAGCAAGCGCCACCGCGATGGTACCGATGATGGTTGTTAAGGTGCCATCTTCACCTCCGGCGGCCACTAATGCGCCTACCAAAGTGATTCCGGAGATAGCATTTGCCCCAGACATCAAAGGAGTATGCAGTGTTGCAGGAACTTTTCGGATCAGTTCAAATCCTAAAAACGCGGCTAACACTGTGATGAACAATAGATAAATCGTTTCCATTGTTTACTCCCCCTTCTCTGCTTGGTAATGCTTAGTGAGCATGTCGTTACGAAGTTGGCCGTCGTAACCAATGACACAGCCTGTTAAAATGTCATCTTCGAAATCAATGACCATTTCGCCTTTTTCTTTATCCCAGTATTCATCTAATAAATTGAAGATGTTATTGGCATACATAGCGGTCGCGTCTTTAGCTACTTGGTTTTCCCAATTGCCCGTTCCCACTACGTGAACGCCATTAATGGTTGCCACTTCTCCGGCAACGGAGCCTTCGACGTTTCCACCCATCTCGGCAGCCATATCAACCACAACACTGCCGGGTTTCATGCCTTCTACCATATCTTTGGTGACAATAACGGGAGGTTTTCGGCCAAAGAGCTTCGCGGTAGTGATCACGATATCGGCATCAGCAATCGCTTGCTTTTGACCGGCCTTTTGCTTTTCTACCTGCTCTGGAGAAAGTGCGTTAGCGTAACCATCTTTGGTTTGCCCCGTTTCACCTAAATCAATTTTCAGGAACTTGGCCCCTAAAGACTCGACCTGTTCAGCAACCACTTCACGCGTATCAAAGGCCAGTACGCTTGCGCCTAAACGCTTCGCCGTTGCGATAGCCTGTAGGCCTGCAACACCTGCACCAATAATGAAGACTTTGGCGGGTTTGATGGTGCCAGATGGCGTCATCATCATGGGTAAAATGGTCGACAAATGATGCACTGCATTCATCACCATGACATAACCTGCGAGGTTTGACTGAGAACTCAGCGCGTCCATTTTCTGGGAGCGCGTGGTACGAGGAATCATTTCCATGCTAATTAATCCAACGGATTTGCTAATTAGCTTCTGGACGAGAGGTTTTTCAAAGAAAGGATCTAAATGTCCAATCACTAACTTGCCCGCTTCGAGCGATTCTACGTCCGCTTCTGTTGGGCGAGTTACATATAAAATGATGTCGGCAGCTTTAATGGCGGCGTGACGATCATCAACGATTTTAGCTCCTGCTTGCTCATATTCAGCATCTAAATAACCAGCTAACAATCCAGCTCCACGTTCAATAAGGATATCAGCATTAGCTAATTTCAACTTTTTGACCGTTGCCGGAGTTGCAGCACAGCGCTTTTCCGTTGCTGCTCCCACATTTAACAGCTCAACAGCGGGAGATTCATTTACTACTAAAATTGTGGACATCGGGAACTTTCCTCTGACGAGTTCGTAAACAAAAATCGTAGCCTGAACAGGAAACCTAATCAGGCCATACGTCCTACGAAAATTCAGTCTATGAGGAGCATTCCATATAGGAAAATTAATAATTCCTATTATGACAATCAGCTTTTGCGTATACGCGAAGCTGTTTTTGCATAAACTTATTCCACTTTTAACGTGTCCTGATAGGGAGGCCAGCCCATGGGTTTACCTGCAAGAACGTGAAGGTGAATATGGTAAACTGTTTGCCCACCAAATTTATTGCAATTCATCACCACACGATAGCCATCATCTGCGAAACCTTGCTCTTTTGCGATTTTCGCAGCTACGAAATACAGGTGACCGACAACTTCACGATCTTCTTCTTGAATATCGTTAATTGTCGCAATGGCTTTTTTCGGAATTACCAAAAAATGGGTCGGTGCTTGGGGCGAAATATCATTAAACGCAAGAACAGAATCATCTTCGTAGATAATGTCAGCCGGGATTTCTCTGTTAATTATTTTGGTAAAAATAGTTTCAGACATGGATTAGTTCCTTCAACGAATAAAAAAGAAGGGCTACATCCGCATGTGCCCTTTCTTTTTATGAAAAAATTCAGCTTAAAATCAACGGCTCTACACAGAGCTTAGACCTAGAGCAACAATAGCAGCAAGATAACACCAAGTAAAAGACGATAAATAACGAAAGGTAACATGCCGATACGCTTTATCCATGAAAGGAAAAGGTAAATACAGGCATACGCACTAACAAAGGACAATATAGTTCCCGTAATTATCATCAGCCAATCAACTTGACTTGGATCGGCGATAAGATCAAAGGCTAATAATACCCCTGCTCCCAAAATAGTGGGAATAGACAGCAGAAATGAAAAACGGGCCGCACTTTCTCTATCAAGGCCTAACATTAATCCCGCTGTAATTGTGATACCGGAACGAGATGTACCTGGAATCATGGCTAATACTTGGAAAAATCCAATCGTCAGCGCCTTTTTCCAGCCTAAATCACAAAGTGCTTTATTTTGCTTGGCTTTCGCATCTGCCCACCAAAGCAATAAACCAAAAACAATTGTAGAAACGGCTAAAACGAGGCCTGAACGTGCAAAATCTTCAATTAATGATTTGCCAAGAAAGCCCAAAACAACGGCGGGTAACGTCGCAATAATTAACCACCACGCCAAGCGACTTTCTTGAGTTGGTGCCCCACCTGTAACTTGGGCGGTCCATGCACGGGTCATTCCCCACAACTCTTGACGAAAATAAATCACAACAGCGGTTAAGCTGCCAATATGGACAGCAACGTCAAACGCCAAACCTTGTTCTTTCCACCCTAAGATAATGCTAGGAAGTAGGAGGTGCGCTGAGCTTGATATGGGGAGGAATTCGGTAATACCTTGGATGATGGCAAGAATGATGACTTCAAATAGGGTCACAATTTAGTCCTGTTTTTTCCATTGAAAAGGGATCTCCCAAAGTTTCTGAGCTTTATTATCAAAGCTCTCCCATAGCGTTCGATACGTCTTGTCCGCAACGGGGTGCGTTTCATCGGGAATGAGGTCGTACAACGGCAACAAAACAAACGCGTTATACAAAATTTCAGCACGAGGTAACACGATAGGCTGCTCAATAACGATGTCGTTAAACAATAAAAGGTCCAGATCTAAAGTACGAGGAGCAAACTTCTTTTCAGACGTCTCTCGCCCATTTTCACGTTCTATTTGTTTAAGGATACGGCAAACATCTTCAAGCGACTTTTCGGTTTTCGCGCCTGCCACCAAGTTATAAAAGGGGTTACCATTAAAGCCAACGGACTCGCTTTCATAAACGGGGCTGATTGTTAGTTCACCAAAGGCTTCATACATTGCTTGCAAGCCGGACGAGGTGTACTTTTCTCTGTCGATATTAGTCCCAAGACTAATGTATATCTGATTCATAAAAGTCGAGCTCAAGGATTAAAAATTGGCAAATACGCTAAACATTAACTGCTACTGCGTTCTCGTTGCATATACACAGCCACATTCTTGGCCTTAGGCAAAATATCAGGTTTGCTTAGTTTCAGCTCGACTTTATTCACCGGATAATTTTCCAAGATATGAGAACACATTTTTTCACCTAAATACTCTAGTAAATTAGGCTGATATGACTCACACAGTGTCTCCATATCTATAGAAACCTGACCATAATCGACTGTCTTTGACAGATCGTCGGTTTCTCCGGCGTCTTTTAGGGGGAGGTGTAAAACGAGGTCGAGCAAGAGTTTTTGCGGCGCATGGCGTTCCCAATCGTAAACGCCAATAATGGCGAGAAGCTGCAATTCCTCAATGTATATTTTATCCATTAACGATGTTACCTTTTGCATCAAAAGCGTTTGAACTTAACGCTTAACAGTCTCATTTGCGTAAAGCGGGGGCAGTGTACCTGTTTTATTTTACGGGTCCAACATTATGACAGCACTTAGTTTACTTCTCCTTACGAGCGCTTATTTACTGGGCTCCATCATGGGCGCGTTAATTACCAACAAAGCACTAGGCGCTACCGATCCTAGGCTCATGGGCTCGGGAAATCCCGGCGCATCGAATATGCTTCGTAGTCACGGAAAAGCCGCTGGGCTTCTGACTTTGCTGATTGATATCGTGAAAGGTATCGTTCCTGTACTTCTCGCCAAAGCACTCTCTCAACCTGATTGGATTGTTGCACTGATTGGCTTATTCGCTTTTCTTGGACATATTTTCCCGCTATATCACCACTTTAAAGGCGGTAAAGGGGTAGCGACGGCTTTGGGCATTATCGCCGTGTTGAACGTGGAATTGGCTTTGGCGCTCGTGGGAGTGTGGATATTGATATTTGCACTCACCAAAATCAGTGGTGCGGCTTCTATTAGCACGGCACTGTCGTTACCTCTCTTTGCTTATTTTCTGTCGTCTAATCATTTCTTCGTATTCATGCTTATTGCATTGTTGATTATTGGAAAGCACAAAGACAACATACAGCGAATGGTAAAGGGAGAGGAGCCTCAAACCAAGGCCCCAACTGAAAAAGAATCAACCCGCATTAAACGAAAAAAACGTAACCAATGAGGTTTATAGGAAAAGGGATTTATAAAGGAGGAAGGTCATCTAACGACCAACGCGGTTGCACTTGCTCAGTGGTGTCACCCAATTGGCCAGCCTGCAATCGCTTCGCTCCTGCGTAGGCAATCATTGCGCCGTTATCTGTACAAAACTCAAGGCGAGGATAATAAACCTGTCCACCGAGCTTTTTCATTAAGGCTTGTAGCTCACTTCTTAACGATTTATTCGCGCCAACGCCACCTGCGATAACTAACTTTTTCAAACCCGTTTCTTTCAATGCACGACGACACTTAATCGCCAACGTTTCAACTACTGCGGTTTGAAATGCTAATGCAATATCGGCTTTATCTTGCTCGGACAACTCACCCTGCTTTTGCAAATCTTTAATGGTATTTGCTGCGAACGTTTTCAAACCACTAAAACTGAAATCCAGCCCGGGTCTGTCCGTCATCGGACGAGGAAACGTAAAACGGCCTTGTGTGCCGCTGTCTGCCATTTTGGCCAACACTGGCCCGCCTGGGTAATCTAGCCCTAACAGCTTCGCGGTTTTATCAAAGCCCTCGCCAGCGGCATCATCAAGGGTTTCACCCAGCGTTTGATATTGCCCAATGCCATCCACTCGCACCAGCATTGAATGTCCGCCCGACACAAGCAAAGCAACAAAAGGAAATTCCGGTGCAGGATCATCAAGCATAGGCGCAAGCAAGTGCCCTTCCATATGGTGCACGCCTATCATAGGAACCTTCCAACCATAGGCAAGGCTACGCGCAAAAGAGGAGCCCACGAGCAACGCCCCGACTAAGCCCGGCCCTTTAGTGTAAGCCACGCCATCGATGTCTTTTGCATCAGAACCTGACTCTTCCAACGCTTTTTGTACCAAGGGAACCAGCTTTCTAATATGGTCGCGCGAGGCAAGCTCTGGAACAACACCGCCGTAGTCGGCATGTAATTTAACTTGGCTATAAAGCGCATGGCTTAATAAGCCTTTATCGCAATCATAAACGGCGACGCCTGTTTCATCACAAGATGTCTCTATACCTAATACGCGCATGGATTCCACTTAGCTTCTTTACATAAAAATTGGCGGGCATTCTACCTAAGCTTAGTTAAAAAGCTAAGCGAATTGCTAACCTCACCGCAAAGCCGTTAAAAAGAACTTAAAATAAGCGCCATTTAATGCCAAATAAATAGTCAGGCTGGCTTTACTTTGGCTGTAGATATGATTAGAATTGCGCACCATTTTTAAAGATAGCGGTCACTTTTTGACCCATTTAAATACAAAAATATAGAATTTATTTTTGAAGTGAGAGATTAATGCCAATAGTAAAAGTCAGAGAAAACGAGCCGTTTGACGTAGCATTACGTCGTTTCAAGCGTTCTTGCGAAAAAGCGGGCGTACTTTCAGAAGTTCGTCGTCGCGAATTTTTCGAAAATCCAACTTGGGAGCGTAAGCGTAAAAAAGCTGCTGCCAAAAAGCGTCACTTGAAAAAACTAGCTCGTGAAAACGCTCGTAGAGTAAAATTGTACTAAGAACAACACTCAGTTGTTCTTTTTACGTTTAATCACTCTTAAAGCAACGTTTCGACTTTCAAGGTAACCCGTTGATGTCTCTAGTAACTAGACTCAAAGAAGCTCAAAAAGATGCCATGCGCGCAAAAGATAAAGTGCGTCTTGGTACTATTCGCTTAGCTTTAGCTGAAGTTAAGCAGCGCGAGGTTGATACTCGCGAAGAGCTTTCAGACGAAGATGTTATTGCTTTGCTAACCAAAATGGTAAAGCAAAGAAATGACTCAATTGCTCAGTTTAAAGATGCTGACCGTCTAGACCTTGTTGAACAAGAAGAGTCCGAACTTGCTGTTTTGAAAACTTTCTTGCCCGAGCCTTTATCTGATGATGAAGTAAACGCATTAATTGCTGAAGCAGTTGAAGCAACAGGCGCAAGTGGTATGCAAGACATGGGTAAAGTCATGGGTTGGCTGAAACCTAAAGTTCAAGGACGTGCGGATATGGGGAAACTGAGCGGGCAAATTAAAGCAACGCTAAACAGTTAGGTTGATCTGGTCTCACTCCAGACTCTTCCGCAATCATATCTCCCAAATAAGAGGCTTTACGCCTCTTATTTTGTTTTCATCCCTCAAAACACCCTACTCCACATTATTTCGAAATACGTATTTCGTTAAAAAATGAAAGCATTCGTCACTACGATTTCATTATAATGTTCTGAATCTTAAATAAGTTGAATAAAGAAATGTCTGGCAGAATCCCACGTAGTTTTATTGATGACCTTCTTGCTCGCACCGATATCGTAGAGCTTATCGATGGCTTTGTACCATTGAAGCGAGCAGGTAAGAACCATCAAGCTTGCTGCCCATTTCACAACGAAAAGAGCCCATCTTTCACCGTTAGCCAAGAAAAGCAGTTCTACCACTGCTTTGGTTGTGGCGCTCATGGTAATGCCATTTCATTCCTCATGGAGTATGAACGACTTGAATTTCCAGAAGCGATTGAAGAGCTGGCACGTTATCACCAAATCGACGTACCACGAGAGCAAGGAAATAGGCCCAGCAACAAGCCTTACTACTCTGCTAATAAACTTGAAGACGACTTCAAGACAATGGAAAGCATTAGCCGTTATTTTGAAAAGCAGTTGAAGGAAAAAGGGCAGTCATCTAAATCCATCGATTACTTAAAATCACGGGGCTTAAGTGGTGAAATTGTTAAAGCCTACAACATCGGCTATGCGCCAGCACAATGGGACGCAGTACTGAAAACATTCGGTCAATCATCACCTCAGCAACAACAGCTACTCGACCTAAAAATGATCACGGAAAACAGCCAAGGCAAGCGCTACGACTTTTTCCGAGACAGAATCATGTTCCCTATTCGCGACAAACGAGGTCGTGTTATTGGGTTCGGAGGGCGCGTAATGGGTGATGACACGCCAAAGTACTTGAACTCTCCAGAGACCCGTATATTCCATAAAGGCAGCGAACTTTACGGCTTATACCAAGCCCGTCAACAAAATAGAAAGTTACATCGCGTGCTCGTCGTCGAAGGCTATATGGATGTGGTTGCATTGGCTCAATTTGGTATCACTTATGCGGTAGCAGCACTTGGCACTGCAACAACACCTGAACACATTCAAATGTTGTTTAGAAGCACGCCGGAAATTGTGTGCTGCTATGACGGAGACAGGGCAGGCCGAGAAGCAGCATGGCGCGCTATGAATAACGCCCTTCCCCATTTAAAAGACGGCGTACAAATGCGTTTCATGTTCCTGCCTGACGGAGAAGATCCGGATACGATGGTGCGAAAAATTGGTAAGGAGGACTTTGAAACCTTGCTCAATGAACAAGCCGTGCCATTATCACAGTTTATCTTTGACAACTTATTGCAACGCCACTCTGTTGCCACAACCGAAGGTAAGGCGTCATTAAAAGCCGAGGCTGAGCCTTTAATTTCTCAGATCCCGGGCGAGTATCAAAAACAGATGTTAATGGAAGTATTGAGCAAACACACAGGTGAATACGAAAAACATCGCGCTCAAGTCGTTGCCAAAGAAGCCAATGAGCAAACGGGTATCGCGAAAGTAGGCTACGCCAGACCCAACAAGCCTAACTTTTCGCCGGGTAGAATGATGCTCAGATTATTGCTTGATTCCCCCAAACTAGCCAAAGAGTGCTCAGATATTACACCGCAAGCCATGCAAGCGCTCAATGTTGGTAACCTTGAAATGCTCATTGATGTTATGCAGGTTTCACTTTCTCACCCGCATTATTCAACAGCACAAATATTAGAATATTACCGCTCACATCCAGCAAGCCGAGCGCTAGGCAAGCTTTTATCATGGGACCACGCAGTGGCACCAGCCAACATGGCAACCGTGTATCAAGACAGCTTTAATCGCCTTATTAATCAACATTTAGAAGGAAGAATGGAAGAGCTTTTATCGAAAGCGCGTCAAGGAAACATAACAAACGACGAAAAAAAAGAACTTACACTGTTAAGTAAATCCAACCAATAAGGTATATTTTTTAGGGGCAAAGCTTGAAAAACAATCAGTTAGCCCTCATTGTAGTGTACGTTGTCCCCGGCACTGTCATCAGCCGTATCAGCAGAGCCGATATAATCACATTCTCATAAACAAACAAAACGTAGAATAAGCAGTTTCTTTTCTGCTATAATGGCGGATTCTGTGTGCCCTGTATGCCATAACTGGTTCATTTTTGCTTTATCATTATCAGAGCGCTATTTTTAATAGCGAGCGCGTGAAATCAGGTCACAGAATTTTGAAGTCGAGTGCCCCTCAGGGCTAGTTCTACATTAATTGGTCGCGGAAGTATATGGCAAGTAAGCAGTCTCAGATAAAACTCCTCATTGCTAAAGGTAAAGAGCAAGGTTTCCTTACATTCTCAGAGGTTAATGACCATCTACCTCAGGATATTGTTGATTCAGACCAGATTGAAGACATTATCCGAATGATTAACGATATGGGTATTCAGGTATTTGAAAATGCACCTGATGCTGATGAATTGTTAATGCAAGAAACCACTACCGACGAAGAAGTCGCGGAAGCGGCGGCTCAAGCTTTGGCTACCGTTGAAAGTGAAATCGGTCGTACAACAGACCCTGTGCGCATGTACATGCGTGAGATGGGAACCGTTGAACTTCTGACTCGTGAAGGCGAAATTGAAATTGCAAAGCGCATTGAAGAAGGTATCAATCAAGTTCAGTGCTCTGTTGCAGAATACCCCGAAGCAATTACTTATCTTCTTGATCAGTGGGACTTGTATGAAGCTGAAGAAATTAGATTAAGTGACATCATCCTTGGATTTATTGATCCTAACGAAGAGCAAGATCTTGCGCCTACCGCCACACACATTGGTTCTGAGTTATCCGAAGAAGAATTGGAAGACGAAGACGATGATGGTGACGATGACGACGATGAAGAAGAAGATAACTCGATCGACCCTGAAGAGGCGAGAGAGAAATTCGGACTTCTTCGAACTCAATATGAAAAAACCCGAGAAATCATCGCAAGCAAGGGAAGAGCGCACCCTGTTGCAAAAGAATCGATTAGTGCATTAAGCGAAACTTTCAAAGAATTCCGCTTGGTGCCAAAGCAGTTCGATAGAATGGTTCGTAACATGCGTGACATGATGGACCGCGTTCGTGTTCAAGAGCGTTTGGTTATGAAGTATTGTGTGGCGAATGCGAAAATGCCTAAGCGCGACTTCATTAAAATGTTCGCGGGCAACGAAACCTCAACAGAGTGGTTAGTACAAGCAGTAGGCTCAAGCGAGCCTTACGCCAATCTGTTAAGCGCATTTAAAGAAGAAATCGAACGTTGCATCAATAAGATCAATCAAGTCGAAGAAGAAACTGGCTTGAATATTGATGACATTAAAGACATCAACCGTCGAATGTCTATCGGCGAAGCGAAAGCCCGTCGTGCGAAAAAAGAAATGGTTGAAGCCAACCTTCGTTTGGTTATCTCAATTGCGAAAAAATACACAAACCGTGGTTTACAATTCTTGGACCTTATCCAAGAAGGTAACATCGGCTTGATGAAAGCGGTAGATAAGTTCGAATA
>CAXRCC010000276.1:0-4215 GCA_964228975.1 Paraneptunicella sp. | reverse complement strand
AACGGCGATGTGGCAGGCTTTAACGTTAAACTGGCATCGGCTTCAATCACAATAAGATTGGTTTGAGCGAGTCTTTCGCCCAGCACTTCTTCGAGTTTACTCAGCTGGTTTGGCGTGGTGATAAGCGTATCGATTTCACATTGCTCGATAATGTATCTGAGCCTGTCCAACGGGTTTTTGATATCCATTGGCACATACACTGAGCCCGAGCGCAAAATGCCATAAATAGACACCACCGCATCAATGCGCTTTTCAATGAACATACCCACACAGGTTTCGCTCACTTTCACGAATTGGGCAATTTGGGTAGCAAACTCGGCGCTGCGCTGGTTTAAGCCGTGATAGCTCAGCGTGTCTTGCTTCATTTTTAAGGCGCAGGCATCGGGCTGGCTTGCTGCCATCGACTCAATAAATGTATGGGCTAATTCAATCTTCATGGGTGCGACTCGTTGAAAACTTAAAGGCCAAGCATTGAGGCGATCGTGTTGCGCTGAACTTCGGATGAGCCAGAGTAAATTTTGCTAGCAACAGAGTTACGTAAATACTTTTCAATTCCGGCTTCTTTCATGTAGCCGTAACCGCCAAAGATTTGTTGTGCATCTAAAGAGGCGGCAACAAAGGCTTCACTAGTGACCACTTTTGCCATGGCAAGGCTGGTGGTTGAATTCACTTTACGGTGCATGTCTGAGCCGGCTTTGTAGAGCATGGCGCGAGAAGTTTCGAGGCCGATTTTCATATTGGCGATTTTGTGAGAAACCGCTTGGTACTTGCAGATGGGTTCGCCGTATTGCTTTCTGTGTTTACTGTAAGCAATGGTTTTTTGCAGTAGCGATTCCATCTCGCCAACGTTGATCACGAAGGAGATGAGGATTTCCCATTTCATCACGTAATTGAAAATAGAGAAGCCTTGGCCTTCTTTGCCTAACACGTTTTCTTTGGGCACTACCACGTCATCGAAGAACAAATCGCACAAGGTTGAGCTTTGTAAACCCATCTTGTGCATGGGTTGACCTTGGGTGAATCCCGGCGTGTTTTTGTCGACAATAAAGGCAGTGAAGCCACCTAAGGTGCCGGCATCGGCGTTGGTGCGAGCGTATACGATAAAGGTGTCGGCAATGGGGCCGTTAGAGCAAAACGTTTTGCTACCATTGATCACAAAGTCGCCGTTGTCGTTGCGATCCGCATGGGTGTCCATGCTCCACGCATCAGAGCCCACTTCTGCCTCGGTAATGGCGTGAGCGCCAATTTTTTCTCCCGCGGCAAGCTGTGGCAAATAGTGCGCTTTTTGCGCTTCGGTACCAAAGCGTTGAATGGGTAAGCCTGTGCTCACAATATGCGTGGAAAGGCCAAAGCTCAAACCCGCGTCATCACAGATTCGGCCAAAGTTTTCCATCACATACATGGCGCTTAAAATGTCTTGTTCCAAGCCGCCGTATTGTTCAGCCACAAGCAATGCTGTGATCCCCGTTTGTTTAACGGTTTCCCAACGTTTTAGAAAAACCTCGCGATCAGGCATCTCTTCCGGAAATTCGGTATTGATTGCCTCTGCCCACTCGTTAATGGAGTTGCGTAGCGCTTTTTGGTCTTCTGTCCATTCGTACATTACGTTGCACCTTGATTTGTACTGTGAATTGCTCTTTCTCGTTTTTGCAAATGGCGTTGTGATATGCGCCGTTACCTATGTGAATAGGTATTTCATGCAAAGCGAAATGCATAACTAAGTGGGTGCAACAGTAAGTCATTAACGTAAATAATTAACCTGTACCTTGGGTCAGTTTGTTACACATGCATGACAGGTGAAAAGCAGGTGTGGCGGGCAATAGCGGTTTTTAAAAGGCCACTGTACGTTGGTGCAGGAAGGTTGAACGATGCGCTAAGGTGATGAGCGAAAGGTTAATGAGTTATGACTTTGCTTGATAAAGCAATGAGTGGTAGGCCGATAAGATAGCGCAATAGGCTAGTTCAATAAGTTAGCGCAATATGTTGGTCCAACAGGCTAGGCCGGTGAAAGAAGGCAACGAGGCTGTGCTAAAAAGGTTCTTTTGTATTGAAAAAGCATTTAGGAAAAGTACTTAAAAAACGGCTCCCTTTAGGAGCCGATAGGATTTGGAGCGGATAGGAACAAGAGCCGACTTGTACGATTTAACAATCCGCATCAACGATGGTGACAGTGCATTGTGGAAAACCAAAAGAATCATAAAGCACATAACACCCCTGATTTGTTGGTGTACCGGATGGCGGAACATCATAACCTATCAAGGTATATTGGTTATCAAAGCGAGATTCAATCGCATTGGTGGGTAGTTGTAAAAAGTCGGTGAGAAGTAACTGATCGCCACCCTCGGCGCGGCTTTCAGGGCACAAATTGCGAAAATCGACTTCAGCATCGCCAAAACCAAAGTCCAGTATGTACGCGGTTTGAATACCGCCAGGATTCGTTGCTGATGGGGCCAATCCGGCAATGCGCCCTTTGGCTTGTGCCAGCTCGATAACACCTTCAATTTGTGAGGCAACATTTTCTAATCCTGCGACTCTTGCGTCTCTGCCTAAATCAAGAAATTTTGGCGCAGCGGTAACGGCGAGGACAGCCAAAATAACAATAACAATGATCAATTCAATCAGTGTGAATCCTGATTGGTATTTGTGGGATTTCATTGGCGTAGCCTCAAATCAACAAAATGTTTAAAAAGTGAACGTTAAGTGTGGAATTTAAATTAAGTGTTTAATTTGCTAGGGATTATCCATTTTTGTCGCGAGTGATCAATTGGCTGATAGTTGTAGTGGGGGGAACAAAGACGTGATGAGAGTGTGCTTTTAACGCAATGCTCGTAGTGCTTAACCGAGCAAAGAAAAGTGGAATGGAGTATTAAATGCGTTCAGAAATGAATTCAATTAACAGGTTGAAGGATAATTTAAAACGGGTTGCCACCGTTTAAAAAGACGAGGCCTTGATCGTATCCATGGCCACTTGAATACACGGTTCTTACATTGACAACAATGGCTTTGTCTAAGCACGAATCTGCTTGCCAGCTCACTTTGCCAATCATGCCTTTTGCGTGATCCAAGGCATTATCATGAATGACAATTAGCCCAGTTTGATTCGGCCTTAAAATAGCGCCGCCAGAATTTAGATTGATGGGCGAGTTTTCACTGCTGAATTGACCGTTAGGCCTTGTGTCATAAGGAAAATAAGCCGAGCCATCAAAATTGAAAAACTCCAGTTTTACATTAACAGGTTGGTAACCGGCATTGGTAACATGAATGGTGCTGTACCAATTAGCTCCGCCTGTATACAAGTTGGGTAAATACATGGCGTTTGTGGAGCCTAATCCATTTTCACCGTGTACTAATGGGTAACAGAGTTCACTGTTGGCATAGGCTGAACTGTTAAATAGCAAACCTAAAATGGCTCCCAGTTTACATAATTTATGCATATAAAAATTTCCTATTGGGTTTGAATAGCGAGAGTATTAAACAGCGTGTTTCCGTGCCTGTATATAAAGAGGTTATTTAAACGTGAGCAG
Organism: Paraneptunicella sp.; assembly: GCA_964228975.1. Taxonomy (GTDB): domain Bacteria; phylum Pseudomonadota; class Gammaproteobacteria; order Enterobacterales; family Alteromonadaceae; genus Paraneptunicella. The sequence continues at coordinate 691 of CAXRCC010000276.1, read as the reverse complement.
AACAGTGAATATGCGAGAAGTTTGATAGGCTAAGGATATTACGGTAGCATTCTGGTCGATTTTTTAGAATAAATTACCCGATGTGACTTCGCAATTATCATAAAGGAACGCAATTCGTATGTTTCAAAGGAATGTTGTGCTGGCAGGCTTGCTGGCTGTTTCTCCCGTTTTCATTTCTCCTTACACCCATGCATCAACCACCAAAGATGTCACTGTTTCTTGGGGCGCTGTTACTCATGCGTTTGCGTATCAATTAGAAGAGCTTGGCCCCGGAGCATCGAGTTTTTCAACGGTGTATCAAGGCACGGATACCACTGTTGTGTTACCGCGAGCGTTGGGCGAATACCGCTATCGGGTGATGGGCTGCATTCAAGACCCTAGCGACGCTAGCTTGCCCGCTTGCTCTGCGGATTACGCTCATTACAGTGAAGAAGCGTACTTGAATTTACAAAACGCGGCGGCGACGCGTCGCGTGATTTTCTTACATACGGATTTGTTAGGCTCAGTGGCGGTTGAAACCAATGAACAAGGAGCGTCGAATCAATGAAATCTGTTCTTTCTTTTGTGAAAGCCAAATCCCCTATTACGCTCAAAGCGCCACGTCAGCAGTCGACGCTAAAAAAAGCTTTTGGAGCCGCGCTAGCCCTTTATTCTTCATTGGCGGTTTTCGCGGTAATGCCCGCGCAGGCCA
>CAXRCC010000275.1:0-28865 GCA_964228975.1 Paraneptunicella sp. | reverse complement strand
ACGGGAGACTTGCAGGTGTGCCAGCGGTTTTCCCGCACTGCTAATATTGTGGTGTGTGGGCGTATTTAACGACACCACTGAGGCGCACTCTGACAAGCCGTACCCCTGATAAACAGGCAGCTTACAACGATGCGCAGCATGCAATAAATTGGCATCAACACGGCTGCCCCCCACGGCAATAAACTTAAGTGAAGCGGGCGGTTGCCACCCTTTTTTACACGCGCCAATCAGCACCAGTAAAAGCTCTGGTACGAGATTAATGACATCAGGTTGGTTTTGGCTTATCAGTGTTAGGAGCGTTTGCGGTGAGCTGAGTTGGCTTCCTTGAAAGCCGCGTATTGAGGCACCGGAGAGAATGACCTGCCCGCCTGCTAATAAGGTACCGTAAACACCTGCCACGTTTTCAAGCAGTGTAGGTAAAGGCAAAATGCTTAAAAATGTGGGCGTTGATAGGCCGATTTCAGATTGAATGCTGCGAGCAACCTTAAGTTGATTTTCTACGCTCAAACACACGCCTTTAGGCTGCCCTGTTGAACCAGATGTGAAGGTGATCTTTTGCGTGTTATTCGGCACGTTGGGGAGATTGGCTTGTTCGATGAAAGTGGCATAAAGGCCATCAAAAATCGGGCGAGTATTGGTTGAGTCGTCAGGCTCGTTTGTGATTAAGCAATCCACATGGCTTTGGTTGATAACGTGTTGACGTTGCGCTTTAGAAAAGTAAGTCGGTAGCGGTGTACATAGAATTTGAGCGTGTAAGCAGGCGAGATCGAAGATAACCCAATCGATGCTATTATCCAGCAGTAATGCGACAGACTGTACTTTTGCTAAGGCTAACCACTCGGCTTTTTCTTGCACGGATTGATAAAGCTCGTGGTAAGTAAGGCTTTTGCTTGTTGCATTGCTTTGCACTTCAACAAGGGCGACATTGTGATTATTAACCCACTGCAACAGGGGAAGAGTATGTTTACTCATGATACGAATCCTCCGACTGTGGAGTGAGGGGGTAAAAGAGAAGCTAAAGGAGGCGCTAAAATAGGTGCTAGCTGAGGTGCCATTTCTGGAAATGAAAGAGACGTTAAATGAGAAGCTGAGGGAATGGCTAAGTTACGCGATAATTCATCTCTTAGTGCTCGTAGCTTTGGCGAAGCGTCGATGGCATTTAGTGCGTCGTTTATTGAAAGCAACATAACTTGAGGGCACTTTTGGTAGTAGCTTCCCCAATCATCAGGGCCGTCCTTTACAGCATCTTGCCTGGCGTGACATAAGCGTGTTAGCGGCACATTAAAACGGTTAAAAATACGCGTAACGGTAGGAATTCCAGTGAAAATAATATGTGTTTTTTGGTTCAGTGCCAGCGTGTATAAAGTGTAAATAAGTAGTTGTAGGGTCGATTTGGGGGAAGTGCTGTATAGATTGCCAATTTCAACAAGGTGTCGCCTTGCAATGTTTAACCCTTTATTCGCCAGTGTTGCTTCAAGCGAGCCTGTTGTTTTAAGTGAATCTGCCGATTTCTTTGGCATCCCCTCGTGGCTTTCTTGTTCACAGACAGCAGCGAACTCCGGTTGGTTCTGAAAGTATTGTTCCAAAAACAGTGGTTCGTGCGCATGTCGAACTCCCAAGACTGCTTGTTGTTTTAGGTTAAACACATAAAACAAGTGCGGCATAAAAGAATGAATACGGGCGTTATGACTGCGTTTAAACCCCTGCTTGATAAGGCTTTCTAATGGCTTGCGTAATGTATGATTTTGGTTGGCAATGCCAAATACAGGCGCTTTACTTTGAGGTAAGTCCTGCTTGTTATAAGCGGAAAAATAACACGAAGGCTTTGATCGCTTTGGCGTTTTTTCACCTGTTTGGCGCAAGGGCGTGGCATGTTTTAAGTTCAGCATAGGGCAACCGTTGGGTTTGCTTCGATGCTGGTTAGCGTATTAAAGAGTTCTTAAGGAAAACTTAGGTAAGGGAAAGTGGGGGAAAAAAAGCCAAGGTCGAAACTAAAACCTTGGCTTTCACGGGGATGACTGGTTTACCGCTTATGAGCTAATCGCTTAATCGCTGGTAGCGATTCAATGTCATGAGCGATTTAACCTTATGAGCGGCTTTGTTAGTTAAGCTAAAACGCCGCGCTTAACTTGGTCGATTTCTACAGCTTCGAATAAGGTTTTTACATTGCCCTCGCCAAAGCCGTTATTGCCTTTACGCTCGATGAATTCAAAGAAAATGGGACCAATCATAGTGTCGGTAAAAATCTGCAATAAGATTTTGTCTTGGTCCATTTTATCGTTATCGATAAGAATGTGGTTTTTGCGCATTCTTGCTAAATCTTCACCGTGATTTTTAATGCGCTTGTCGATCAAGTCGTAATAAGCATCCGGTGTGGTCATGAAGCGAACCTGGTTATTACGGCGTGCTTCAATGGCGTCGTAAATGTTTGTGGTTTCAAAGGCGATATGCTGCACACCCGAACCTTTGTTGATATCAATGTATTCTGAGATTTGTGAGCCATCTTCAAAGTCTTCGTTGAGTACAACACGAATGTTGCCACATTCCGAACCGAGTGGGTTGCAGCGGAAAGCGGTTTTTTTGCCTTCAATAATGAAGTTGGACGTTTCTTTCATGTTCAATACCACTTCATAGAAGTAGCGCCATTTTTCAAGTTGGCCGTTTTTCACATTGATAGCGATATGATCGATGGCAGTAATCGTGGCATTTTTTTGTGGTTGATTCGGGGTGTGATCAAACTCCTCTTCCATCATATCAGTCCAGTGTTCTGCACTGATGGGGTAGGTTAATACGCCACCTTCACCTTGCACGCTTTGCAAGCTTAAACCAGAAAGTGAATTGACAGAGTTTTGAGCTTGATAGCCCGTGTAAAGTGCTTTTTCAATGACTCTTTCAGGCGAGTTAAGCACCATGCCAACACCGAGAATAGAAGGGCCGTGTTCATCAAAATGCTTTTTCGCGTAGTCCTGCATCTCGCAGTTTACGATTAAGGCAACGTGATTTGCTTCGAACAAATAAATCTTCTTGTGGCGATGAGAGGCAACCAAGTTTACGCCAAGTTGCTCCATAGTGTGTTGAATGCCGTCGAAGTCGTCAGTGATGAATTCGATGAATTGAATGTACTGCTCTGTCATTGATGTCATAGTTAATGCCCCGCACTTAAATTGGGTTAATTTGTTGAGTATTCTTTTTGCTGCGCTTATGACCGAGGTAGATCAAATAAGATGAATTCTGCATCTTCTAAACAGCGCAGCTGAGCTGTTTTTTGTTCAATGACTATGCTTGCATCGCCACCTTTTAGCGGCTGTTCATCGATGGATGCTTGGCCTTTAACAAGGTGGAAATAAGCGATTCGCTCAGCGTCTAATGGAATGGACAGCGTTTCGTCAGCGGATAGTCGAATTAAATGCAAATTCACGTCCTGATTGATGAAAAGGGCATCGTGCTGGTCTTGGCCAGATGCCACCAAGGTCATTCCTTTATTGCCTACAACGGATTTGTTTTTATAGCCGGGAGTGAGGTTACGCTCATTGGGAATAATCCAAATCTGCAAAAAGTGCAGAGGAGCGCTAGATGAGTCGTTGTATTCACTGTGGGAAATGCCACTACCGGCTGTCATGACTTGAAACTCTCCAGCCGACAGCACGGCTTCATGACCGCTGCTGTCTTTGTGGCGAATACTACCTTCAATGACATAACTGATGATTTCCATGTCTCTGTGCCCGTGCGTGGGAAAACCTGCGCCGGGTGCCACGGTATCATCATTAATGACTCTTAATACGGAAACGCCCATATTGCGCGGGTCGTAATAGCGCGCAAAGGAAAATGAGTGATAGCTCTGTAACCAACCGTATTGGCTCGTACCTCGCTGATTACCTGGGCGTTGAATAAGCATGTGTGATCTACCCCTTAATCGAACCGGTTGTGCGGTGCATCAAAGTTAAGCTCAGGCCCTTTAGGCACAACACGCGTTGGGTTAATCATGTCGTGACTGTAGTAGTAGTGCTCTTTGATATGCTCAATGCTCACCGTTTCTGCAACGCCCGGGTGTTGGTACAGGGCGCGGGTGTAATGGGATAGGTTAGGGTAGTCTTCAATGCGTTTTTTATTGGTTTTGAAATGACCAACGTAAACCGCATCGAAACGAACCAGGGTGGTAAATAAGCGCCAGTCAGCTTCCGTAAGTGTATCGCCAACTAACCACTGCTGTTTACCCAAGCGAGATTCCAATTGATCTAGTGCGTCGAATAAACGGTTGAACTCTTCTTCGTAAACATCTTGCGTGGTCGAAAACCCCGTTTTATAAACACCGTTATTCACGTTGTGGTATACAAATTCGTTAATAACGTCGATCTCTTGCTTTAATTCCTCAGGGTAAAAGTCGGTCGTTTCGCCAGTGATGTCGTTAAAGGCGCTGTTGAACATACGAATAATATCGGCAGACTCGTTGCTGACAATCGTATTGTTCTTTTTGTCCCATAGAATGGGGACTGTGACACGCCCGGAGTATTCAGAATGGGCTTTTTGATATAACTGGTAAGTAAAATTGAAACCGAAGAGCGGCTCTTCCTGTGCGCCTTTTACGTGAACGCCCTTGAACTGCTCGGCTGGGCGTTTGAATTCCCAGCCGTTTTCCAGCATATGCGCTTCTACAACGGTAACGGGGATCAGGGATTCTAGTTTTTTCAACTTGCGGAAAATTAAGGTTCGGTGAGCCCAAGGACAAGCCAGCGAAACATATAGGTGATAGCGATCAGCTTCTGCGTTAAACCCTGAACTACCTGTTGGTCCAGCACTGCCGTCTGGTGTAATCCAGTTTCTAAAACGACTGATATCTCGCTCGAAACGACCGCCAGTTGAGTCTGTGTCGTACCACTCATCAACCCATTTACCTTCGACTAATAAACCCATAAATTTCGCTCTTTGTTTAGATTTTTAAAGTTAAAAGGGTGGTAAATATCTACCCTTATTTATACGAAATCGAAAATATTATAATCCCGTTCGCATAAAAAATTAACCGTTAATTGATTATAAGATGGTTCGGGTAAATATAATGGCAATTAAAAAGTCGAAATAGCGGAATTATTGAGTTGAATAGTTCGTATAATTAGAACAATAAGAGGAAAGGCAGCCTAAGGAATAAGCTAGACATAGTAAGGGGGTAAGTTAATAATGCTAAGTGTTTGACATATCGAAAAAAACGTACGTCTAATCGATAAAACTGTTTAGAATAATTAATATTCCCACTCAAAAGTGAAACGTAACGTGTGATCTTTGTCGTTACCATTGAGTCCGGTAATGAAGCCAAACTCCCATTTTAGCTGCTTTTGTTTCTCGTATCGGTACAGCCCCATAATGGCAGGACCAATGCCCACGTAGCCCTTGCCAATGTACACTTCTATGGCGGGCTGAAAGGCGGGTTTCCAGCGATATCGGTAGTTAACGCGAAGCTCGGTTTCAAACTCGTTTTCGATGTCGTTGCCCCATTCGTATTCGCCAAAAAGGTTGAGCGTGAGGCTGGTTTTCCCGAATTCTTTTTCAAATAACAGGGCTGTAGAAAACTCCCAATTGCTTTCTTGGTGGGTTTTTTCTAACTCGAAAAGTAATCCCCAGTCGGCCCAATATTGGCCTTGTTCTGTTAGCATCCAGCGCGCTTCGACTTCGTAGCCTTCAATGCCAAAGTCGTTATTATCGTCGCGCTCTCCGATTAAATACGCTTCAATAGAGATGTCTTCTCTGATGGCGTAACCGTAACCAAAGCGTTGCAAAAGCGTGTTGCCGCTGTCGAGTTGGCGTGAAATCATGCGCCACTCAATCTCTCTTTCATTTGGCAGAACATAAGGGTGGTAGACTTTATCCACGGTTGCGCTATCTGCTGTGGCAATATGCGGGCAGCAGAGAATAGGAAGCGCTAAAGCGGCGTATCGAACATTCATAAGTTGCGGCTCCTATTGTGATACAGCGTGCTAACAACAATGGGTATGACAACCCAAACAGCAAATAACCCGAGGTACTCGATAGAAGGCGCTTCCTTATAACCGACCAAAGCGGTAAAGAAGTGGCCAACCTCTGAGCGCTCGGAAATCAATTGGCTGGTGTTCCAAAGCGGTTCGCCTGTTGAAACCCAGCCAATTTGCTCAAAATAAAACAACGTTTGATTCATTTGCCCGGCAATATGCAAAAGCAACACACCCTTAACAACTCGGGAATGGTGCAGGGCTAGCCACTGTGCGGCGTAGTACAAAATGATGGCAACACACAGGCTGATACCGATACCCAATAACGTGCCTAACATGAGTACATTCCCTTCGCCTCGTGACCAAAAACTGTATAAATAGGTATAAAGGCTAGCGCCGTTTAACGAAACACTGACGCTAATAAGCAATATCATTGCGCCGTAATGTTGCCATCGCTTGCTCGTTGGCAAGAGGCACAAGTGCCACAACGCGCAGGCATAAAATACGAGTAGCACAACAGAGAAAAGCACCTCGTTGCCAATCCCGTTCCACCAGTCTGCGCTGAGCACGACACCTTGCATTAATAATACGGAGGCGATTGCTCCTACGAGTGCGCCGATGCTGATTACACGCCCTTGATGCAGTGGTTTTGCGGTCGTATTAAGTAACAAGGCCACTAAAATGAAGGCGGGCAATGCATCGCGAAGGAAAAGCACAACAGTATTAATAAGCATGACCTTCCTCCTTGATAATGGCTGACATTGCAGGTGTTTCGCGTGTTTTTGCTGTTTCCGGCGCAGCGGCTTTTATGGGGTGTGCTACTTTTTCCGCTGACTTTTTTGCCTGCTTTTTCAATGGCACTTTCAACAGCTTATTTAATGGTTTTGTTGATAGCTTTTGGGAGGTTGTCTGCTGCTCTGGCGCGACGAACTGTTCCGGTAAGATGGCAATGATTTTGCCTCTGGCCGAATTGGGGTTGTACTCCCCAAAGTAATGGTATTCCCCAGGTTTTAATGGGCCCACGTAAATGGTGGCTGAGCGTTTGCCAAAGATCACCTTTTCTCGGTTAAGGTCAAAACTATCGAACTCTTCGGGGTCGTCGTCCTTGTTTTCGATAACCAAGCGAAACTTGATGTCGGCAGGAACATGCATCGTGCTGGGGTAAAACAAGTTGTTCTCGATAACGAGCCGATACTCTGGGATTGCCGCGCAAGCGATTGGCACGAGAAAAAGAGCGCTAATGCCAAGCCAACGGCGAATCATGATTCAACACCTTTTGCAGCAGGGAGTGGGAAGTCAATAATGACGCTAAGCCCGTCAAGCTGTGTTGATTGAGATAGGCCAATGCTGGCTTGATGCAAGTCGGTAATTTGTTTAACGATGGCAAGACCAAGCCCGCAACCTTCAACGTTGGAGTGATGTTGATCCCCGCCTACACGGTAAAAGCGCTGCAAAACTTTGTTGTATTCAGATTCTGGAATACCCGGGCCGCTATCTTCGATAACCAGCTGTATGGTTTTATTTGTACGCGACAGGCTAATTTGGATGTGTGCATGTTCGGGAGCATATTTGTTGCTGTTGCTCAGTAAGTTGAACACTAAAATACCCAGCGTTGCGGCATCGCCTTGTACCGAAAGCTCTTCGCCGAGTAACGCAATGTGTTGCTGCCTGGCTTCTAATCGAGGGTAAATATCGCTAATTTGCTGGCGTACAAGCGCACTTAAATTGACCGCAGTAAAATGGTGCTGAAGGGCCTCTGGATGCGTTCTGTTGAGCATCAATATTTGCTCAATAACGTGACCCATTCGCTCAACGCCATTTTCTAGTGCGTGAGTTTGCTCAATGTTTACATTCGCCTCTTTTAGTGCTTCTTCTAAGTTGTGCAGCGAGATTTTTAATACGCTAAGTGGGGTACGCAGCTCATGCGCTGCGTCGGATGCAAATCGCCGCTCTCGGTAAAATGCCGCGCCAAGCCTATCAAGCAAAGAATTTAAGGTTTTAATGACTTGGTTTAATTCGACAGGCGCATTGTTAATGTTAACTTGGTTAAAATCGTCCGAGGCTTTTTTATCCAATAAATCCGATAGATTGCGTAAAGGGCGAAGCCCCGCTCTTACTAAAATCAAGACCAGTAACGCAATAAGCGGAATGCTGATCACTAAAGGCTTCATGAAGGCGATAATTAGTTGCTCCGCCATTTTAAAGCGATCAGCGACTGAATGAGCAACGAATACCCAGCGCTGTTTATCAGCGTTCAACTGGGCCAAAACCCGCCAGCGTTTTCCATCAAAATTTTGCTCAGAGAAGCGGTTGTCAAAAGGAGCAATAGACTGAACTGGGCTGTTTTCAGAGCGAGAAATAAGACGGTTATTTTGCCAAATTTGAAAAGCAAAATGGCTGTGATTAGGCAGGGTTACACTGGATGACTCCGGGGAGATGGCATCGAGTGTTGCAGCGAGCGCGATAAGGTCTTGATCGTAAAGTGTGCTGGCTTGAGCCATGCTTTCTTTGTATCCACGCAGCGTAGCGGAAAAGGTCACTAAGGTGAAAATAGCGATGATGATAACAACAAGAAAGCGGGTGATAGAGGTCATAATTTGGGAATAGTATAACCTACACCGTGAATTGTCTTGATAACGTTCTTTGGCAGCTTGCGTCTAAGGTGATGGATGCGCACCTCGATGGCGTTACTGGCGATCTCTTCCCCCCACTCGTACACTCGTGATTCCAGTTTGTCTTTAGAAATCACACGACCGGCATTTTCCATCAAGGCACGCAAAACGATGTAATCTTTCTTTGAAAGCTCTATGGGCTGGTCATCAACTAGAACGCGGTGTGAGGCAATATCAATTGCGATTTTGCCCACGGTGATCATTGACTGTTCAGCGGTGCCAAGCCGCCGCTCAATAACGCGTAATCTTGCCAGTAGTTCTTTCATATCAAAGGGCTTGATAAGGTAGTCGTCAGCGCCTTTATCCAAACCTTTTACTTTTTCGTCTATCGAATCTCGCGCGGTTAGAATGAGGATTGGCAATTGACATTTTTTGTCGCGGATGTGCTGCAAAACGTGCATACCATCCATATCTGGCAACCCTAAATCCAAAATAACCATGTCGCAGTCGCCGGCGATGACGTTGGTCACGGCACTTTTTCCATTCACCGAGTGGTTTACAATAAACCCTTCGCGCTTAAGAGATTGTTTTAGACCTTCAGCGAGCTGTTGGTCATCTTCGACGAGCAGAATTCTCATTGGCTATTTCATAAGACCTTGTTTACGAATAGATATTTCAATGTTACATCAAGTTGTTTGTGCCTGTGGGAAAATACCTAAGCAGACAGGCACATATTGCGGTCTATTTATTAAGAATTCCTTAAGCTCGTTTTTATTGTTGTGTTGTTTGTTTTTATTTTGCACGCAATTCACGTCTGAGTATTTTGCCCACAGTGGATTTAGGCAGTTCATCCAAAATGACAATTTTCTTTGGGATCTTGTACGCTGTGAGCTGTTCTTTGCAAAACGCAATGAGCGCTTGATCCGAAACGGCCTCTGACACTGTGATATAAGCGCACACTCGTTCACCCGTTCTTTCGTCACTCTCTCCCACGACTGCGGCTTCTAGCACGTTAGGATGCTGTGTTAATACGTCTTCAACTTGATTCGGATACACATTAAATCCAGAAACAATGATCATATCTTTTAAGCGATCCACAATCTTAATAGCGCCGCTTGGCATGCGTTTACCTATGTCGCCTGTTTTGAACCAGCCATCAGGTGTGAGCACTTTGGCTGATTCACTGGGCATTTCCCAGTAGCCTTGCATCACTTGCGGCCCGCGTGCAACCAACTGGCCTTCTTCACCCTCTTTTACTGGGCTGTCTTGGTCGTCCCAAAATTGAATTTCGGTGCCGATCATAGGATAGCCCACCGTGCCAATTTCCTCCTCACTTGGGAAGTTGAAAGTCAGAACTGGCGAGGTTTCCGATAGGCCGTAAGCTTCGGTAATGGTGCAGCCCGTGACTTTTTTCCACGTTTCGGCTGTGGCGCTGGTTAAGGTGGTGCCGCCTGAAAGGGTGATCTTCAAGTGAGAGAAATCTAGCTTGATAAACTCAGGGTGCTGGCACAGTCCTACGAAGAGGGTATTGATGCCTGCAAACCCGGTGAAAGGAACGCCTTTCATTGCGTTAACAAAGCTATTTGCGTCTTTTGGGTTAGTAATGAGAATAGTGTGATTGCCCATGCTTGCTTCTGTAATGAGATTCACCATGAAAGCATAAATATGGTACACAGGAAGCGGGCAAATATAGGTTTCTTTACCCTCTTGGCAATGAATATTGAATCGATCAATTAATTGAACCGCATTGCTTAACATGTTGCGCTGATTAAGTGCTGCCCCTTTCGAAACGCCCGTTGTCCCACCTGTATATTGAAGCAGGCAAGGGTCACTGAGCTTGCTACTTCTTGGGCGTAGCGGCATTGATTTCCCTTGTTCTAGTGCATCATTAAACGCGTGCAAATCTGTTTGGGTCGCATAAGCGTTGTCGTCGGTATGCTTCAGGTTGCCGTCCATTAAGTCGTTTAACTGCGTCACAACCACAACTTCAATATCGGTTTGGCCTTTAATTTCGTCTAATTTGGGCAAATGTTCATCAAGAATAAACACCGCCTTGGCCCCGGCGTTTTTGAATTGGTGCTGCATCTCTGTCGGCGTATAAAGCGGGTTTGTGTTAACCAGCACAAATCCGGCGCGCAGCACGGCATACGCGGCAATGGGGTATTGCAGCACATTGGGCAGTTGAATAGCGATGCGGTCACCTGGTTGCAAGTGAGTGTGGCTTTGTAACCAGCTAGCAAGTGACAGCGACAGCTTGTCGATTTCTGCGTAACTTAATGTGGTGCCAGAACAGGTAAAAGCGGGAAGGTCTGAAAAGCGTTGAAAACTGTTTTCTAATAAATCGGCAACGGATTGTATATTCTCCGGCAAATTAACTTTCGTTTCAGATATCAGTGACTTTTTGTCCGACATGGTAATGTCCTAGTGAGTTAATTAGGTAAATTATTTCTAATAATAAGAAGTGTTAAAGAAATGTAAATCTTAAAGTGATATCAACTGTACTTAGGTTGGGGTTTATCGGGTTGTGGTTTTGATGAAGTTTAGGGTATAAGCTTGGAAAAATTGTATAAAATTTAACTGTACAAATAACCAGTATGTGTTATGGTTTAACTATTCCGTTTGGCAGTTCATGCCAATGGGCACAGCGAAAACTAATCTGGGAGCATAATTATGGCGGTTATTACCAAATATGTGGTTGAACACAAAGGGGTTGAGAAATTGGTAACAACGGATAAGAAAGAAGCTGATAAGTACGACAAAATGTTGGAGGTAGCCGATAACCTTGCTGAATTCATTGAAGCTAAGGGTATCTCTTTAGAAGAAGAGGTCATGGAACAGTTGTCGGTTATGCTTTCGAAGAACAAAGACAATGTTGCCAAGCTATACAAAGGTGTTGATGCAACCTCTGTATTAAAAGAAGACGAAGCAGAAGTCGTCGAGTTAGATAAGGTGAAATCAGCAGGTTAGTGATTGTTCTGTTGTGTTTTTCTATTGAATTTTACTGACCTACATCAACATTTTAATTTGGTGTATTGGTTAGACTGAGTTCAAGTTAAAGGGTGGTAGATCACTACCCGCAGTAGGCTCCAATTAATAGAAAACTCAACTAAGGAGGCATGTAATGCCAGTAACTAACCATAGCCTTGCGAATGAATTGCCTGAATTTAAAGAGCAAATTCACGAACTTAAAATGAACGATAACCATTTCCATCGTCTTCATGAAGAATATGGTGATGTGGACCACGAAATTCATCGCATTGAAAATGGTACAGAAAATACCTCTGACGATTACCTAGAAGGACTCAAGAAAAAGCGCCTTTCTCTAAAAGATCAGCTTTTCGTTATGTTGAAGAAGGAAGCTGAAAAGACAGCTTAAGGAATTCAACTCCCGGTTTAGCATCAGTTAAATCGAAGAAATCAGTTTTTACCCCGAAACCGCATGAATGGCTCGTTTATGCGGTTTTGTCGTATATAGATAATTATTACAAGATCAGGTGGCAAACGGCGCGTAATTGGGTAGGATAATTATATCCTCAACTACGACAGTGAATTCATGCCACGTTTCTCAAACTTTCTTTTTTCTATCGCACTTGCGTCAAGTTCATTTTTTTCCTTCGCTGAATGTATGTCACTAGAAGATGCGAACAGGTTAGCAAGCCTTTACCCCAACAAAGCAGCACTGGATTTACCTCCTCAGAAAACCCTTGATGAAGCCTACTGTTCTCAAGCACGGTACATTCAGGCGATTCAGGAAAAGTGGGGGGAAGTTGAGGGAAAACAGGTTGGCTACAAAATCGGTTTCACTGGAAAAGCTGGGCAGAAAAAGTTTGATATTTCGCATCCCGCAATTGGCATTTTACTCGATGGCATGATTGAGGAAAATGAAGCCACGTTGAGCTTCGATTTTGGTTATCGCCCAATGATTGAACCCGACTTATTAGTGTTTGTAAAAGATGAAGGTATCATGCAAGCGGATAATCTACTTGATGTTGCCAAGTCGTTGACCTCAATTCACGCATTTATTGAAATGCCCACGATTCAATTTCGACTGGGAAAAGTGTTCACCAGTCGGGATTTAATTGCGCTGAATGTTGGCGCAACGAAAATGATTATGGGAGAAGGGGTTGAAGTGCAGGCGACGCCAGCATTTTTAGCGAAAATAGCGGCTGCACAAACGGCATTTTTTGACGATTCTGGAAAAATGATTCAAAGTGCGCCACTGAGTAATTTGATGGAGCATCCTTTTCATGCCGTTTTGTGGTTAGTAGAGGCACTGAAAGCACAAGGTAAAACGTTAAAAAAGGGTGACTACATTAGTTTAGGAGCAGTGGGGCGTTTATTCCCATTGTTTAATGAAACCAAAACCTATACCTACCGAATTAATGGGCTATCTAATGCGCCAATTATGTCACGTGTAACGGTGAAAGCGTCTAATTAATAACGCATTTTCATTAAGGTTTTAGCGTACTTACGTTAACGCTGACCTAGCTAGTTATGAAAATAAATCCCAAGGTATATTTTAACTCGATAATTTGCGTTTTTTAGCATTCACTTTCACTCGTAAGTGATTATAGTGTGTGCTGGATATATTTAAGGTGATAAAGCCCATGAACCCTAGGGTAAGTATTGTTTCCGTAGAATGGTTGGCGTCTCATATCGAAGATGCCAATCTCGTCATTCTCGATGCCAGCATGAAAAAGCCATTACCTGGCAAAACGAATGTGATCGGAGATGAGGCCTTGCCAAATGCTGTGCATTTTGATTTTGAGGCGGTGATTTGCGATTCAGCATCCACACTATCATGCATGATGCCATCGGCTGAGCAATTTCAACAGCAAGTCCGTGCGCTAGGTATTCATCAAAATAGCACGGTTGTTGTTTATGACAATATGGGTGTTTACTCCTCTCCTAGAGCGTGGTGGATGCTGAAAATTGCTGGGCTGGCATCCGTTTACGTTTTGGATGGCGGCTTACCTGAGTGGAAAGCACACGGTGGACGGGTAGAAAAGCTTGCAAACCCTGCTGAGCGAAAAGAGGGCGATTTTGTTAGCCGATATCAACCAGGTAAAATGCTAGGGCAAGCCGATATCCTTGCTAACATCGAGTCGCCTCAAGCGCTTGTATTGGACGCGCGCTCGCCAGGGCGTTTTTCTGGAGAAGAAGCTGACCCAAGGCCTCACGTCCAATCAGGGCACATTCCCGGATCGAAAAACCTGCACTACGCATCCCTACAAAATAATGGAAAAATGAAGCCAACATCCGAATTGGCACAAACATTTTCAGAGCTTGGATTACGCTCTGATGAGCCTTTGATTTTTAGTTGTGGCTCAGGTATTACCGCGTGCATTTTAGCACTTGCAGCCAATGAGGCTGGATTTAAAAACATTGCAGTATACGATGGCTCCTGGTCTGAATGGGGCACTAACGAGCAAAACCCGGTTGAAAGAGGGTATTAACCACTATGCCATTACTTGATAACGTATCAACGCCACACCTCATCTTAGAACGCGATATTTTAGAAAATAATATTCAGAAAATGCGTCAAAAAGCCAGCCAATATGGCGTTAAATTGCGAACGCATTTGAAAACGGCAAAATGCCGTGAAGTGGCGTCATTATTGGTGGATGAAACAAACCCTGGCATTACTGTTTCCACATTAACCGAAGCAGAGTATTTCGCGGCGGCTGGCTACACAGATATTCTTTATGCAGTCAGCATAGAGCCAAGCAAATTTGAACGCGCTAAAAATCTTTATGAAAAAGGGGTAAAGCTTCAGGTCATTTTGGACGATGTAGAAGTGGCAAGAAAACTTGCGCAGTGGACACAAGCACAGGATTGTCAGTTTACCTGTCTTATTGAAGTCGATACTGATGCGCACCGAGCAGGCATTGCTCCGGATGCTGAGAATTTAATTGAATTGGCAAGCGTGTTGCACGAAGCCAAGGGAATCGTGTTTTCTGGCGTGATGACCCATGGCGGCGGCTCGTATGATTGTAAAAACATGGAACAAGCCAAAGCCCATGCAGAAATTGAGCGCCAAGGTTGTGTACATGTTGCTAAGCGTATTCGCGAAGCAAGCATTCCTTGTCCTGTGGTCAGTATTGGTTCTACGCCAACCATTATTGCGGGTGACAACTTTGATGGCGTGACAGAAATCCGTCCCGGTGTGTATGTTTTCTTCGATTTGTTCCAAATGGGGTTAGGAGCCTGTCAGCAAAACGATATTGCTTTGACGGTTTTAGCCCGAGTTATTGGTCATAATCGCAAACAAAATCGCCTATTTATTGATGCTGGTGGGCTGGCATTATCAAAGGACCGCAGCACTTCAGAACAGGTTCAAGATTTTGGGTATGGCTTAGTGTGTGATGCTGACGGTCAGCCAGTGAAGGACAATTTGATCGTTAATCAGGTGAATCAAGAGCATGGCGTTATTGATGTAAGTGACTCAAAAGTGTTTGAAAACTTGCCAATTGGCTCGCTTGTGCGAATAATGCCCAACCATGCATGCATGACGGCAGCTGCTTATAACGAATATTTTGTCGTTCAAAAAGGAGAACATGTCGCAAATTGGACGCGTTGTAACGGATGGAGTTCACTGCAGCCTGAGTAGGCTGTTGTGTTGTTTTTATCATTGTGGAGTGAAATTAATTTCACTCTGAGAAGGGAAGTGATACCGTCGTAAAACGGTCGAGCTCAGCCATTATGTTGTGGTTGAGTGAATCATTTTCTAATTAACGAGGATTTGGAGCTTTTCGGTAAGTACATATGAATCGAAGAAATCAAACACTGATTGATGAAGAAGTCACATTTGGTGCTGATGAAGAATTGGTTTCAACAACCGATCTTCGTGGTGTTATTACATATGCCAATGATGTGTTTTGTAGAGTCGCACAATATCAGCCAGAAGAGCTAATTGGTAAAAACCATAATATTGTGCGACACCCAGACATGCCCAAAGCGGCGTTTCAGGATTTATGGGACAGAATTAAGCTGGGCGAAGCGTGGCGTGGTGCGGTGAAAAATCGCTGTAAAGACGGACGTTATTATTGGGTCGATGCGTTTGTTACGCCGATTTATGATAACGGTAAGCTCAGTGGATATCAGTCGGTGCGCAGACGTCTCGAACCCGCTATCCGCGATCGCGCAGAAGGTGCCTATAAAGCCGTTAACAACGGTAAATCGTTAGTGAGTCCGCTCAATGCGATTTCAGCTCGTCATTCTGTCTATGCTGTATTGAGTATTGTGCTTATCGTACTGGGTGCAACGATGGGGAGTTGGTTGCCATTACTTGCCGCGCCTTTATTACCTTTTTTGGTTTATCGCCAAGAAATCCTCTCTATTTCTGACTATTACAAGCAGCTTTCTAACCAGTACGACAGTGTTTCTCGCTTGGTTTACTGCGGTAGCGATACCAAGAGTATGCCCGACTATCATTTGTCGATGCAAAAAGGCAAGGTCAAAACCATCATTGGACGTGTTGTTGATAGTACAAAAGGCTTGAACAACGGGGCTCATAACCTGCGCAGTGCTGCGGTTAAGGCTAAACAAGGGGTAGAAGATGAGGCTCATGAGTTGCATCAAGTTGCCACGTCTATTGAAGAAATGGTGGCCACAATAGAGGATGTTGCGCGAAGTACTTCGGATACCTCGACAAAAGCCAAACAAGCCCATGAAGATTGCGATACCGCATCGGAATCGATGAATCAAACAATGGGGAAAGTCATCAACTTAGCAACAGAAGTTGCAAAGTCGGCGTCTGCGGCTGAAGAACTGGCTGAAGAAGCGGAACGCATTGGCACGGTAATGCAGGAAATCCAAGGTATTGCCGATCAAACCAACTTGCTTGCGCTCAATGCTGCCATTGAAGCAGCTAGGGCGGGTGAGCACGGTAGAGGCTTCTCAGTTGTTGCCGACGAAGTGCGGGCTTTATCTTCAAGAACCCATGATGCCACTGAACAAATTCAAGCGTCGATTAACGAAATTCAGCAAACGCTCATGCAGTGGTCGAACACCATGAGAATGGGCAAAGAAGCGGCTGATGAGTGTGTTGAAGATACAGAAGCAACACAGCAGCTGGTGTCGAAAGTCTACTCTGCTATTTCCGATATTGCTGACTTAACGATTCAGATTTCCACCGCAGCGGAGCAGCAAAGCACGGTGTCTCAAGAAATCGGGCGCAATATTCACAATATCCACGAGGTGTCGCAAGAAAACCTCCGACAAGCTGAAAACGTGGAAAAAGAAGCTATCGAGATTGATCGTGGCGCAATAAAGTTAGCATCCCTTGGTCAGTCTTTCGGAGAGAAATAACCTCCCTTTGCTAACGTTATTTTATTGATTATTAGGCCGGTACTTTTGAAGACTGGCCTTTTTTATTTCTGCGCGTTTTTATGTAAATTAGCATTCAAATCTCTTCTTCACTCTTCTAAACCTCTGCTTAATTCTGTTTTTTTACGCTTAAATTCGAATTTGAATGTACACTTAAACAAGGCATTACGTATATTTCTTAACGCGAAATAAATCGGAATGTTTTTTTGCCTGATGTGTTTTTAATGCTATCTTCTTGGAACAAAACTGAGTTAATTCGTATTTTATGAAAGAGAGACATATTGAGCTCGTACAGAGTTCATTCACTAAAGTTGCGCCACAAGCAGTATCCTGCTCAGTTGTCTTTTATCGTAAGTTATTTGAAGTAGAACCTGAGCTTAAATCACTGTTTCGTAACGATATTCATGTGCAAGGCATCATGCTGATGAAGGTGTTGTCTATGGCAGTAAATAGCCTTTATGACCTCTCTTCTATCCAAAAGGATTTAAGGGAACTGGGGCAAAGGCATGAAAACTATGGCGTGCAAGAAAGGCACTATCAAATCATTGAAAATGCTTTAATTGAAATGTTGAAAGATGTATTAGCCGATGGTTTTTCTTCCGAACTAGAAAGCGCTTGGCGAGCGGTATATCGTACAATCAGCTTAATTATGAAGGGTGAAAAAGCCGTTGGCATGATGGAAGTGGAAGCATAATATTACTTAGCACTGTTCAATATATCTTCTTTAACTAAGAGACTGGTTTACATTAGCTAAATTCCCCTTAAGATTGTGGCAGTTTTGACTTAGGGTTGTGGTAAATGCTTCAGTTTTCATCTCGTTTCCTTAGCGTGCAGCAAGGAACGTATCTTGTTTTTTCTTTGTGTGTTCTTCTTTTCTTAAGTGCTTGTGCGCCTTCGCCTCCTAAAAAAGTGGTTTTGCGTGGTGAAACCATGGGAACTACTTACAGTATCAGTTATTTTCCAACATCATCGGATATGGGCAACGAAGCAACATCAGAAGTTGTTCATGAACAAATTAAACAGCGTTTACTTGAAGTAAACCAAGTTGCTTCAACTTATATTCCAGATTCGGAGCTATCTACCTTCAACCAGTCTGAAGGGACAACACCTGTTGTGCTTTCACCTGATCTTAATGTATTGATTCAAGAGTCCATCAATTTAGCCAAGCTTACTGATGGTGCGCTGGATGTTACCGTGGGCCCTTTAGTCAATTTATGGGGATTTGGGCCGGATAAAACCCCCAATAAAACCCCTACAGCCGAGCAAGTTGAAGATGCGAGGTTGCGCTCTGGCATTGAAAAGCTGCACCTTGAAGAGGGGCGCTTATCCAAAACAACACCTGCACTTTATGTTGACCTTTCAACCATTGCGAAGGGATTTGGTGTTGATGAAGTGGCAACCGTGTTAGAGCAAAATAACATTCAAAATTATCTGGTAGAGATTGGCGGTGAAATCCGAGTGAAAGGCGTAAAAGCAAAAGCGGAGCCTTGGCGCATAGCCATTGAAAAGCCGGTTTCTGAAGCACAAACCGTACAGCGTATTTTGCAGCCCGGCACTAACGGTGTAGCAACGTCCGGTGATTATCGAAATTTCTTTGAGCGCGATGGCAAGCGTTATTCGCACATCATTAACCCTACAACGGGTGAGCCGATTAATCACCGCTTGGTATCGGTCACGGTGCTTCATCCTTCATGTATGCTGGCAGACGGCTTATCAACAAGCTTTATGGTGTTAGGGCAGGAAAAAGCCATGGCACTTGCTAACCAAGAAGGGATTGCCGCATTATTTATTGAAAAGCTGCCAAATGGGCAGTTTAAAGAAACATTTTCTGACGCTATGCAACGTTATATTAATCGTCAGTAAAAGTGCGTAGAGCGTTAAAATCGCTGTATTCATAGAGCCATCCTTGACTCACAATCAGTCCCTATTGAATTGATTATTTAAGCTCACCCTTGCTGTAAGGGTGGGCTTTTTCCATGTCTTCTATCTTATGCGCGGTTTTGTTGGGTGAGCCTGTGTTTCTTGCTAACCAGTAGTAAGCCGTTGGCACCACAAATAACGTCATAAAGCCTGCCACAAGCACACCTGCAAATATCACCATACCAATTACAGCACGGCTTTCAGAGCCCGGTCCGGCTGCTAAAACCAAAGGAATTGCACTGAATACGGTGGTGAAACCTGTCATCACAATGGGACGCAATCTAAGGGCTGACGCTTTGCGAAGCGCTTCTTCAAACTCGTAACCTTCATCGCGTAATTGGTTGGCAAACTCAACAATAAGGATCCCGTTTTTCGCGGCGAGACCAATGAGCATGACCAGTCCAATTTGGCTGTAAATATTGATACTCATCCCTGCAAAATACAGTCCGATAAAGGCCCCAAGCAGCGCAAGGGGAACCGTAAGCATGATCACCCACGGGTGCACAAAGCTTTCGAACTGGGCGGCAAGTACCAAGAAGGTAATGGTTAACGCCAGTGCAAAAACAAACAAAATTGAATTGCCGGACTCTTGGTAAAGCTGCGACTCTCCACGATAGTCAATGCTTACCGTTTCCGGCAGGTTTTCTTTCGCGACTTGGTTCAAGTACTCAAGCGCTTCACCGAGTGTGTAGCCGGGGGCTAGGTTCGCCGTAATCGTGATACTGCGCATTCGATTATAACGGTTAAGCCGTGATGAAGTGGCGCGTTCACTGCGTGTTAGCAAGTTATCAAGCGGAATGAGCTGGCCTGTGCGGTTTGAACGAACATAGATATTTTCAATGTTATTCGGGCTTTGATAGTCGCTCTTCTCACCCTGCAAGATGACGTCATACTCTTCGCCTCTGTCGAGGTAAGTAGAGACACGACGCTGACCTAAAATGGTTTCCAAGGTACGCCCAATATCACCAATGGATACACCTAGGTTCGCGGCCCTTTCCCTATCGATGTTCACAAGTAGCTGCGGCAAGGTTTCTTTGTAATCTGAATCTAAACGCTGCAAGCCGGGGTTGGTGGCTGCATGCTCAAAAATGATGTCCCGATAACGTGCGAGTTCTTCGTAGGTATTACCTTGAAGCACAAATTGCACAGGACGTCCTAAACCACGTCCTCCCAAACTTGAACGCATAATGGTGAAGGCCTGAATATCAGGAAAAACAGACAGTTTTCCGCTGACTTCGCGCATTAAATCGAAGGTTGAGCGAGTGCGCTGTTCCCAAGATAAACCACCCACAATGGCAATACCGGCAGTGCCGCCAAAGCCCGGTGTTCTAACAATAACGCGCTCAATTTCATCGCGCTCAGCGTACTCAAGCAGGACTGCTTCAATCTTCTTGAGGTTTTCTGCGTTACTCTCGAAACTTGCGCCTTCTGCTGCTTGCATCGAAATGAAGAAGTTGCCTCTGTCTTCGCGAGGAACGAATTCTGTTGGCACTTCTTTGGCAAGGCCATATAAAGCCACAACACTACAAACAATCAGTAAGAAAGTGATAACAGGCTGATGAATGCTTTTGCCCAAAGAGTTGTAGTAGCGCTTTTCTAATCGCGCAAAAAGGCGGTCCATATGGCCACTGAGGCCCGCGTCACGGTTTTTCTTCGACAAAATACGCGAGGATAACATTGGGCATAACGTCAATGCTGTGAAACTGGAAAAAGCCACAGCTGCGGCAATGGCTAAAGCAAACTCAGTGAACAGCCGGCCTATATTGCCCTCTAAAAAGACCAAAGGTACAAATACCGCAATCAATACGAGAGTGGTGGCAATGACGGCAAAACCCACCTCTCGTGCGCCGCGATAGGCCGCAAGCAGAGGGGGCTCGCCCAACTCAATTCTGCGGTAGATGTTTTCCAATACCACGATGGCATCGTCTACAACCAAACCAATGGCCAATACCAAAGCTAGCAAGGTTAATAAGTTAATGGAAAAGCCCAAGGCATACATGACAATGAAAGCTGATACTAGCGAGATGGGAACGGTAATCGCGGGAATAATCGTGGCGCGAATGTTGCCAAGGAAGATAAATATCACCAAGATAACCATCGCCATTGCAATGCCTAAGGTGTTGTATACCTCGTTGATGGATTCTTGAATAAAAATAGACGAGTCGTAACTGGCAACAATGAAGATGTTTTCAGGCAGGCCAGCTTGGATCTCTTCGATTTTATCTTTTGCCGCTTGGGCAACAGAAAGGGTATTGGCTTTAGATTGTTTGATAATACCCAAACCAATCATGTTGCGGCCATCGCCCCTAAATTCTGTTTCATCATCGGAAGAACCGAGCTCTACACGTGCCACCTCTCCAAGTTTAATAAGGTAGCCGTCGTCACCTTGCTTGATTGCAAGTTGCGCAAAATCTTTTGGGGTGAGAAAGGTGCGAGCAACGCGAACTTCAAAGTCGCGTAGATTTGATTCTACTTCACCTGCGGGAAGCTCCACGTTTTCGGAGCGAATCACTTGCTCGATATCTGTTACCGTGATGCCTCTGGCGGCCATGGCGTCTTTGTCGAGCCAAACGCGCATGGCATACTCGCGTCCGCCACCTAAACGAACACGCGCAACCCCATCCACGGTTGAGAGCTTATCAACAATGAACCGATCGGCGTAATCCGTGAGTTCCAACACGCTCAGGTTCGTACTTCTTAAGTTGTACCAAACAATCACGTCTTCATCGGAATCGGATTTAAATACTTCTGGTGGGTCAGCTTGTTCCGGCAAGTTGTTCAGCGCTCGGCTCACGCGCTCCCTTACATCGTTTGCTGCGGCATCAACATCACGCGATAAATCAAACTCAATACTGATAGAAGATTGGCCATTTCGGCTAGTCGAGTTGATGTTTTTTATGCCCTCAATACCACTGATGCGGTCTTCCAAAAGTTGTGTGATTCTAGATTCAACAATGGTTGCCGATGCGCCGGGGTAATTAGTGTTGATCGACACAATGGGCGGGTCGATATCGGGGTATTCACGCAAAGATAACAAGCTGATGGCAACAATACCAAAGACCAGCAAAATGACGTTGATAACCGTTGCAAAAACCGGGCGTTTAACCGAGATGTCAGAGAGAAACATACTTTACTCTCCTACCGGGTTAACCGCTGCGCCATCACTTAAGCGAAACGCACCTTCTACAACGATTTTGTCACCTTCATTAAGACCAGAGATAACCTGCACCGAACCGGGGCGGCGCTCCCCAATGGTGACTTCTAGTCGTTCCGCTTTGTTTTCTTGATTAACGCGATAAACGAACTGTTTGTCGCCGATAGGCACCACTGCGCTTTCATTTATCATCATGGCTTGAAGCACGCGTTTTTCAACCGTTACCTCTAAAAGCATACCGGGGCGTAATTTGAGTTCAGGGTTGGTAATTAAAGCTCTTACCTGAACGGCACGAGTAATTGGGTCGATACGAGAGGCAATACTGCTGATTTTTCCTGAGAAAACTTCGCCAGGGTAAGCAACAGAAGTGGCCGTGATATTTTGATGACGAGCAAGGCTAGGCAGGTGTTCCTCAGAGATGGTGAAATCCAGTTTGATGGTGCTTAAGTCATCCAAGGTCGTAATAACATCACCGGGGCGAACTAACGCGCCTTGGCTGACTTGTCGAATGCCCAACAATCCGGAAAACGGCGCGAAAATAATGCGGTCTGTAATTTGCGATTTTGCGATTTGTAATTGCGCTTTTAAACCATCTACAGTGGCTTGTTGCTCATCTAATAGCTGGCGAGAGGCGGCGTTTTCTTCTGCTAATTCTTGGATGCGCGCAAGCTGACGCTTTTGCTCTTTTAAGTCGATTTTCAGTTCATCGAATTTGGCTTCTTCTTCTGTTGAATTTAGCTTAACCAGCACTTGTCCTTGTTTCACCAAATCGCCGTCATCAAACATAATTTGCGCAATGGTGTCCGTTTCTTGGGCAGTAATGGTGAGCGCTTCATTGGCTCTTGCCGTACCCAGAGCTTCAACAATAATTGGCAAAGGTTTAATGGCAACCGCAGCCAGTGTGACGGGAGGCGCAGGGCGTGTTCTGGCGGCTTTATTGGCTGAATTGGGTAGGTTTAAATACACCAATAGCGCTACTACGACAACTAATGCGACCACTAAAGGAGAAAATAGGGATTTTCGAGACATCTCGTGTTCCTGTGTATTAAGCGATGGGTACGTGTGTTAAGCGTAACAAGCGGTTGGTACTTTGTTGTGAGTTACCAAATCAGCTCTCTAAAATGTTTTCGGCACATGGATTCGTAACTGTCGTTACCGCCCACTTGAACCTGTTCTCCGTCACGAATCGGTTTACCGTTTCCGTCTCGACGAACCACAAAATTGGCCTTACGCCCACAATGACATACTGTTTTTAATTCAATGAGTTTGTCGGCCCATGCAAGTAAGTATTTACTACCTTCAAAGGTCTCTCCTTGAAAATCAGTACGTAGACCGTATGCCAGCACAGGAATATTCATTTCATCCACTAAATAGGTCAGTTGTTGGACCTGATTCTTGGTTAAAAACTGCGCTTCGTCGATCAAGATACAATCAATTTTGTCGTTTTCGTCGCCCTTTAAGGCTTCCACGGCTTTTAACAAATCGGTATCGGCAGAGTACAGTTGTGCGTCTGCCTTTAGCCCAATCCTTGAAGCCACCTTGCCTACGCCATATCGGTCGTCGAGTGATGCGGTAAAAATTTCGACGTGCATACCGCGTTCTTTGTAGTTGTATGCAGATTGTAAAAGCGTGGTGGACTTCCCAGCGTTCATCGCTGAGTAGTAAAAATACAGTTGGGCCATGACTTCATATAATTCTTTTCTGGAGGAGCGCCATTTTGCCTTAAAAATAGAAAAACCGATATAGGCAGGGATTTTCCGATTGTGTAAGAGTTTGTGTATTTTCCCAGCGAATATTTGCCAATTTCACGCAAATTCAGGATTACATTAATTTAGCGCAAGAATGCTTCATGAATTAATGACGGGGCGACTAAATACTTCTATATTTAGACCGATAAATGAAAGAAGTGTTATCTCTTATTTTTTCAAATGAGAGCATTTCATTGCACGTTGTATTCTGGGAATGGATAGCATTAATTTGCGACAGAAAGGGTACTGGGTTGAAGTGATAAAGGGTTAGGTGTTTGATAGAAATTCCTCCGTTTAAACAAATTCATGAACAAAAAGCCTTGATTATCGATGATCAAACTTTGGTTCATGATGTTGTAAAATCTGCATTGGTTGAGTTGGGCATTGGCGAAGTAAAAACCGCAGAAAATGCTTATTATGCAGCACGTTTGTGCGCAGAAAGTTCATTCGATATTGTGATTATTTCTTTTAACGTAAAAAGTGATAAAGACGGCTTTCACTTGTTAGAAGAACTTAAGTTAAAAGGCCACGTAAATAAAAGCACCGTGGTGATTTTCCTCAGTGCGGAAACCTCCGCAACGCTGGTTAATTGTGTTATTGAATTGCAACCTAACGACTTTTGGGTAAAACCGTTAGACAGACGCAAAGCCTTAGAGCGTTTAAAGCTGGTATTGCGTGTTAAACGCAAGTTGTACCGCTTGCACTACTGTGTGGACCAAAAGGAGTATGCTTCTGCAATTTATATTGGCGAGCGTCAGCTGCAAGACGAATCCTTAGCAAGTTATTACCCTCACATTAAACGCCTAATTGGCGAGTGTTTGATGAGTTTACGAGAGTTTCATGATGCTGAGCTTTTTTATGCAAAGCTGGCCGAAGAAATGGATTACGGTTGGGTAAAGGTGGCGCTAGCAAAAGCGTTATTGAAGCAAGAAAAGGAAAAAGAAGCCGCAGTCTTAATTGAAGAACTAAAACAGCGAAAAGACACTTGTTTCATGGCTTATGATTTACTTGCTCAGTATTACATCGAGCATGAAAATTATGCGCAAGCTTATGAAGAAATTAAAATGGCGACGGAACTGGCACCGCGCAATATTGATAGAAATAAAAAGTCGTGCAATTTAGCAAGGTTAAATCACGATAAGCTTGGGCAATATGTCGCAACGCAGAATATGGCGAAATACGCCAAAAACTCGATACATGACTCACCCGAACTCATGCTTAATGTGATCCGATCTGGATTGGATTTAGCGGCGACATTATCCGATGCAGAGGCATCAAAAATTCTGCAAAAATCCGAGCGCATGATTGCCCAACTTGAATCTCAATATGGTAAATCTGAATTGAAGAAACAGATGTCCATTATTCATGTTCGTATGATGTGTTTGCGCGATGATAAGAAAAAAGCGGAAGAATTGCTCAAAGAAGAAGTGGATAAAGGCATGCTGGATTCTTTGGAAGATAACTTAGACAAAGTGAAAGCGTTCCATGCATTGGGTTATCGAGAAGAATGCTTACAGATGCTAGAAAAACTGAAGCAGCAAATTGAAGGCGATTCGTTCGCGGGCAGTGTGATCACCCAATACATTCAGCAAGAAGCGTTGGAGCGCAAAGAAATTCATTTTTCGCCTAAGGAATTGACGGAAATGGCAACGGAGCATTATCGAAACAAGCGTTATTCTCCTGCCTATGTTGAGCTAAGTCGTGCTTTTGTGTTGTCTCCAAACAGCAAGCCCATTGCGTTAAATATTTTAAAAGTATTGATGGCGCTTGGTGAACAAGGCGCGTTGAATCAAGAGCAGAAAGAAAACGCGGCCAGAGCCCACGATTTGTTGCAGGGACTCGCGCTAAGCGGGGAGCAAAAAGCCATTTTTCAGCGTTGCTGTGATGAGTTGAAATTAACGGAGTTAAGTCAATTCTTCAAAGATGAGGCACAAAAAGCGGTATTAGCAGCGAGTTAAAGCGTTAAACCGTAAAAGCGGGCGAAACCAGTTGATAGCCGTTTCGCCCGGCACGGTTTTTTAGAGCGAGTATGCCCTTAAGGGTT
The DNA here is from genome assembly GCA_964228975.1 of Paraneptunicella sp. Classification (GTDB taxonomy): domain Bacteria; phylum Pseudomonadota; class Gammaproteobacteria; order Enterobacterales; family Alteromonadaceae; genus Paraneptunicella. The sequence continues at coordinate 3,102 of CAXRCC010000275.1, read as the reverse complement.
AGTGTGCTTTCGCGTAGGTTTCTACTTCTCGCCACACACGCAGGAAGTTCTCGTTTAAGATCTTCTTGATGTCGGCAGGTGAGTAATTTCTATCCAATAAACCCTGAACCAAATTAGGGTAGGTAGACACGTCTTTTAGTCCCTCTGGCAGCGAGTCGCCAACGCCATCGTAGTCGGAACCAATACCCACGTGATCAATACCCGCCACTTTCACTACGTGGTCAATGTGATCCAGTACAATATTTAAATCCGCAAACGGGAAGGGATTTTTCTTCACGTACTTATCGCGAAATGCGTCGACTTTGGCTTGGTCGTTATTGGTTTCTTTTTTCACTTCATCGCGCTTTTTGTTGAATTGATCCACCCACGCATTAGAAGAAGCAGACACGAAGCTAGAGCCGAAGTTAATCATGACCACACCGCCGTTTTTCTTCACGGCTTTTAACATGTCATCATCCATGTTTCGCTCAAAGCCTGGCGTAAATTTTCTTAACGAGGAGTGAGAGGCGATAACGGGTGCCTGAGTTAAATCAATGACTTGATAAAACGCAGCATCGGAAACGTGCGAGATATCGATCATCATGCCGATATCGTTCATCTCTTTGACCAGCTCTTTGCCAAACGGGCTTAGCCCTTTCCATTTTCTGCGTAAGTCGTAAGACGAATCAGAAATGTGATTGCTTTGGGAGTGCGCCAACGTGATATAGCGAATACCGCGATGATAGAAGTGGTTTAGTTGGTTTAAGTCGCCTTGAATTGGCGAGCCATTTTCCATGCCCATTGGCAAAGAGATAATGCCTTTTTCGAATTGGCTTTCCACTTCCGCTACGGTTTTGGCTATGGCGAATTTATTGGGAGCGCGCCCGACAATGCCTTCCACGTAATCGATCATCTTATTGGCTAAAGCGGTGGCTTTGGGCGTGCCATCAAGTGATGCCGGTGTGTAAATAGACATAAAAGGCGCGTTTAAACCACCGGTGATTGCGCGAGGGTAGTCAAAATCGCCTCCTTGTGTGGCACGCGTTACATCTACCCACTTTTCGTGTAATCGGTAAGGAACGTCTATATGCGAGTCGACAATGATGTTTTGCTGGGCGATATCGATCGCCTCTTGGCTCGGCGCAGCCTGTAGTGCTGCTGGCGCAGCTAGGACAAACGCCGCTAAAGTGCGGATATTTTTTCTCACGGGACCTTCCTGAATGTAGTCAATATTATTTGTTATTTTTGCGAGGAAAATACTGAAGCCCGTAGTGATAAAGAATTTTATCTATTTTATCAAGTGGAATATGATGCACCTTAGGACAGTTAACTAACCGATGAGGGCATGTCAGACTGTCGCATAGTTGTATATATAACGGGAAAATCATGAGCGCTTTTTTTCATAGACGTATTGCCTCAAGGCTCCAAGTTATTGCTGTAGCCGTTTCATCATCCGTGTTTATCGGGAGTGCTTTTCCCGCGCAAGCACAAACCGAAGTGACCGGAAAACTGTTTTTGGAGCATCGCCATTTTCTGCAAAATGCATCCTCTTCGCTAAAAGATAACAACCAAACCTCGGTGTTGTTCGAGCCAGAAATTTATTCTGAGTGGAATGATGGAAATAACAGCCTTGTGTTTAAGCCTTTCTTGCGTTGGGACGAACAAGATTCAGAGCGCAGCCACGGTGATATTAGAGAGTTGTTGTGGTCTCAATTTGGGGAAGATTGGGAAGTTAAAGCCGGTATCGGCAAAGTCTTTTGGGGACAAACGGAATCTCAGCATTTGGTTGATGTTATTAACCAAACCGACAATATCGAAGCCGTAGATGGCGAAGACAAGCTCGGTCAGCCAATGATAAATGCGACCTTCATTCGCGATTGGGGAACCACCTCGCTATTCGTTCTGCCTTATTTCAGAGAGCGCACTTTTCCCGGTATTGAAGGCAGAGTGGGGCCGCCTTTATTGGTGGATACCGATAATGCGCGCTATGAATCTAGCGATGCGCGTCATCATACCGACTGGGCAGTGCGCTACAGCCACAGCATAGGTGATTGGGAAGTGGGCGTGTCGTATTTTGATGGCACATCAAGAGAACCTGTTTTTGTGCCAGATACCAGTGGCGAGTCACCTGTGCTTGTGCCCTTGTACTTGCAAATGACACAAGTGGGTGTAGACGTTTTAGCCGTGGTCGATAGTTGGTTACTTAAGTTTGAAGGGATCAGCCGAGACACAAGCCAAGGTCGTTTCTTTGCTATGACTGGTGGTTTTGAGTACACGCAAGTTGGCGTCATGGATTCGGTTGTGGATATTGGCTGGTTAATGGAATACCAATTTGACGATCGCGATGAATTGGCAACCACGCCTGCTCAAAACGACATTATGCTTGGTAGCCGAATTGTATTGAACGATGTGGACAGCACAGAAATTCTGTTGGGTTATGTTCAGGATTTAGATGATTCCGATAGCGCCTCCGCGTTCATTGAAGCCAGCAGTCGTATTAATGACAATATGAAATGGAGCGTGGATGCATGGTTTTTTAGAGCTAACAACCCAAGGGATGTGCTCAGTGCCTTTCGACGCGATGATTTCGTGCAATTTAATTTGGAATATTATTTCTAAACCGTGAACCTAGCGGCAAGTTGATTGGAATATTATTTTAAAACCGTAAACTTAACGGTAAGTTGAGCACGCGTTAATCGGTGAAAAAAGTGCGAACCTTCTTACGAAAGGGGTTAGTGAGTATTGCGTTTTTTGTGAGGCTTAGAGGCAAGTTCAAGTTGATTGCTGAGTGTCTTTTGATAGTCCGCTAATTTTAACCAACATTGGTTATCGGGTGTGTGAATTTCTGCTTGCAGTTTTTGGAATTCCTGAGCGACTTGTGGTGCTAAATGCGCGTATTTTTCGTGTAGGAAGTGAAAGCCTCGAATCGTTTCAAGATACGCAGTATTAGCCTGTTTGGGAAAGTGCATATTGTGATAGTGGCTGCTCATAACCTCGATGTACACATCCACTTTGCCTTGACGAAAAGAGCGCCTGAGCAAGTCATAATCTGTGTATCTTAGGTGATTAATACGCGCACTTTTCAGTGACTCATCAAAATGGGAACTGCCGCCCACGGAACCG
>CAXRCC010000274.1:0-40143 GCA_964228975.1 Paraneptunicella sp. | reverse complement strand
TGGTAACACCGCAGCGGTAGTGGGTTTTGGCTCGGTTGCCAAAGCCACCCCAGCTTTTCTTGCTGCCGTTGAATTTACCACTAGCATCCCAGGTAACGAGTTAATTGGCGCAGCGGTTGCCGTTAGTATCATTGCAGGTTTAACGGGTTCAGCATCTGGCGGCCAAGCCATTGCACTTCCTTTAATTGGGCCTCACTACATGGACCAAGGCGTTGACCCTGAGCAACTGCATCGCATTGTTTCAATTTCTTCAGGCGCAATCGACTCGCTGCCTCATAACGGCTACGTGGTAACCACCATTCGCGCAATCTGTCGTGAAACGCACCAACGAGCCTATGGCGCGGTAGGCGCATTAACGGTTGTGGTGCCGCTAATTGGTTTAATTCTCGCCGTGACCCTATTCAATGTAATGGGTTAATCACGCCTCAAGCGAGTATTGCAGTAAAAACATGTGCCAATCACTTACGTTTCGGGAAGAAGGATATGAAAAGAGCAAAAATTATGCAGTCCATGCTCAAAGTACCACAAGCTAACGGTGTATTACGTTTATCGCTTCTTGGTTTGGGGCTAGTGACATTCACGGCAACAAGTGCAGAGTTTTCCTCGCTTGAGCAAACATTAAATTTAGACCTGAAAAAAACCACGGTGTCGGGGTTATCCAGCGGTGGTTTTATGGCAAATCAAATGCATATTGCCCATTCAGACTGGATACAAGGCGCGGGGATTATTGCCGCAGGTCCTAACTATTGTGCGCAAAACAGCTTAACCACAGCGCTTTCTGAATGCATTGGTTCGCCGAAAAAAGCACTGGATTTAACGCAACGTAACGCCACGATTAAGCAGTGGGAGAAAAGCAAAAAAGTACAAGCATTAAGCCATTTAAAAGACGATAAAGTCTGGCTTCTTGCGGGCACTAAAGATGAAAAAGTCTCCGTTAAGGTCGTTGATCAATTAAGAGACCAGTACGCTAAGTGGATTCCAGGTGCCAATATCAAATACGAGGCAAGTAAAGCTTTTGCGCACCACTTCCCGACCCTCAATCAAGGGACTTCTTGTGACGAATCAACGTCTCCTTTTATTGGTCAATGCGGTTTTGATGCGGCAGGAGAAATCTTGTCACACTTATACTCGGATATCAGCTCTCCAGGCAAAGCGGATGACAGTCGCATCAAACGCATATCAACAGACGCCTTACCGAATAACCTTGGCGATACCTTAGGCGATAATGCCTACGCTTATGTCCCTCAAGCCTGCGAACAAGGGCAATCCTGCCAGTTGCATATTGCTTTTCACGGCTGTAATCAAAATGAGGACGCCATCGGACATCAGTTTATTCAAAAAACCGGTTATAACCGCTGGGCGGAAACCAACCGGCTCGTTGTACTTTATCCGCAAACCAAAAACAGCAACATGCTGCCATTTAATCCGCAAGGTTGTTGGGATTGGTGGGGATATACCGATGAAAACTATGCCACGCTTCACGGCAAACAAATTATGGCTATAGCGGCTCTTGCAAAAGGGCTGACAGGAAACTGATATGTCCAATCAAACTCAAGCAAAAAACATTTTAATCACAGGTGGCGCTAGCGGCATTGGTTTAGCCATTGCCGAGCACCTTGGCGCACAAGGCCATCACATCATCATCGCTGACTTAAACGAATCAGCAGCCAATGCTGCTGCAGGCCAATTGGCCGAAAAGAAAATCAGCGCAACAGCCATTGCTGTTGATGTTTCCAATACCGCGCAAATTGAGTCGTTACCCGAGCAGTTATCCACGACACCTGTTGATGTATTGATTAATAACGCAGGCATTCAACATGTTTCAGCACTTGAAAGCTTCCCTTCAGATAAGTGGGCGTTTTTAATCCAAGTTATGCTCGTTGGCCCGGCTATGCTCTCCCGCGCGTTTTTGCCATCTATGCGAGAAAAGGGCTACGGCAGAATTATTAATGTTGGCTCTATTCACTCGTTGGTCGCTTCGCCGTTTAAATCTGCATACGTTGCAGCTAAACACGGATTATTGGGGTTTTCCAAAACGCTAGCACTGGAAACGGGCGATGCGGACATTACCATTAATACGCTGTGTCCTTCTTATGTGAAAACACCGTTGGTGGAAAAGCAGATTGCCTCTCAAGCAGTTGAACACGGTATTTCAGAAGAAGACGTGGTGAATAAGATCATGCTTGAGCCTATGCCGAAAAAAGCGTTTATCGGACTAGATGAGCTCGCAGAAACTGCCGCCTTTTTGATGGGAGATGCAGCAAGAAATATTACAGGACAAACGCTCGTATTAGACGGTGGCTGGACGGCGCGTTAATCAATGACATTCCTTCTCATAGGCCTACTTAAATAAGAAGGCCTATTTTACTTATCATTATTTTACTTATCATTGTGGCTTTTCTGCGGCCTCTATACGGCTTATATATCGAGGTAAAGCATTATGATCAATGCGCTACTCAATAAGCTCTTCAATAAGCTTAGACCGTTAACTAAGCCTTTTGTAAACGAATCACCACGCGGCGGTTTTTAGCTCGCCCTTCCGGCGTAACGTTTGGTGCAATGTGTCTTCGTTCTCCATGCCCAGTCACTTGAATGCGATTGGCCGCCACACCACTGTTTGAAAAGAAGCTCTTAATCTCAACGGCGCGTTGTATTGATAGTTCTTTGTTCTTTGCTCGCCCGCCAAAACTATCGGCATAACCATCTAATAAGACCAACTCTAAATCGGTATCTTCTTTAAGGTATTCGGCAATCATATCGAGCTTTTTCTTAGAGGTTTTCGTTAACTCAACTGCATTTTTCTTATACGTCAAAACGGTATAGGAAATATCCTCAAAACTGAATGGAAGCAAATTGGAAACACAGTTAACAAAGCTTTCATACGGTGTAGCAAAATTACTTGCATTAAGCGCAACAGAAACGCTGTCGTACTGATTATACCAATCTTGGTAATACAGCGTCGGCCAATACCCTTTCTCTAGCTCAGAGAGCATCGTCCAAGCTGCTCGCTCGGGTAAGTCACCGTCAAATTGCTTTCGAATAGGCATTTCAGCGATAGGGCGCTGTATTTCACCGGGCATCCACGCCGGTGGCACAGAATATACTGAGGCGACACTGTAGTTTTTAGGTAAGCGGCGCATTTCAAGCGTGAATTCCATGTTCAGTTGCTTGCTGGCGACACTGCTGAATATTGCGCGTCCATAGCCGGGTAAGTTGTGGCTTAAAGTACACTCGAGTCGATTGGGAACATTGATACTCCAGACGGAGTCTTCTACAGGTGCAGAATACTGGCGTAGATGGGCTGACGCAGCGGTGCTTATTAGCGTCATGCTCAGTAGTGGTAAGAAAGCAGCAAATTTTCTCATACAGGTATTAATCCAAATTCAGCAAGTCGAAGCCTTATTCATTTCACTGTATCGGCAATAGTCAAAAACACTTAAATAGGCTTTTTCCATTGCGACATGTCATACCCTCAAATACCTTGTGCAAGCTTACTATGAATTGAATGGATTGAGTACCCTTCATCTGATCATAAATCGTACTAATTCATTCTTTGCGGATATTAATTGGAAAAAATTGGTTAGAAAGTTCGAAAAGAGCGAGGGGTTTTTGCTAGGATCGAGCCGTTATTTTGCGAATCACCTATTATTAGGTTAACACTTAGGATTTTTATGGAATTCAGCTTAGATAACATGCCTATGACAGAGGAAAAATACGAATTGTGTAACCGTTTTAGAGGTTACTTTCCTGTTGTGATAGACGTGGAAACAGCTGGCTTTAACGCGTTACAAGATGCATTGTTAGAGGTTGCTGCTGTTACATTAAAAATGGATGAAGACGGAATGTTACATCCGGATAAAACCTTCCATTACCACACACTGCCCTTCCCCGGCGCCAACATAGAGCAAGCAGCCATCGATTTTAATGGCATTGACCCTTATTGCGCGCTACGCGGTGCGATTCCAGAAATCGAAGCCATGAAAGATCTTTGCAAAAACATTCGCAAAGGACAAAAAGCGGCAAACTGCCAACGCTCAGTGATTGTTGCCCACAACGCTGCTTTCGACCAAGGCTTTATTAACGCCGCCATTGATAGAGCTGAGCTAAAACGCAGCCCTTTCCATCCGTTTGTTTCTTTTGATACCACAAGCCTTGCTGGCCTTGCATTTGGACAAACTGTGCTTGCTAAGGCGTGCAAAGCCGCCAAAATGGACTTTGATCCCAAAGCAGCGCATTCGGCACTTTATGACGCCAAGAAAACAGCAGAACTGTTTTGCATTATGGTGAATAAATGGCAAGAAAAAGTGGGTTGGCCGAACACCTAACCATTGATTGAATAGCTTGATGCTTGATGCTTGATGCTTGATGCTTGATGCTTGATGCTTGATGCTTGATGCTTGATGCTTGATGCTTTTAACAATATGACATAAAAGAAAAGGGAAGCAAATGCTTCCCTTTTTCAATTCTGTACGACTGTTATAAATCTTATAACTGGTCAGTATTCTCAGATAGGAATGCAGCAACACCTTCAGGGCTTGCATCCATACCTTTTTTGCCTTCTTCCCAACCAGCTGGGCAAACTTCACCGTGCTCTTCGTGGAAGTTTAAGGCATCAACCATACGTAACATTTCGTCGATGTTACGACCTAGTGGTAGATCGTTAACTACTTGGTGACGTACGTTACCTTCAGCGTCAATCAAGAAAGAACCGCGGAATGCAACACCATCAGTTGGGTGTTCAACATCATATGCTTGACAGATTTCATGCTTAACGTCAGCAACCAAAGTGTACTTAACAGGACCGATACCACCGTTTTCTACTGGAGTGTTACGCCATGCATTGTGAGAGAACTGAGAGTCGATAGAAACACCGATAACCTCAACGCCACGCTTTTGGAACTCTTCATAACGCTTATCGAAAGCGATTAACTCAGAAGGGCATACAAAAGTAAAATCTAGCGGGTAGAAGAAGATTACAGCTTTCTTGCCTTTGATTTCTTCAGACAACGTGAAGCTGTCAACAATCTCACCGTTTCCTTTAACCGCTGCAGCAGTAAAATCAGGAGCAGGACGACCAACTAATACACTCATTGAGTTCTCCATTTAAAAAGATATCAATCAAAAAGGGGTTCGCTTTACTTAAATGCGAAAATTTTACCACCCTCATCGGGTTGGAACGTTCGAAAAACGACCACTTCAACCCGAAAAGGCTTGGACGTGTCACAATATAGTGATGAAGAATCAAAAAACCAATCGATTTAGTTAATTGTTTCATTCAAGAAATTCTATGTGCTCGGAAATATTTCTTCACAACTGTACAGCAATTACCTATTTCTGAACAAAATTACAGCAATTTAATTTGGCATCATGATGACTTTTCGCTTGCATTATTCTAAATAACAATTATTATCATTTACATAACGTTTTATAGTGAACTTATAAAGCGGTCGATATTCAACTGATGCGATTTATCACTTCTCTCCAAAGTGAGCGATAAAAACCGAAAAGAGTGAACACGATTATGTATGTATGCCTTTGTAATGCAATAACGGATAAAGCCATCCGCGAAGCTGTGGGTGAAGGTGCTGGAAATATCAGAGAGCTTAAAAAAGCCCTTGGTGTTGCTAATCAATGTGGAAAGTGTACTCAGCTTGCTCAGCAAATTGTGGATGAAACGATTATCGATAGCAGCCTATTCAAAGAGGTGTCTTAAGGTTTACTCCTCGATTTGATACTTCAACGCCTATTTCAATTAAGGCTCGGCTGCGCCCTCTCTCGCTGTTTTACTCTCCTCTTTCGACTTCCCTTTGTTTTGCTTTGTATTGGCTTTACGCTCTAGCCAAAATCAGCTTCACTATCCTTATTCTTTGTCTTTCTTACCTATAAGAATATTGTCGCACCCTCTAAGTGATGCGACATAAACTATTTATTCTTATTCTGCACTTTCTTCGTCAGCATCTTTGTATTTTTCAGATGTGTCTTTAATCAGTGGTTGCAATTCGCCTTGCTGAAACATTTCTAAAATAATGTCACAACCACCAACTAGCTCACCATCTACCCATAATTGAGGAAACGTTGGCCAATCAGCATACTTTGGCAATTCCGCGCGAATATCAGGATTTTGAAGAATATCGACGTAGGCAAACGGCTCTCCGCATGACATCATGACCTGCGCCGCTTGAGAAGAAAACCCACAGCTTGGCAATTTAGGGGAACCCTTCATGTACAGCAAAATGGGGTTTTCAGAAATTTGTTGTTTAATTTTATCAAGGGTTTCCATCAAAAATTTACCTATCACTTGTTGATCATTAATCTCCCCAAATCAAGCTCATTGATCTTTGGGGACTGAACTTCTAGTCTACATTTACAGAACCAGAGACCCCTATCATTGAGACTTTTTGCTCAATTTCAACCTTTGGTTAGTTCATTTTTTTATAAGTATTTGCAAAATAGACTCTTGTTTTTATCTGACAAGTGCCCATATTGTTGACTGCGATCAATGACTAAGACACGCACCTAGGGTATGCCTAGGCGTTTTTAGTCCGCTTTTATCACTTTTTAGGATTGCATCCCATTTGAACTTTGGAGAATCACCATGGCTTTTGAATTACCACCACTACCGTATGAGAAAAATGCCCTTGAGCCACACATTTCTGCGGAAACTTTAGACTTTCACTACGGTAAACACCACGCGACTTACGTTGCTAAGTTGAATGGTTTAGTTGAAGGTACTGATCAAGCTAACTTATCTCTTGAAGAGATTGTTAAAAATTCTGAAGGCGGCGTATTCAACAACGCAGCTCAAATCTGGAACCACACTTTCTACTGGAACAGCTTAAGCCCGAACGGCGGCGGCGAACCAGCAGGTGCACTTGCTGACGCAATCAACGCTAAATGGGGCTCTTTCGCTGAGTTCCAAAAAGCATTTGACGACAAAGCAGTAAACAACTTCGGTTCTAGCTGGACTTGGTTGGTTAAACTAGCCGATGGTAGCCTAGATATCGTTAACACAAGCAACGCTGCAACGCCTATCACTGAAGAAGGTGTGACTCCTCTAATGACAGTTGATTTGTGGGAACACGCTTACTACATCGATTACAGAAATGCGCGTCCTAAGTATTTGGAAGCATTTTGGGCATTAATTAACTGGGACTTCGCTGCAAAGAACTTCGGTTAATTCTCCCTTTAGCAGGCCCTTTTCTGAGGGTCTGCCTCTCCCCCTCTCAACCTCAAAAACTGACTACTTTTCAACCAAATAAAACTTTTTTACCTTTTGTTAAGTTTTTTACAACCCTAGATAATTCAAGCGGTACAGCCCTGTTATAGGCGTTTCTGTTACTTTTAATGGTAAAAGAGGCATAGACAAGGGTAATTTTGTTGCGTAGCTTGTACGCATTGCCGGAAGTAAAGCATTTGCTGAGTTAGCCAGTCTATTAAGCAAGGCATTGTTCTCGCTTAATCAGCAAAATATTGAAATTAAAATATTTTGTAACGCTAGCTCGACAAAAAAATAAATCTAATTAGCAACGCAATACGTAAATTAATGTCTAACCTTATAGATAGGTAAAGTTAAGCGGACGCATTAGAAGAAATAAGATTGCGCACCAACCCGTTTCCATAGCTGGAGGTCGTCATGAGTATTTTCGAGCATTATCAAACAAGGTATGAAGCTCACAAGGAAGAGGAGTACTCCATTCAGGAGTATTTAGAGCTGTGTAAAGCAGACCGCATGGTCTACGCCAATGCTGCCGAGCGCTTGCTCAGTGCTATTGGTGAACCCAAGTTAATTGATACATCCCAAGATCCAACGCTTAGTCGTATTTTCTCTAACAGAGTCATTTCTCAATACCCTGCATTTAGCGAGTTTTATGGTATGGAAGAGGCAATCGAGCAGATTGTTTCCTACCTAAAACACGCTGCCCAAGGTTTAGAAGAGAAAAAGCAAATTCTCTACTTACTCGGTCCTGTTGGGGGCGGTAAATCATCACTTGCTGAAAAGCTAAAAGCGCTGATGCAAAAAGTGCCGATTTACGTCTTGAAAGACAGTCCGGTAAACGATTCGCCACTTTGCTTATTTGATGTAAATGAAGACGGTGACATCTTAGAAAAAGAGTACGGTATTTCGAAGCGTTACATCAAAGGCATTATGTCTCCGTGGGTGCGCAAACGCCTCCATGAGTACAATGGAGACATTAGCAAATTTAAAGTGGTTAAAGTCTACCCATCTATTCTTGATCAAGTCGGTATTGCTAAAACCGAGCCAGGCGATGAAAACAATCAAGATATCAGTGCGCTTGTGGGTAAAGTCGACATCCGTCGCCTAGAAGATTTTGCACAAAATGACCCTGATGCATACAGCTACTCAGGCTCACTTTGTAAAGCCAATCAAGGCTTAATGGAATTCGTGGAGATGTTTAAAGCCCCTATCAAGGTTTTACACCCACTACTCACCGCTACCCAAGAAGGAAACTACAACCCAACTGAAGGCTTTTCTGCCTTACCTTTCGACGGGTTAATTCTTGCTCACTCGAACGAATCAGAGTGGCAAGCTTTCCGCAACAACAAGAATAACGAAGCTTTCCTCGACCGTGTATACATCGTTAAAGTCCCGTATTGTTTACGCGTTTCGGAAGAGATTAAAATTTACGAGAAGCTGTTAGAATCCAGTGAGCTGTTCGAAGCTCCTTGTTCACCTGGCACGTTGGAAACCTTGGCGCAATTTAGCGTTTTATCCCGCTTAAACGAGCCAGAAAACTCCAGCATGTACTCCAAAATGCGAGTTTATGATGGAGAGTCCTTAAAAGACACCGATCCCAAAGCCAAGTCGTACCAAGAGTACCGCGACTATGCAGGTGTTGATGAAGGGATGGACGGACTTTCTACCCGTTTTGCTTTTAAGATCCTTTCTCGTGTCTTTAACTTCGATCACCAAGAAGTATCCGCGAACCCGGTTCACTTATTCTACGTGCTTGAACGCCAAATTGAACGTGAACAGTTCCCTTCCGAGATTGAAGAAAAGTACAAAGAGCATTTGAAAGGCTATTTGGTACCGAAGTATGTTGAATTCATCGGTAAAGAAATTCAAACGGCTTATTTAGAATCCTACTCTGAATATGGGCAAAATCTATTCGATCGCTACGTCACATATGCTGACTTCTGGATCCAAGACCAAGAGTATCGCGACCCAGAAACAGGACAACTGTTCGACAGAGAAGCACTGAACGCCGAACTCGAAAAAATCGAAAAGCCTGCCGGGATCAGTAATCCGAAAGACTTTAGAAACGAGATCGTCAATTTTGTGCTGCGTGCAAGAGCCAACAATGAAGGCAAAAACCCTGCTTGGGTAAGCTATGAAAAACTGCGCACAGTCATTGAGAAGAAAATGTTCTCGAATACAGAAGACTTATTGCCAGTAATTTCATTCAACACGAAAGGTTCTGCTGAAGATCAGAAGAAACACGACGATTTTGTTGAACGTATGACAGAAAAAGGCTACACACAAAAGCAAGTTCGTTTGCTGTGTGAGTGGTATTTACGAGTTAGAAAATCGTCTTAACAAAAGAGGTGGCTTATGGCGCACTTCATCGATCGAAGGTTAAATAGCAAGGGTAAAAGCTCTGTCAATCGACAGCGCTTTATCCGCCGCTACAAGCAGCAAATCAAAAAAGCCGTATCTGACTCTATCAGTGGTCGCAGCGTAACCGATGTAACCTCTGGTGAGGAAGTGGGTATTCCAACTCGCGATATTTCTGAGCCCGTTTTTCATACAGGCAAAGGCGGAAAACGCGAGATGGTGCACCCCGGCAACGACCAGTTTTCTCAAGGTGACAAGATCAAGCGTCCCCTTGGAGGCGGTGCGGGTGAAGGCTCTGGAGATGGCGAAGCGAGTGATTCTGGCGAAGGTCAAGATGACTTTACTTTCCAAATCTCAAGAGACGAATACCTAGATTTGCTCTTCGAAGATTTAGAGCTCCCTAACCTGCAAGAAAATCAGCTTGATAAGCTTGTGCAATACAAGACTTATCGAGCTGGCTATCAAACAGATGGGGTTCCAAGTAATTTAGATATTGTTCGCAGCTTAAAAGGCTCTGTGGCACGTCGAATTGCATTAACAACGGGTAAGAAGAAAAAGTTAAAGCAACTTGAAGAAACCGTAGAAGCCTTAAAGCAAGATACACACGATCATCAGCTCGAAATCGTCGAGCTTGAAAAACAAATCGCCGAATTAAAACGACAAATAGCCAAAGTACCGTTCATCGATACCTTTGACTTACGTTTCAGAAACTATGAAAAGCGTCCGCTTCCAACCAGCAAAGCTGTCCTGTTTTGCTTAATGGATGTATCGGGCTCGATGGATCAAGCAACAAAAGATATTGCTAAACGCTTTTACATTCTTTTGTATTTATTTTTATCACGCACCTACAAGAATGTAGATGTGGTTTACATTCGCCATCACACCCAAGCAAAAGAAGTCGATGAACAAGAGTTTTTCTATTCTCAAGAAACAGGTGGAACCATTGTTTCAAGTGCTTTGAAATTGATGGATGAGATTGTTGCCGATAGATATCCTGCTGATGAATGGAATATCTATGCTGCACAAGCTTCCGATGGCGACAACTGGGCCGACGATTCACCGATGTGTACGCACATCTTACACAATAAGTTATTGGATAAGGTGCGCTACTACTCTTACATAGAAATCACAGAACGTCAGCATCAAAGCCTGTGGCGTGAATACATGAAGTTGAGCGAATCCAACAGTAACTTCGCCATGAAGCACATTCGTAGAGTAGAAGATATTTATCCTGTATTCCGCGAATTGTTCAAAAAAGGCATAACCAGTAAGGGGGAGAGCTAGTGGCAACACCGACTAAGGAAGCAGCACGCAAAGCCCAGCCCAAACCAGGCAAAAAGAAAGCCGCCAAGCCATTGAGTGATGGGCCTGACTGGACCTTCGAGTTACTCGAAGAATACGAAAATGAAATTGATCGAGTCGCAAAGCTTTATGGGCTCGATACCTACCCTAACCAAATTGAGGTTATTACTGCTGAGCAAATGATGGACGCCTACGCAAGCGTAGGTATGCCCATCAATTACACACACTGGTCGTTTGGTAAGAAGTTCATTTCAACCGAACAAAACTACCGCCGTGGTCAAATGGGGCTGGCTTACGAGATTGTCATTAACTCCGATCCGTGTATTGCGTATTTAATGGAAGAAAACACCATTACGATGCAAGCTTTGGTGATGGCTCATGCCTGCTACGGACATAATTCCTTCTTCAAAAACAATTATTTATTTAAAACATGGACGGATGCGAGCTCGATTATCGACTACCTCGTTTTCGCCAAAAAATACATCAATGATTGTGAAGAGAAATACGGCATATCAGAAGTCGAAAACCTGCTCGATTCTTGTCATGCCCTTATGAATTATGGCGTTGACCGTTACAAACGTCCTCAAAAAATCTCTATGCAAGTAGAGAAAGAACGACAAAAAGAACGGGAAAGCTATTTGCAATCTCAGGTTAATGAACTGTGGCGAACCATTCCTGACGCAAAAGCATCGGCAGAACCCAAAGAACATAGATTCCCCGAAGAACCGCAAGAAAACATTCTTTATTTCATTGAGAAACGCGCCCCGCTACTTGAGCCTTGGCAGCGAGAGTTAGTGAGAATTGTGAGGAAAGTGTCCCAGTACTTCTACCCTCAAAAACAAACTCAAGTTATGAACGAAGGCTGGGCAACATTCTGGCACTACCACATCCTGAATCATTTATATGATGAAGGAAAAGTGACCGATCGCTTCATCATGGAATTCTTGCATAGTCACACCGGTGTTGTTATGCAACCAGAGTACAACAGTCCTTACTACTCAGGTATCAACCCTTATGCACTTGGTTTTAATATGTTTATGGACATCAAGCGCATTTGTGAAAATCCAACGGAGGAAGATAAGGCATGGTTCCCTGACATCGCAGGTGCGGATTGGTTAGAAACACTGCATTTCGCCATGAAGAACTTTAAAGATGAAAGTTTCATTAGCCAATTTTTGTCACCCAAGTTAATGCGCGATTTCCGTTTGTTTGCCATTGATGATGACGACAAATTCTCTTACTTAAAAGTCTCTGCCATCCATGACGAGCAAGGCTATTTAATGCTAAGGGAGAAGCTTTCAAGTCAGTACAACTTGTCGAATCTTGAACCGAATATTCAAGTGTACAACGTTGATATTAAGGGAGACCGGTCGTTAACGCTTAGGTATATTCCTCAAAATGGCATACCGTTAGCAGACAGCAAAAAAGAAGTATTGAAGCATTTACATCGTTTATGGGGATTCCCAGTGAAGTTGGAGATTGAACCGTCAGATGGTGAAGAGCCTTACCTGCTCGATATGTGCCCCTCTCAAAAATCAGAATAGACTCAGTACGAGTCTATTCTCTGCCCTTCTTTAAAGATAATAGGAATCGATTCAAAATCCCCTTTGGGACGCGCTCGATAGACCGCAAAATGTAAATGTGGAGTAGTAGAAAAGCCTGTATTGCCGGAATAACCGAGCAATTCACCTGGGTATACATGCTGCCCAACTTCAACTTCAACGCCTTGATGCATCAAGTGAAAATACTCACCTGTTGTACCATCATTATGCAACACAATAACGTAATTGGCGTATTGCGCATAAGCTTGCGAACCACCTCCCTTATTATGATGCTCAGCCGTATCAACAACAGTGCCGCCTCGAGCTGCATGAATTGGCGTACCAACTGGCATACCAAAATCAATGGAATAAGATTCAGAGCCATGATGACTGAATCCGCCGTTATATCCTTGAATCACCTCATAGAATGCACCTTGCTCATAAGGCACGAGATAACGGTACTCATCATCGTGCTCGGCGTGCATGTCGCCAACGCTCCAATCGAAGCTATAGTGATAACGCCAGCGCTCATCAGGATCGGCTTGCTGCAAACTTAATACAGGAATTTTGTGATTACCCGGTACAACCTTGGTGATTTCAAAATCCCCTTTTTGCCCAACTGCATCTTCCAAGTTTTCAGTTGTAACAAGCAAGGTCATAGTAATGGGATACTGACGTTCATTAGAAACCCACACTTTATGTTGTTTATCCCGCTCCGTGACACCCGCGCAAGCCCAATCTTCAACGCAGTAACGACTGGCATTTGCATCCCATGCGGTGACACCCAAACCAATTAAGCAAATCAAATAAGATCGCAATGCCTTCCTCCTCAGTGATTAACAGGTCTTCGTTTAGGGTAATGCTCTAATTTCAGACCGTGTTAACAGGAAAAATACTGCAAAGTCGTTGTAACTCTTTGTGAAATTTTAGCGATTTCGCCCGTATTGCTCGTGAGAAGAGACCCAATCCGACGACGATATCGCAGACGCGAGCGATATTTCCCCCGCCAACACCACAGCGCCAACAATTTCAGCAAACTTTAAGACCTTGTCTCTGCCATAACAGCCCATCAGCTCCAAGCATTCTTTTTGCGTTCCGATTCCGGTTCCGCCTCCATATGTTGCTACGATCAAAGACGGGATTGTGATCGATAAATAGAGATCACCTTCTTCCGTTAATTCTGAATACAAAATACCAGCCGACGACTCAGATACATTCGCCACATCTTGCCCAGTAGCGATAAACATTGCGGTGATGCCGTTAGGTGAGTGTAAACCCGTATTATTGACACCAGAAAGAAAGGAGCCCACCGCAGCTACTCGACCGTGATAATCAATTTGCTTCGGGTCAACGCGCATCACTTGCAATAAGTCATCTCGTTTGAGGGTAATTTCCGATATCACACGTTTACCGCGAGTTCGCATAATATTGATCTGGGAGGCTTTTTTGTCGGTAGCAAAATTGGACTCTAAATAAAAATCCGTTATTTTGTGGTCTTTGTAATGATCTAATATCCAACCACAGGCGGCAAAGGTGGCACGTCCAACCATGTTTTGTCCGGCGGCATCACCCGTTTTAAAATTGAATCGTAGGAAAGCAAATTTGTTCGATAAGAAATTATCAATGTAAGTTAACTTAGCGACAGAAGATGTGGCTTCCGCTTCCTCTTTAATGTGTTGAAAATGCGCGTTCACCCACGCAACAAAATCTCTGGCCCCTCGAGCGTCCTCAAACACAAAGACCGGCGCACGTTGCATGGCATCATCAACCACTGTTGATTTAACGCCGCCGCTCATATTCATGAGCTTGATGCCGCGATTATAAGATGCGACTAACGTGCCTTCGGTTGTAGCTAAGGGAACTAAAAACTCGCCTTTAGCATGCTCTCCATTGACCACCATCGGGCCTGCTACGCCAATAGGCACTTGCGCAACGCCAATAAAGTGCTCAATGTTGCCGCGCAAGTTCTCTGGATCAATGGAATATTTACCAACATGATCGATTTTCGCCCCGGAAAACGACGAAAAATATTCTTGTCTAGCTTGAATAATCGACTCACAGTAATCGTCATGCTCATCACGCGGGATCCCCTGAGCTTGCGTGTCTTTATTAAAAGCGATGACATCTTCTACCTCAAACTTTAACGCACCAAACGGCGTTGCCTCAAAGGCAATACCGACCGTTTGCTTTTCTGCTTGCGTTAAATGCGGGTGACCATTGATATGAATATCAATCAGCGTTCGTAAAGGAAAGGCAGTGTTTTGTTTCGCGTTTAACGCTTCCACACTAATTTCAGCATCCCGCCCGACTCGCACAGCGACTTGCGTTAATGGAACGGATTTGCCATTAATCGTGACAGCATTAATTCGTTTGATGACAGAGTCTTTCAACCTGTTCTTCAAGCTAAAGTGAATACCGTCTTGATTATTTGTCAGGCTGCCACGAGTATAAAGCTGTTTTAATAGAATACTTGGAACAAACATTTTTGCTCTTTCCTTTATTATTAGAATGAATGCAACATATCGTTAACATTTAGCATAGTAACGACTGAGAAATATTTTCGCTATGACTCATTGCCACTAATATTCAGTGAGTTGATTTAAGACAGAAAAAGGCCTTACTAACGCTTCTGTTTGAACCTTGGGTCAATTACCGATACAGTGCCACTATCATTTGGCTTACGACTGAACTACCCCATTCATGCCCTTTAAGGAAAAACTCAAACACTGGTTCTTCACCCTTCTGATACGTACTAAAAGAATCAAACAGGTGACTTTCACCACACAAGAGCTGAATGAACTACTTGCCGAAAACCTACCGGAAACCTTTCCCTTGTCAGTGCCCGGTTGCAAAGGCGAGCTCATCATTGAAGCAGCTGAGCTAACACTTCCCAAAGAGGAGAATCGATTTTACGTTAGCCTATTCTGCGCAATGCACATTGCCACGCTCGGCAACCCAATATATCGGGCACACCTTGTGATTAATCTTGCGGGCACACCGTTTTATCACGAAGAAGATAGCGTTGTGAGAATGCATAACTCTCAAGTACTGGGCGTACATTTGGTTAAAGATGAATACGCCGTGCTTAAAGACACTCGCAGTATTCTTGGCCAGCTTACACCGAACCCCATCAAGGGGTTATTCAATACCACCTTAAAAACCACGCTAAACATACTAAGTGCAGGTACCTATCAAGAAGTGTCGGATTACTTGTCGATTTACCTAACCGGCAGCAAACAAAAAATCGTCGACTTTCATCGTCCGGAAGTCGAAAAGATCATCAAAGAATTAGCCGATTCTGGCGACTTAGAATGTAAGATGGACCCAGAAATATTGGAAGAGAAGCTGTTTGCGCAATACGGAAAAGAAGTGAAAGTGGAAGATGGCGAACTGCTATTCATCTTCCACCCTAAATCGGAGCAATCAGCGCCTTAAACACTGGAATGATGATGCTCTTCTGAGATATGAATAGGATGCTCATCCAAAATCGCTTTGTGATCAGTGACAACACGCTCACCAATATCTTGAATGCTCACGTTGTAATCACCCACACTCTTTTCAAGCAGTTCAAAAGCGTCGTTGAAATAGTGCGCCATCGACTCTAACGATTTGATTTTTCTATCGCTACACACCAAACCCACATTGGCCATATCGCCGTAAGTCAATAACGTAATATTAACCCCGCCCCCCGGTACAATGGTCGAAATAGGATAAATAGCTTCCAGTTTAGCATCGCCAAAATAGCGTACGTCGCTAGGACCAGGTACGTTAGAAATAAGAATATTTGCAATGGGCCGAACTAAATCAGACATCCGCAAAACTTCAAACACTAACGCAAAGGACTGAATCAAGATCGTGTAATAACTAAACGCAGCGGGATGAGAGCGCTTAGCGGCGCGTTTAACAATGCGATGGTTCTCAATAATTTGTCGTAAACGGATGTACGGGTCATTTTGACCGTGGGCCAGCTTCACTGGCACAATCGCGATTTTGTTACCCGAGACATGTTCGCCCGGTTTACGCATATTGATAGGCATGTTGGTATACAAAGCGCGTTCAAAAACTTGGCCTTCATCAGCCAAATAACGTCGAACGCCAATATCAAAACAACAAAGTAGCACTTCATTCGCCGTTGCTCTGAGTTTTTTCGATACCTCTTTCACTCGTTTAAAATCAATATCAACAGTGGAAACCACACGCCCTTGCTTGACCTGCCCGGTTAACATGGTTTTGGTCCCGGTGAAAGGAATCGGCATGTATTCACGATTGATACGCAGAATTTTAAGCAGCAACCTAAGTAGGATCCAAAATAGGTCAGCCATCACCCAAATGAATTCCCACGCTTTTGTGAAGGCTTGCTTGATAAAGCTTTTCTTTTCCTTTTTGCGCTTTGCTCTTTCCACCGCCCAAACAGGTTTAAACCCCTCTTTTTGCGGCTCGGGTAAATACCCCGCCTGAAACCACTTCACCAAACTCGCACCATCACCGTACATATGATGAATTTTCACATAGATAGCGAAGTTGTTTCCCTTCTTACCTTTTATCACGAAAAACTGCCAAAGCGGTTTATCTCTATCCAACATAGGTTCATGCAGTTCAGCCACTAAGTGGTGCAACGCTTCTTGATCCGACACATCATCCATTTCACGTACTTGAACGTGATAATTCATGTCGAGCGTATCGATTGAGCGCAACCACAATGGAAACCCGACAACCGCTTTAACAACCATATTGAAAGGAGAAACCGCTTTTGAAAACGTGCGCAGGCGGGCAACTAAATTATCAAGATAGTCATCCCCGGCGTCCTCTGGCTTTTGCAGCAGCTGCAAGCTGGCAACGTGCTTGGGGTTATCTTTAGATTCAGTGATCCAAAATGTTTTATCCAAAAAACGAATAGATCGTTTCATTTGTACTCCCACCTTTTTTATAAAGTTTGGTTTTCAATATCTCGTTGTAATTGTTCCAACACCTTCTCTTCTATCTGCATATAGGGCTTCAGCATAAATAATGATTTCCCTAAGATATGAAAAAGATACTGCTCAGAATCCACATCCTCACCCTTTAATAGGGAATAATTATGGGCTGAAGTGATTAGCATAGACGACAAATAAACAATCTGCTCAAGCTGATGCGGGGCTAAATGCATCTTCTCTTGCACGACATACTTTTCAAACAGAGTGCGAAAACACTTTTCTTTATTCAGCAGAAGCTGCTTAAACCCTCGGGAAATGCTCGGGTACTTATCTAATAAATCAGCCGGATTGTGATAAAAGAAGCGGAATAGGTGAACACTTTCGAGCAACATCAGCTGAAAGTAGAAAAATTCTTCAATGGTTACATCAGAGTGGAGTGTGGAATCCAAGAGCTTATTTGTGCGCTCTTTAAACATATCAAACAAGGCATGAACAATGACTTCTTTGCCTTTATAGTGGTAATACAAATTACCCGGACTGATATCCAGTTCAACCGCGATATCGACACAGCTTACATTCGCCTCCCCATGCTGGTTAAAGAGTTCCAGTGAGGTCAGCAAGATACGTTCAGCGGTTTTCATATTGGAGTAAATCCTCCTACTAGGTATTGGTAACCATAGATACTGCAATCGAGTACAAGCTTTTGAATAATATGCTATTCGATTGGGTAATGCTATTTCTCTATAGAATTTTCTACCCGTAATTGACTACAATTACCTGAAAAGTGATGCCAATCAAATTTGGCGCAAATGAAAGTCGATGCGATATTGTGGTAAAACCATCGACAAAAAGCGGGTTGAAAACACTGATGATAAGAGTACTGTTTAATAAGAAAGGCGGCGTTGGAAAATCCAGCTTAGCAGTGAACTTAGCAGCGATTTCTGCTGCCAACGGGCACAAAACACTGCTGATTGATCTCGATACACAGTGCAATAGCACCCACTACCTTGATGTACCAGAGCTCGACAGAGAACAAACCATTGCAGGATTGTTTGATCAAACTATCACGTTCCACTTAAGACGTAAGCCTGCGGTAGAGTTTGCCTACGATACACCATTAGAAAATTTATCCATTATTCCTGGCTCGGCGCACTTATCGGATATTGAGAGTGAGCTGCACAGCCGTCACAAAATCTACAAATTAAGAGAAGCGCTTCACGGTGCATTAACGCATTACGACAGGATTTATATCGACACCCCTCCTGCTCTGAATTTCTATAGTTTATCGGCACTGATTGCTGCGAACACCGTCCTCATCCCTATTGATTGTGACGATTTTGCCATCCAAGGTTTGTTCAAGTTGCAACAACATATTGCTGAAATTCAAGAAGATCATAATGAAGAACTTAGCATTGAAGGCATTATCGCAAACCAATATTTAAGTACGGCAAAGTTGCCTAATCAAATCATTCAATCACTGTTAGATGAAGGCCATCCTGTTATTCCCACCTATGTGTCGCAATCAGTAAAAATGCGAGAATCTCACCAAGTGAAAAAGCCACTTTTACACATGGCACCAAAACATAAGCTCACACTGGCTTTAGTGGATATTTACCGCTTTTTAGAAGAGAAAAATACGTAGGAGATAAGCGTTGGGTAGCGATAGGATAGAGGATAGCCTATTTATGCGCTCTCATCGCGCCAACTGCCTTTAAACGAAAACAAAGTAAACCTGGAAAAAGCCTGCAGCCATGCCAAGAAATGCACCAGTAACAATCAACTTCCACTCATCGGCTTGATACGCAGGACGAAGCACACCTTCGAATTCTTCAGGCGACAGCTCTTGCATTTTTTCACACAAATCATCACCAATACACAGTGCACTATTGGCGTAATCATAAGCGTATGACAGATAGCTTTCCGAGTTATCAAACAAACGCTGAGTCGCTAATGATTTCATTTTGTAATAGTTTTCCGAACCAACACCCAACGCAAAATAAGGTTGAGCGATAGCAACATAACGTTCAAAAGCATCGTTAACGTGGATTTCAATCAGCTCAAGCAAGTTTTTAGAGCCCGAACCATGAAGCACAATATCGGTGATATTTTTCGGGTTAAGTAGCTTTTCATCAATAATGTCTGAATACACTTTTGCCACTTCTTTTTGACGCTTCAGGAACATGCCTTGCAGTACAAATGGCCCTATTTTTATGGGGCGTTTAGGCTCAAAAATAATTTTGATAGCAATCCAATTTGTGGCATAGCCCACGATTAATCCACCCAAAGGCAAGATCCACCATAGCTGGTAAAAGTGCCAAATGAACATGGTTGGCAGGCCAAACAGAAAGCCAAAATACAAGCCAGAGCGCTCGATGAAAGGAAACTCTTTTGAGCCCGCTTTTAAAAAGATTTCATTGATTAATTCCGGCTTATCAACAAGCTGCTTTACCACCAGCTCTTTAATATCTAGGATTTCAGTAACGTTGTGTTGGAAGTCGGAAATCGTTTTTTGCACGACATTGGGAATGTCCCACTCTATGCGCTTGTAAACGAGGTTTTTGCCTTGTACAGGCAGCGCGGCCCAAACCGTGGGAGCCGCCTCTTGCATAATGTCATCCACTAATTTTCGGATAACTTGCTTCAAACGGCGCTGAATATTGTTAGTCAGTTCTTCTGGATCAAGCCTTGCCGCAATTTCTTGCACACTAAGCAATTTACCCAAAACCAGTTCCACTTCAATTTCAGCCATTTCTTGGCGCTTTTTAGGAATCAGACCTTGCCAGCCGAGGAAGGGTTTAATACCAATAAATTCGATGGGATAGAACATCATCTTTACTGCAAGGAAATTAGTAAACCAACCAACAAACGCACTAATCAGCGGTATTGCTAGCAGTAAGAGGTGTTCAGATGTGATTTCCATACTCGATTTATTTAGCGCATCTTTTGATTGTTATTATGATATTGCGTTCGCAAAAGCCAAGGACGCATTGAAAAACAGCACCCTTTTATCCGCTCAGGCTAACCATTGAAGTTAGAATGGTCAATCTAAAACCCGATATTTCCTAAGCCTTTATGTGATTTCCCTATTGGATAACTGACCAGCAAAGTGGTAGTTTACAACTTTATAACAATTTAACGGCATTTATTTTTACCCAAGCACCTTTTCTGGCCAATTCGGATTTCTTGGTAGCGAATTCTAAAAAATAGCTGTTAGATGTAACTATTAAGAAACCAACGTGTGTAGGTGACCATGTCCTTATCATCGAAGTTAGCTTATCTCGAAAGAACCATCCACAATGCGGATACTTACGAGGAATTCTACGAAGCCAGCCTTGAGCACGATGCTTTATCCGGTGCGAATGATTGGAAAGCGGAAGACAGCGCAAGAGAATACGACTACAAATTGATTCGCAAGCGCTTAGACAGACTTAAATTTGCCAAAGCCCACGGCGACCCTGCTGGTTTAATGTCGGTATTACATGAAGGTATTCATGGCAATTTAGGCAATATCTCTAACCCTGAAATGAATCACTATGCCCGGGTTGGTACCAAATATCTTATCGAAGAGTTTATCGACCATGTTTGTGATGCGCTGAGCCTTATTTTCCACGCTGACGAAAACGAAGTCGACTTTTTCGAAAAGCTCTCCTTCTTTGAAGAAACCTATCACTCTTATGGTAGTAGCTGCCTCATGTTAAGCGGCGGTGCAGGCCTTGGTTTTTTCCATGCAGGAGTGATTAAAACGCTTGCTGAACACCATTTATTACCAAGTGTCATCAGTGGTGCCAGCGCAGGCTCTATCATTACCGCAATGGTAGGCACTCGCAGTGATGATGAGCTCATTGAAGAAATTTCTGCTGAAAACATCTACGATAAATTCAAGCGCTGGTGTGTGTGGCAAGGTGTAAAAGGTAACGGCTTACTCGATAGCACAAACTTAGAAAATGCACTGATAGAAATGTTCGGCACAATGACATTTGAAGAAGCTTATCAGCGCACGGGACGCAAAATCACAATCACGGTATCGCCGTCGGATTTGCACCAATATTCTCGCTTGTTAAACGCAAAAACTTCACCAAATGCCATTATTACGATGGCGGTTCGCGCTTCAACGGCAATTCCAATGTTCTTTTCGCCAGTTCAACTGAAGGCCAAAGATCAATCAGGTAAAATTGTGCCTTATATCCCGAACCGACGTTTCTGTGATGGCTCTATCATGGCAGACATGCCATTTGATCGTTTAGCAAGACTTTACGGCGTTAACCACAGTATTGTTAGCCAAACCAACCCGCTGGCTGTACCTTTCTTATCACGCAGTAAAAAGCACTCAACAGACATTTTCTCTAAAACAAAACGCCATTTAGCAAGCTTGGCAAAAGCCAACAGTATCTTTGCATTTGATGTGCTGGAAGATTTGGTGGGCAACGAAAGCATGAAGCTGGGTTTGCACAAAGTTCGCTCAATTATCGACCAACAATACGTTGGTGATATCAATATCATTCCACAGCGTAATATTGGAAATGCGATGCGCATTTTGTCCAACCCTACATTGGACGGTATTCAAGATCTCATTCGAACCGCTGAACGCGCGACATGGCCTCAGTTAGACTTGATTAAGCGCAACACCAAAATCAGCAAAACGTTCCGCAAATACCTTAAGCTATTGAAAAAAAGAGAAGAACAATTGCTCTCTGGACAGCATAGCTTGCGCCTTGTTCAGAATCACTAATCAGTCATTCCTTGATGGGGCGCAAGGTTATTCGCCCCGACACTACCCATTTATCGATTATTCCCGTTATACTGAAAGTTATCTCCAAATACGTTTTTTATTTTAAAGCTAATACGGAAGGAGTATCGTGTCTTTACCTCTCTATAAAAAACTAAATGTCCTATTTCGCGTCGAGCCTGGTTGTTTGGGACCCGATGGCATAGATCATGTTGAAGGTTTTTGTAAGTTTGCGAAGAAGACTGTTTCGAATCTCGATTCCGATTATATTCGATGGGTCATCACCCCAAGATACGACAAAAGCTTGCCGGAAATGGAGTATAAAGTAAGAAATAAATCACTCTCACAGGAAAGAGCGACGCAATACCTCGATACTCTTGGAAAGGATTTAGATGAGTTTGAAGAAAACCTTCAAGAAAAGCTTGCGGAACTTATTGATGAGTTTTTAGGGCGATAAACCTGCTCTTTCCACGTTCATCACCCCACTAGAATATTATTTTTTATCGTCTTGCTGAGAAGGTGTTGTTTTCGTTGCAGCCGCTTTTCGCGTTCTCGTGTTTCTGCGCGTTGTCGTTTTCGCTGCTGTTGATGCGCCTGATGTACTCGCACTTTTGCTTGCGCCTCTTCGAGACGTGTTGCGCGTATTTTTCGCAGCCGCCGTTGCTTTTACTGCAACCTCTTCTGGCTGATTTTGTTGCGCTTCTACAGACGCTTTTTCCTGCGCCACCTCAACATTTTCTTGCTGCGTAGCGGATTCATTTTTCTGAGCAGCACTTTTATCTTGTTCAGCTTTTTCTTGCAAAGCTTGCTCTGTTTTTTCTTGAAGAGCTTGCTCTTGTGCTGCTTCTACCTCAGTTTGCTGCTGAGATTCCGCTTCTTTTTGTTCAGCCAATTTACCAATGACTTTGGTTAATTCGTCGAGCTTATGGGATAAGCTGTCTAATTCTGTTGTGTAAGGATCGTTGGTTAACCCCAAACGCTTTCTAATTTGTGCAATGCGCCTTTCTTTAACATGCTGCGCCTTGTCTTTTTTCTCTAGTTCTTGTTCTACCGCCTCACCGCGAATGAGTAATTCGTTGACGAAGCCATTAACGCCTTCCATGATATTGTCTAGCTTGTGAACTGCGTAATCTTTACTTAAGCCAACAATGCCAATACCCGCCATAAATACTTGGCGACCCGTTTCCTCGATCTGTTTTACCGTTTTCATAAGCCTCTCCGATGTGTGCAGACGTAAGAACAAAAAAAGGGCAATTGATGAATTGCCCTTTAAATCACTTAATTTGTCATTATTTCTCAGCAGTTAGTTTTGCAACAGCTGTCGTTAATGCATCAATTTTTGATGAAAGCTCAGCGATTTTGTCGTCGTTGCTTTGCTTGTCTAAGCCTAGCTTCGAGCGTACTTCTGCAACGCGAGATTCAATGTTTGTCTTTTCTTTGATTTTACCTTTTGCTTCACCTTCAAGTGCTTCGCCTTTGGTGACAAGATCATCAAACATTTTGCTTGCTTCTGTGTTTAGCTTTTCGTATTGGCCTTGCACTTCATCGAAGCTCTTACCGTAAGCACCTAAACCTGCTAACCAGATTTTACGTGCAAATTCTTCAGCTGTGTTTACCTTGCTTTTAATCGCTTCTAACTTAGTCATGGCATTGCCCTCTTAATCACTTAATAACTTTGAATATGTTTCACTAACGGTGTCAATGAGCACAGATTAATCAAAGGAATTAGAAACCGCATACTAAGTTTAAAAATAAAAAGGATTTAACGTGTGGAAATAGAAAATTGAAGAATATAGAGGGGATAATTAAATTCAAAAGCAAAAGAGGCTGCCCGAATTTAGAATATGCCGATAGCCATTAAACACCATCGGCACAGTAATATCGTGTTTAGTCCGCAATGCCTTTCGGTAACTCATTACGAATTTCAGACCACACTCGCCCACTGTCGATACCATATTGGCGGACAAGTTGAGCAACGCTGTCATGATCTTTTTGTTGCGCTAATTCGGTCAACTCTTTGTAGTATTTACGGCCAATTTCACGGGACTTTTCAAATGAGAAGTAAAATCCACCAATACGTGAGTACATGCCCTTAAAGCCATTCATCATCAAGACGAAAACAGGATTTCCGGAAAGTAGCGCCAAATCGTGAGTAATCTGATAATCGTACTCAGCGAACGCTTTTCCTTCATCTGGCACATTTTCGTAATCCTTAAGCAAGTCGACAACTTTTTCAGACGAACTGCGAATGGCACCACGAATAAATACCGCGATAACATACGTTCTAGCAGCCAATAAGTTGTCTACTAATTCAGGGATCCCCTCTTCATCTAGCCTGGCTAGCGTTTCTAAGATATTCAAGCCACACGTTTCCCAAAAATTATTCACTTTGGTTGGCTTGCCGTGCTGAATTGTTAACCAGCCATCTCGCGCTAATCGTTGCAAAACTTCCCTAAGAGTTGTGCGTGTCACGCCTATAAGTTCGGAGAGCTCTCTTTCTGCTGGTAGAATAGTGCCTGGTGGAAAACGTCCACTCCAAATTGACTCAACAATGTACTCTTCTGCAAATCCAGCAGGGCTTTGCGCTTTGTATATCATCTAGATGCTCACATACTTGTTTTTATTAGAAGAAACCCACTAAAAATAGGGCTTATCGCCTATTGGCGGCCATGATAACACTTCCTACGCCACATGCCCGAATCTTTATTTGATAAGATTCTTATAGCATATTTCGAATCCTGCATAGACAGCTAAATTTTAATACAATATTTTCAAGCTATTAACGTTTAGATTACATTTGTATTAATTATAACTAATCCTTTGACATTGGGAATATCAGCAATCTAGAATGTGTCATTTTCTTACCAAGGATAGGAGCTGCTCATTAACAAAATAATAGCTATTAGCTGAAAATACAGGTATTTTTGCTAGTCTGTTTTTAAGCAGACGTCTTTTTGACATTTACTGAAGGTGTAAAAACTGATGCAACAAACCATGCTCCAGGCGATTTATAAGAACTTCCTGGGAAACACTCCTGATTGGTATAAAAAAGCCATCATCGCTTTCCTAGTTATAAATCCCTTCCTATTTACAATGAACCCCTATCTTGCAGGTTGGGCCCTTGTATTACAGTTTATCTTTACATTAGCAATGGCGCTAAAATGCTACCCTCTCCAACCGGGCGGCTTGTTACTTATTGAGGCCATCTTTATCGGCATGGCATCACCGGAACTGGTGCTGCATGAAGTAGAGGCTAATCTCGAAGTTGTCTTATTACTAATATTTATGGTTGCAGGTATCTTCTTTATGAAGGACTTGTTGCTTTTCGGCTTTACCAAACTCCTCACTCGGGTTCGAAGTAAAACCGCCCTCTCCTTAGCATTTACTATTTCCGCCGCCGTTTTATCTGCTTTCTTAGACGCTTTAACAGTTGTTGCTGTGATTATTACCGTTGCAACAGGCTTCTACTCTATCTATCACAAAGTCGCATCCGGTAAAGAGTATCACCATGATCACGACCACACTGAAGATGACCATCTACACCATTTAACACGTCAAGACTTGGAAGATTTTAGAAGCTTCCTACGTAACCTAATGATGCACGCTTCTATCGGTACAGCATTAGGCGGTGTAAT
Organism: Paraneptunicella sp.; assembly: GCA_964228975.1. Lineage (GTDB taxonomy): Bacteria > Pseudomonadota > Gammaproteobacteria > Enterobacterales > Alteromonadaceae > Paraneptunicella. The sequence goes on along the minus strand of CAXRCC010000274.1, from coordinate 14,452 downwards.
GACCATGGTTGGCGAACCGCAAAACTTGATTATTGCGCAAAAGGCGAGCTGGGACTTTATCGAATTCTTTATTCGAATGAGCCCAATTACCATTCCTGTATTTTTCTTCGGTATCTTAACAACCTTCCTTTTAGAGAAGACAAAAACCTTTAGTTATGGTGCTCAACTGCCTGAGAGTGTCAGAACGATTCTTAACGAATACGACGAGCACTTGGACGCGAAAAGAACAACGCGCGATAACGCGAAATTGGTTGTTCAAGGCATTGTTGCTATCTGGCTTGTGATTGGCTTAGGCTTACACTTAGCTGCTGTGGGCCTTATCGGTCTTTCTGTTATCGTTCTTGCAACGGCTTTCACAGGGATTGTAGAAGAGCACCAAATTGGTCACGCCTTTGAAGAGGCTTTGCCTTTTACCGCGTTACTCGTAGTATTCTTTGGTGTCGTTGCCGTGATTATTCAGCAACAACTGTTCTCGCCAGTGATACATTGGGTATTGACCTACGAAGGTGAAATGCAAATGGTATTGTTCTACCTTGCTAATGGTGTGCTTTCCATGGTGAGTGACAATGTATTTGTTGGCTCGGTATACATCACAGAAGTGGGTGCTGCACTTGAAGCAGGCGAAATCACCCGAGATCAGTTCGACATGCTGGCGGTAGCCATTAACACGGGTACGAACCTGCCAAGTGTTGCAACGCCAAATGGTCAAGCTGCCTTCTTATTCTTGTTAACTTCTGCGCTTGCACCGCTACTGCGCTTGTCTTATGGCAAAATGGTTTACATGGCGATTCCTTACACGATTGTATTAACCCTCGTTGGATTATTGGCTGTGTACTTCAATCTGTATGAGATGACAGAATGGTTCTATGAAATAAACTGGATCAATCATCATACTGCCACATTAGGCGAATCCGCTGCGCATTAACCTGCTATTTTGTGGCAAGTTGATACACACTATCGCTTGCCACATTCTTCTATTTAGATTACAAATCCTCCTTGAATTGAGATTCGCAAGAATCAACGCTGTCCAACAACTACAATAAGATTACTATTATGATTCGTTTTCTAGCCCAGCTACCTGAACGTAAAGCCGCTTGGGGTTTACTGTTTACATCTGCTTTAGCCCTTGAGTTAACCGCTTTATTCTTTCAATACGGCATGGGATTAGAACCCTGCATCATGTGTATTTACCAACGCACTGCGGTACTGGGTGTGCTCCTCTCATCTTTAGTCGTGCTTATTAGCAACAATACTGTTTCTCGGTTAATTGGCTTCATTGGTTGGGGCATTTCTGCGATTTGGGGACTTCTTATTGCCATTGAACATGTTGATATTCAAACAGCTGCAAATCCTTTCTTTGTTACTTGTGAGATCGTCCCTAACTTCCCTGTACCGTTACACGAATGGGTACCGTCATTCTTTGCAGCAACGGGTGACTGTGGCGATATTGATTGGCAATTTTTAACCATGAGTATGCCGCAGTGGATGATTGTGATTTTTGCTGTTTACAGCCTAGTGTTCGTTGGCGTATTACTTTCTCGATTATTGAATAAACGCGCTATCTAAAATGCATTCTTCTGAATTAAAAAAGCCCAGCTGAATCGTACTTTGCTGGGCTTTTTAATATATTCATCCATTACCTACTGACTTTTCTGCAAACTCATCGCTCAATAAAAGCTAATCTTCGTCGTATAACGGCCACATAACAATGTAGTTTTCGAATTGTTCTAAATCAACATCGTGCTCATAAACGGTTTTGCCTCGCACCGACATATCGGCTTTGTGCATTTTACTCTTTGAGCCCCTGTTTAATAACGGGTGCCATGATGGCATTCCTCTTCCTTCATGCAAGCGCCGGTAAGTGCAGCTCTGAGGCATAAAGAAGATGCTATCTAGGTTATCTCTGGTTAGCTGAACACAATCCGGTACCAATTGTGTTCGTTCTTGATATTTAGTGCAGCTACAGCTTTTTGTATTGAGTAACCCACAAACGATATTAGTGAAGTGAATTTGCTCGCCTTCTTCAATTCTATCGGTAGACGTTTGTTCATCAACATCGTCATCTTCAATGAATTTATGTAAGCAACATTTCGCACATCCGTCGCATAAGGCTTCCCACTCTTCACGCGTCATTTCGTAAAGATCTTTGGTTTCCCAAAATCGTTCCGCCGTCATACTATTTCACCTGAGTTTCAATATTTAACAATTCACCCTGTTCCTGCCTAAGAGAAAGGGACAACACATCTTTGCTCTGCAGCGGCCCTACGCCTTTGGGTGTGCCTGTCATCACAACATCGCCTGGAAGTAAGGTAAAGCACGACAGGATTTCCCGCACAAGCGATACGCATGTGTGCATCATATGCGATGAGTCACCGCGCTGCCTTATTTCGCCGTTCACATTCAATTGGAATGCCAATGCCTGTAAATCAATGCTCTCAGTTAAAGGAATGAACGCAGACAAGGGGCAACTAGCATCAAATGCTTTTGCCCTTTCCCAAGGATAGCCTTGTGATTTTAGTTCTGTTTGCTTTTCTCTTAGTGTTAAATCAAGCCCTAAACCTATCCCCCATATTCCTTCAAGAATCGCCTCATCACTGTAAGAAGTTTGGCTTGAGGGCATTGGCTTTTTCACTAAAAGCGCTAACTCTAACTCATTATGGCAAGGTCCACTTTTAGGGATTTGCAATGGCTTATCTAAGTGAGCAAGTGCTGTATTTGGCTTAATGAATAATAACGGTTCAGCTGGCACGCTGTTGTTAAGCTCCGCGATATGGTCCGCATAGTTGCGTCCCACACACACGATTTTACCGAGAGGTAAATCCAGCACTTCACCCGAAATGGCCTGATGACAATATGACATAAATAATTAGTGCTTCTGTTGTTCTTTCGCAGCTTCAGCTGCATTTTGTTGTTCTAGAGCCTCGTCAGCCTTTTGCATGGCTTTGTGAACTTCCAGCATATTTTCATCAGGCTTAGGTAACTGTAGGTAATACCCTTTTTCTTGCAAGTCAGCTTTCACTTTGTCGATATCGGCCCCAGCAAGCTGCTTTCGCTCGCTCAATGCAAGCGTCATCACCAATTCAGGTTTACCAAACGTTTCTAATAACGATTCTGGCACACGGGAAAAGTCCCCTGCTTTTTCAACAAACAAATAGGTTTCGTGTTTACGAGGGCTTTTATAAATGGAACTTAACATAGTAGAAGGAAGCTCGAATGGGTTTAAAACAAATTAAACCCTATTATATCGAACTTACCTTAAGCAGGCGATGATAGAGTGCTTGAGCTTTCTAAAAAGCGAATAAGATCATTGTAAACCAAGGCTTTGCGCCACCCGGTGGCTAAATCTGGCGTAATATTGCTAACCTTTAACTCATTAATTTCAAACCAACGCCACTTCAGGAACTGATTTAACTGGTTTTTAGACGCGAGCAACTCAGGTTTTACATCATTCGTTTCAGCAATTTTCAAGCAAATATCGCGCAACCCATGAAGTGTTTTCTTATACCCCGGCACATCACAGAGTCGTTGCACCTTTTGAGGATAAGTAGATTTATCAACATCATTGGCTTGCTTAATCAAAGCTAAAATCTCATCCCCGTGCAAACGAAGCTCTTTTCCGCTCAAGCATCCTAAATTTGCAAGGGTTCGCTTATCTGCTGGGCATTTGCGGGCAATTTCCAATACGCTTGTTTCTCGAATAATGAAGTTTAAGGCAACATCTTCAGTTCTGGCCTTGGTCATACGCCAGTGAGCGAGTAGCTGCAACGCAGCCAAAGAACGACCGTGCATTTGCCAGTTGTTTTTCACCGTTAAATACGCAAACTCGGCTGGCAGGGCATGGCTTTTCTTCACTGCCAATTGCGCCATTTCATCAAAAATCCACTGTAAACGCGCGCGCTCATCAATTTTTTCTTTGAGCATCGGGTAAAGCTTAAACAAGTAAAGCACGTCATTGGCCGCATATTGCAACTGCTCTGCACTTAACGGACGCTGTAGCCAATCCGTTCTGGACTCACCTTTATCCAATTCCACATCGAGGAATTCAGCCACTAATTTGGCGTATCCCAATGAATTACCCAGCCCAAGCAAACCTGCTGCAAATTGCGTGTCGAAAACACTGTTCGGCACGGTTTTGAAGTGATGCCAAAATACTTCCATGTCTTCCGAGCAAGAATGCAGCACTTTAATTACAGATTCTTTCGACAACAGCGCCTGAAATAGCGCCCAATCTTTGATTTTGAGAGGGTCAATTAAGGAGAGATTTTCGCCATCATAAAGCTGAATTAAGCCTAATTTGGGATAAAAACTGCGGGTTCTGACAAATTCAGTATCGAGCGCGACATAAGATGCATTTAGTGCCGCTCGACAACAGTTTTCAAATGCATCTTGAGTTTGGATAAATTGAAATTGCATATTCTTGATTTGGTGAGTTGCGCACTTAGCGCAACTCTCGACGTAGAATCTTCCCTACGTTGGTTTTAGGTAGTTCGTCTTTAAATTCAATCATTTTCGGTATTTTATAACCGGTTAAATGCTTACGGCAGTGCTCGATAACCATTTCTTCTGTTAACGACGCCTCTTTTTTCACGATAAAGAGTTTAACCACTTCACCCGATACTTCATGCGGCACACCAACAGCGGCAGCTTCGACCACTTCTTCCATCATCGCTGCGACTTCTTCGATTTCATTCGGGAAGACATTGAATCCAGAAACCAGAATCATATCTTTTTTGCGGTCAACAATATAGAAAAATCCGTCTTCATCACATTTCGCAACATCACCTGTTGCCAGCCAACCGTCTTTAATGATTTCGGCGGTGGCTTCCGGTCTGTTTAAGTAGCCTTTCATGACTTGCGGACCACGAACATACATTTCACCGGATTCACCTAACCCCACTTCCTTACCGTCATCATCGATAAGGCGAATTTCTGTGGAAGGCACGGGAATACCAATTGAGCCTTTATATTCTTTTAAGTTCGTTGGATTAACCGTTACAACTGGACAACATTCCGTTAAACCATAACCTTCTAGTAGGGGTTTACCCGTAACGGCATGCCAGCGCTCAGCAACCGGGCGCTGTACGGCTGCACCACCACCTAAAGCTAATTTGAATTTAGAAAAATCGAGTTCTTTAAACCCTGGTGTATTCAGTAGCCCGTTAAATAACGTATTTACGCCAAATAACAGGGTAAAGGGATTGTTAGATAGCTCTTTTACGAAACCCGGTAAGTCTCGCGGATTGGTAATAAGTAGGTTTTGACAACCGTATTTTAAGAAAGTTAAGCAGTTAGCGGTCAATGCAAAGATGTGATAAAGCGGCAATGCCGTCACAATCATGTCCTTGCCTTCTTCAACAACCAGTTCCAATAACCCAGACACCTGCTCTAGGTTACTGACCATATTACGGTGGGTAAGCATTGCCCCTTTAGATACACCTGTCGTTCCCCCCGTGTACTGCAAGAACGCAATTTGATCTCCAGTAATATCAGGGCGAGTGTAAGTTTTGTTTTTCCCTTCAGAAAGAGTCGAACGGAAGCTTTTACTGCCGGGCAGGCTAAAGGCGGGAACCATCTTCTTCACTTTCTTAACAGCAAAGTTGACTAACCAGCGCTTTGGAGCGGGTAACATATCACCGATCTGGGTAGTGATAACTAAATCAGTTGGTGTATCGTTAACAACTTCTGCCAGAGTGTGAGCAAAGTTCTCAACAATAACGATGGCTTTTGCACCCGAGTCATTTAATTGATGCTTCAGCTCTCGATTGGTGTACATGGGGTTAACGTTTACAACGACCATGCCCGCTCTTAAAATACCAAACAGCGCAATTGGGTATTGCAGTAGGTTAGGCATCATAATCGCTACTGGGTCGCCCTGCTTCAACCCACTATTTTGTAAATATGCTGCAAATTGTTTACTTAGGCGATCTAATTCGTTAAACGTCAAACTTTGGTTCATATTTAAGAAAGCAATTTTATCTCCAAATTTGGAAACAGAATTCTCAAATACGTGCATGAGGGAGGCGAAGCGGTCTGGGTTAATTTCTTCAGATATGCCTTCTTCATAGTTTTTAAGCCAAATTTTTTCCACTCTTTTGCTCCCAGATTTTTATATTCGTTCTCGTGACGGTAATATTTTTATCAGATCCGATCTCTCGCCTAGGATAGTATCGAATGGCACCGTAAAGTTAAATATTATTTAATATTCATTGGAAAAATTTTCATCATTCGCACAATAATTGCTCCATTTTTAACACTTTATTAAAAAACATCATCAGGTTATCAGCCGTACACTTTGGAAAGTCCATGTGAAAATGATGCCCTCCCTCACATTCTGCAAAATGAAAATGCTCAATATAACGAGAACGTTTTGCTTGAGCTGCCTTAAGTTCAGGGAATCCATCCGTACCGAGTATAGATAACGTCGGGCATTTTATGCCGCATAAGAAAGCTTCTGCTTGCTTCTCTGTGATTCGCAAAGGTGAAAGTGTTCTTAAACGCGGGTCTGTGCGCCATTGCAACTGTCCGTCAACGTCTTTCACATTTCGCTTCATCAACAGTTCGGCGGAACTTTCATCCATTTTCCCCGCTGCTAAACGAGCCTGAACAGCAATGTCAAAACTCGGCGGGTGCTTCACTGTTTTTTTCTCAATAGATAGCCGACTTAAGACTGAGTCACGCAATTGTTGAGGGCTGCTTTCTTCCTCTTTTGTTAGCGGACCGAATGATTCCAATGTAACAAGCGCGGAGACCTTATCGGGAAAGGCACTCGCATAAACGCTCGCTAAAATTCCGCCCATTGAATGCCCTAACAAAATAAAATCATTCCAGCCTTGTTGCTCAACAAGTGCATGCATATCGTAAATATTATCAAGAAAGTGATAATGGCTACCGGGGGCTCGTGAATCGGAGAGGCCGTGCCCGGCAAAATCGATGGCAACGATATAAAACTGATCGAGAAAGCGAGACATGGGAATAAAGCTGGCTGCATTATCTAACCAACCGTGAGTTGCTAAAATCAGTGGGTTACCTTCTTTACCGAATGCGAGCCCAGAAAGTGTGATGTGATCTAATTCAAAGGAAACTTGCTTCATACCTTCCTCTTGGTAACAAAAAGGCGGCAAATTATTGCCGCCCTCGAAGTGACACTACGGTAGCATATTGCCGCCTACGGAATATTTTTGCCGCCCTCGGCAGACTTCTTCATTTCAGTCCTTGGATCGTCATTCTCGGATTTTACCGGTTGCGATCGACTCGACTGAGATTGGGTGGGTTTTGCAGAATCTGATGACGAATGGCTGTGACCATCGGAATAGCGATAATGATCGTGTTTAACACGAATAGTATGATGTTGAGTATGGAACGGACGGCTGTACCAGCCTGGGTGATATCGTTGGCCATACCAGCTACCGTAATGCGTATAAGGCCATACCGATAACGTTGTGACATCAATGCGATCAATATCTTCCCATAAATAATAACCTTTGGCTTTTAGCGTTGGGAATATGTATTTTTGCTCACCAACAGCGCCTTCTTCAAGGCCCTCTACCGCCCCAAGAAATGTCATGCTTCTGCCTTTTTGATACACCATCGGATCCAAAAAGCCATCAACATAGACTCTGAAACGCCCAATACTTTCTTTGCCAAGTAATGGACGACCATAGCCGCGTAAAGGATAAAATACCATTTCAACCATGGTACCTTCGGCTAAATTATGAATGCCTGCGACAACGCCTCCCCATTGTGCCATTTCACCTTTCGCCTTATCGGGGGCAGTCGCCACTTGCTCATAAGTGACAGTTGGGGTTTCTGGAGGAAGTTGAACAGGGTCAGGATAGCTCGCACAGCCAGCTAGGAATAAAGCGCCAATTAACGCGAAAAGACGTAAAAACATGACAACCTCTAATTGCAGGATAAACCGATAACAACCTTACTAACGGTCTGCTCAGTATTAAGGTTTTGGGTGAATCCTTACTGAACTGAATAGCAAGATAAACTCGTTGTCCCTTAACTGTATCAAATGATGCGGGTTAAACGTAAGTATCTACACCCATTAACTGTTGAATCTCGGCTCTACGGGCTTCTTTATCCAAGCTTTGATAAGCGGAAATAGCTTGTTGTGCCTTGGCGTCTCTTGGCTCTCGGAATGTTTCATTGAATGCTTGTTTGGAACGGAACTTTTCGGCTTGTTCGAAGACTTGGTTGTCACCTGATCTGACAACGGTTTGACGTTTCGGCAGCTCCGTATTTTGACGCTGCTCTTGTTGCTGGCGAGTATCAACCTCCCTCTGCGGTTCTCTGACCGGAGGATTACTAATTATCGCATTTTGTGAGGCTACAACAGAAGATTCTATTTCCACTCAGTGACCAGCTCTATTCCAATTTAATCATGAAACGAATTTTTGCTGCTAGTCACTGCAAATTTTATTCCAAGTACTTATCTACCCGGTAGTTTTTTCCACGTGACTTCATCGCGAACATAAACTGGCTGGATTTCATCTACGGCAAGTGTATTACCCTGCTCAATCATTTTTTGTGCAACAGGCAACATGAATTGCGCATCAGGATACAAAATATCAGTGCTAATACGGCGGCTTTGAGTCGCTTCATCTACCAAGTCAGGATAAGTTTGCCATCCTGTTCCAACCGATAAAAAGTCGCCTTGATGCTGAGCAAAAAACGCAGATAACAGACCCGTTGCAACGTTAGGCGCAATGACCTGTTCTTTGCCAATCAAATTCGCCGTTCCATTGTTATCTCTTTCAAAAATAGCAAAATACACTTCGCCCATTCTTGCATCTATGGCTGACACTGCGTAACTCACATCCGAGCCATCAAACGCTTGTTGCGCCATGGTTTCCAACGTTGAAACAGCGACTACAGGAATCGATGCCGACATGGCTAACCCTTGAATAACACCGGTTGCAATCCTAACCCCCGTAAAAGAGCCTGGACCGCGCCCAAAGGCAAGGTAATCCAGCTGTGCTACCTCAAGTTTAGCCGCCATCAATAGATTATCCACCATAGGTAATATCAACTGGCTATGCTTTTGCGGCGCCACTTGATACTCATGGGTAACGCTGGCATTCACCGACAACGCTGCAGAGCATGCTTCAGTCGCCGTTTCTATTGATAGGATGTTCATGAATAAGGGATGTCCTTTAAAAATCTAAGTACTTCTTTTAAATCTCGCGTGCGCTTCATATTGGGCAAGCTGCGCAGGAAAATATCACCATACTCTTTTGAAACCAATCGATTATCGCAAATCACAAGTACACCTTTGTCTTTTTGGTCACGTATCAACCGCCCTGCCCCTTGTTTTAAGGTAATAACGGCCTGTGGAATTTGAAGTGTAGCAAATGGGTTAACCCCGGCTTTTCTGCAATTTTCGGTACGTGCCTGTAATAAAGGGTCATCTGGCGAAGCAAACGGAAGTTTATCAATCATCACACATGTTAGGTCATTTCCCCGAACGTCTACACCTTCCCAAAATGACCCAGTTGCACAAAGCACCGCGTCTTTTTCTTCAATATAGCGATCGAGCAATCGGCGTTTACTGGTTTCGCCTTGAACCAATATTGTGTTGTCTACTTCATCCTCAAGTAACTCGGCAACCGTTCGCATCATGTAATGGCTGGTGAATAACAAAAAGCATCGACCTTGGCTTGCTTCGATAAGCTGCACTGCGATATCTCGAAGCGACTTTCCCATTTCTTTGTGGTTAGGCGCAGGCAAATACCGAGGTACACACAACATGGCTTGCTCTGGATAGTCGAAAGGGCTTGGCAAGATCATTTCTTGCGTATCTTCTAGGCCCAATTGACGTTTAATGTGCTTAAAATCTTGGTCAACACTAATCGTGGCTGAAGTGAACACCCATGTTCGAGGCGGCTCTGTCACAATAGCATTAAAGCGTTTAGCAATACTAAGTGGGGTTAAATGCAAAATAATATGCTTATGTGTGGTTTCATACCACAAACTCACACCGGGATGCTCGGTTTCATTGAGTTTAGTAAACAGCGTTCTTAACTCTGATACACGGTCGAACATTTGATCAAGCGCTTTTTCTCGCCCGAGGTGCACTTTAACCACTTCATAAAGTACATCGAAAGCATCCTGAACCTTACCTATTTGCTCAGCAATGTCATCCCTTTCTTGCGCTTCTCGCCAATTGCCTTTTTCAGGTGATGTTGGCAATAAAATGCGCAAATCGGCGGTAAGCAAATATAACTTATTCGCTGCTTTGGTTAGCTGGTCTGCGTCTTTAAGCACAGTGCGTTGCAGCATTTCAATGTCTTTGCAAAGCTCTTGAATTTGCCTGCTTGATACCGATTCACCGAAATATTCAGTTGCGATATCTGGCACCTGGTGTGCCTCATCAAAAACAATACAATCCGCTTCAGGAACGAGTTCACCAAAGCCTGTATCTTTTAGGGCTAAATCCGCAAAAAATAGGTGATGATTAACCACGATAAGGTCGGCATCTAAGGCATCTTTTCGAGCATTCACAAGATAACATGACTCATAATCAGGACAATCTCTTCCCAAACAGTTATCCGCTGTAGAGGTTACATAGGGTAAAATGGCCGCCCCTTCTTGAATGCTATCCAGTTCACCAACATCGCCGTGTTTGGTGGAATTAGCCCATTCTTTTACAAGTTGCAACTCATTGAGGGTTTGCTTGTCGTAAAACACGTTGCCGTGGCTATGTTGTCGCAACCGAAACAAGCACAAGTAATTTGAGCGGCCTTTAAGTAGGGCCGTTTTTTTATGAGAGCCCAGCGCTTTTTTAACAAGAGGGAGATCGCGATGAAACAACTGCTCTTGAAGGTTTTTCGTGCCCGTTGATACGATAGACTTCTTGTGGGACGCAAACAGTGGTGCCAGATATGCAAACGTTTTACCTGTTCCTGTTCCAGCTTCAACGAGTAATGTCTGCTTCTTTTTGACTGCCGTTTCCACAGCAAGCGCCATGTCGATTTGAGGTTGGCGAGGTTGAAAACCGCTAATGGCATTGGCTAACGGGCCATCAGCGGCAAATATATCTTTAACTTTTTGCATCAAACTTAATGAAAAACACAGTAAATGGAATTAAGTAATTGATGCTATTCCTGATAATAAAACCCAGCTTGCGAAAAATAACTTAAGATTTGTTGCTGAGAAAAATAACACCACTCTTTTTGCAATCACTCCACCAATAACGGCGCCTAACCCGGCACAGGCCACAATAGGCCAGAAGATGTGATGACTGACGAGCGCATGATACATAACTCCGCCCCAAACTGAAAACGCTGTGAGAATAACGGCACACGCAATCGCGAAGGGGGCATCAAATCGTCTGAAAATAAGGTAAATGGCAACCAGCTCGCCAACCCCAACAGACAACCATGCAGTGATCACACCGCCAAACAAACATATTTGAGGTAACAAAACGCGGTCTACCGTACGCAACTCGCTGTTTTGTACGCCCGACTTCAATACAGGAATCGTGGCATAAAGTGCCAACGCTAGCACAATTGAGAATATGCCAAATGTCATTTGAAGGCCTTGAGGTGCGCCCACTTCAAGGTATTGAGTCAACATCAAACCAAGCACAGAAAATGGGATGGTATACGCTAGAATTTCAAATAGCGCTCGCCAGTTTTTATCCTGTTTGCGCTCTTTTCGGTAATGAGAAAACCAGGTAATTGCCCCCGATGTCATCCCAAAACACTGAATACCAAAACTCGTGGCAACAATGGTCGTACTTTCAAATTCGAGTTGAGAAAAGAAAGGAACGAAGACGACACCGCCTCCAGCACCTGTCGCATTCGCAAAAATTGCCGCGACGACACCAAGAAGGGAATACAAGCCGTATTCAAGAAAAAGGGCAATTGGCTCAGCACTAATAGAGGTTACAGCAATCAACCAACATACAAACAATCCTACGCGCCATTGACCTAGCGTTACATTTGACAATGTCATACCATCACCACTTATAAAACTGGAGTCTGAAAAGACCCATCCATTGATCCCAATAAAACGGGCTGAATGCTACCATAATTAGCAAACCTAAGGTAGTTTACTTGGGCAATTTAACTTACCTCTCACACTATGCCGCTCGCTGCTTTTTACAACACATGAGCAATTAACTTATCAATGCGAATGCATTCCTAAACTAAAAAGACAATTTATAAAGAATAAAATCAACCAATAGATAACCAGATGATATTTATCAGACTAAAAAGAAATAAATATGACAATGGGTCAAGCACGTCTAAACCGCACCAGACCAAACAATTACCCGCATAAAAAAGAATCGTGTATGATGCCTTCAACTCTTACTGGTCCAACGACTAGGACCCATTCATTTGGAGCAAGGGATGAATTTGTTGAAGTCCTTCTTTATTACCAGCTTTATTACTTTCACAAGTGCAGTTTCCATCTATTCTGCAATCCAATTATTCACCGTTAACGCTTCTCTTCTTTGGGTTGGCGTACTCCTAAGCGCAGCCCCTTTTGCCTTGATGATTATGTTTTGGATGGCATTGCAAAAGAACGCGAGAACATCAGGCAACTTAGCGCTTTTAAATGTGCTAGGCATCATCGGTGTGCTGATAACTGCTTGGCAAGCTTCAAGTACGCATGCCGACAATACGCAACTTGCCCTTGCGCTATCGCTTGCTTCTTGGGTTGGCTTACTGGTTTATATTTTTTGGTATTCCCGTTTCGCAGAACGCAAAGCTGCCACGTTTGCCGTTGGCAAAACGTTACCGAGCATTACGCTTACCAGCGCTGACGGTCAAACCGTGAACTTCGACGATAAAACAGGGCAAAAAAGCATTTTGATGTTCTTTCGAGGCAATTGGTGCCCGCTTTGCGTTGCACAAGTCAAAGAAATCGTCGGGCTTTATCAACAGCTTGAAAACATGGGAGTAAGGGTTGCGCTAATTTCTCCTCAATCAGAAAAACAAACACAAATTCTTGCCAACAAATTCAAGGTGAACTTTGAGTTTTACTCAGATAACCACAATAAAGCGGCAAAAACACTCGGTATCGATAGCCCTAATGGCTTGCCAATGGGATTACAAGTAATGGGGTTTGATAGCGACACTGTGCTCCCCACTGTCATTATCACAGACGAAAACAATAAAGTACTTTGGACGCATGAAACCGATAATTACCGCGTGCGTCCGGAGCCAGAGTTATTCCTAAAAGTACTGCAAGATATGCAGTAATTCGATCACTTTTCTAATGGGAAACATCATGTCAGAGAACAAACAATTCGATTTTGTCTTATTTGGTGCCACCAGCTTCGTTGGTAAAATATTATGTGAGTACATGATAAATACTTACAGCGATGGCTCTGTAAATTGGGCAATTGCAGGACGTTCTGCCAGTAAAATTGCAACGTTAAAATCCGAGTTGGGTGAAAAAGCCCAAGCCATCCCTGAAATCATTGCAGATTCAAACAATGAGCAAAGTTTATTGGCCATGTGCGAACAAGCCAAAGTTATCGTCTCTACCGTCGGGCCTTATGCGCTTTACGGGGAAGCATTGGTAAAAGTGTGCGCCGAGTCTGGCACAGATTATTGTGATCTTACCGGTGAAGCGCAGTGGATTGCAGCCATGATCCGAAAATATCAAACGGTTGCAGCAGCTTCAGGTGCTCGCATTGTCAATAGTTGTGGTTTTGACTCCATTCCCTCCGATTTAGGGGTACTGCACTTACAAGAAAGTAGCCAAGCTGCGCATGGGGAAGATTGCTATCGAATTAAAATGCGTGTGAAAGCCGCCAATGGTGGCTTTTCTGGTGGTACTGTTGCCAGCCTAATCAATGTCGTTAAAGAGGCAAAGGGCAATCCGGGGTTAAGAAGAGAATTGGCAAATCCTTATGCACTTTGTAGCGATGGTCACCCTTTCTTCGTACGTCAGGCCGCCAACAACTCTCCTAAGTTTGACTCCGACTTTAAACGCTGGATAGCCCCTTTTGTTATGGCAGCTATCAACACCCGTATTGTCCACAGAAGCAATGATTTGCTTGAGGCAAGATACGGAAAGAACTTCCAATACGATGAAGCCATGCTGATGAAATCTAAGCGCATCGCAAAAACAACAGGCTTGGTAATGGGGTTATTTATGTTAGGCGCATCTATGAAGCCTACACGCGCCCTAATGGAACGATTCTTGTTACCTAAACCTGGTGAAGGCCCATCGAAAAAAGAGCAGGAAGCAGGGTTCTTCAACTTACAGTTTTTTGGTGAAACCGCGTCTGGTCATCAAATCAGAACAAAAGTCACTGGAGATAAGGATCCGGGCTACGGCTCAACGGCGAAAATGTTGGCAGAAACCGCAATATTCTTTGCCCAATCTGATTTAACACAGTCTGGTGGATTTTGGACGCCTGCGAGCATCTTTGGCATGCCTTTAGTAGAAAGGCTGAAAGAAAAAGCCGGGCTAACGTTTGATGAGATCG
>CAXRCC010000273.1:0-6627 GCA_964228975.1 Paraneptunicella sp. | reverse complement strand
GGTTGAATGAAAATTTAGTCGGTGGCCTGTACGGCGTGAATATTGGTTCGGTATTTTGTGGGGAATCGATGTTTCACACAGAAACCAACGCCTCTAAATTAGCCTTTCATTGTTTGGTTAATTTATTGCTTCCCTACCCGCATGCATTTATTGACTGTCAAATGCCAACACCGCATCTTTCAACGTTAGGCGTGAGCGGCATCAGCCGAGCGCAATTTTTGAAAGCACTCGGCCAAGCGAAAAAAGAAAGCATAAATGAACAATGCTGGGAGCCCAGATCGCTTTTCAGCGAAAACAGCCTTAATCTATAACGAGTGCAAGCGCTGTAAAAACGTACTGCCAAAACCCAAATAGAGACAACGAGAAATCAACCATGACATCGATGAAATTCGGCATTACAGAATCATTCGAGTGCGCTTATATCCCATCGAATCAAGAGCGCCTGTTGGTGTATGTGGGTAGTAGTCTCCATTCGACTTTAGAAGATTATGAAACTTTGCTTGAAGCAGGCTTTAGGCGCAGTGGCGATCAGGTTTACCGCCCACAATGCCCGCTGTGCAACGCTTGCCAATCTTTGCGAGTACGAGCATTTTCTTTTCAAAAAAGTAAGAGCCAGAAACGTATTTGGAACAAAAACCGTGATATTGAGTGCCAAATTAGCAGAGAAAACAAACCTGAATATTACGAACTGTACGAAAAATATATTAATGCACGGCATTCTGACGGCTCGATGTACCCGCCGACCAAAACACAATATACCGATTTTTTAAAAAATAATTGGGCTCCTCCGCTGTTTCTTGAGCTGCGAAAGCAAGACAAAGTCGTGGGGGTAGCCGTCACAGATGAGCTTCCACGGAGTCTATCTGCACTCTACACGTTTTATGATCCTGAGCTAGAATCTCGTTCATTAGGATCGCTGTCGATATTGCATCAAATCCAGCAAGCGCAAAAATTAGGCAAGCAATATGTGTATTTAGGCTATCAAATAAACGAAAGCAGGAAGATGAATTACAAGAACAAATTCCTTCCAAATGAACAATATATCGACCATCGCTGGGTAAGTTTTCAAAAAAAGTGCGGCTAAACTTTACAGACGCTTTTTAATTGGGCAAGATCTGCGCCGCGTTCGGCATATAGAAGAGCTAAGGTAACTAAACTAAATGGCAAAAGAAGATTGTATTGAAATGGAAGGCGTTGTGTTAGACACGCTTCCAAACACCATGTTCCGAGTGGAACTAGAAAACGGTCACGTTGTGACAGCGCATATCTCAGGAAAAATGCGTAAGAACTACATTCGAATTTTAACTGGTGACAAAGTCACAGTAGAGATGACACCTTACGACTTAACGAAAGGTCGCATCATCTACAGAGCAAGATAATATCTATTATCTTAACCGTCTGGACGCCCTATTTACTTCAGTCTTAATTAGAACGCGTTCGGAAGATCAAATGTACTTAAAGCTAATGTAACCCAATAAAAGGTCACATTGTGTCTTTGGACTTTGGGCTTTGGACTTTGTTCTAAAATTCGGTTGATGACATAAAAAACGGGAGGTTCATGCCTCCCGTTTTTGTTATCTCACAATAAATTCCATTAACGAATACTACGTTTTAGAAGTACTCGTGTCTTTCTCGGGTTGGAAATCAAAATCCAGCTTGTCGTTCTTCAAGCCAATCTTCACGCTTCCACCGTCTACCAGTGAACCAAACAGCAATTCATTCGCCAGATTCTTTTTCACTTCCTCTTGAATCAACCTAGCCATCGGGCGTGCGCCCATATTTCTGTCGTAGCCTTTTTCACCTAACCAAGCTCTCGCTTCATTGGTGACTTCAATCGACACTCCTTTCTTATCTAACTGTGCCTGAAGCTCAACAATAAACTTATCAACCACCTGTAAGATGATGTCCGTTTCTAAGTGATTAAACCAAATGATGCCGTCTAAACGGTTACGGAATTCAGGCGTAAAGGTACGATTGATTTCCGACATAGCGTCATGACTGTGGTCTTGCTGCTTAAACCCGATAGACTTACGCGAGGTTTCTTGAACACCCGCATTGGTTGTCATGACAACCACCACGTTTCTAAAGTCCACTTTACGACCGTTATTATCGGTTAACGTACCGTGGTCCATCACTTGCAGCAGAATGTTATAAATATCGCTATGCGCTTTTTCAATTTCATCGAGTAGTACAATGGAGTACGGATTTTTAATGACCGCATCCGTTAGCAACCCGCCTTGATCAAAACCAACGTAACCAGGAGGTGCCCCAATTAAGCGACTCACCGCGTGGCGTTCCATGTATTCCGACATATCGAAACGAATCAGTTCAACACCCATCACTTTTGACAACTGCTGCGTGACTTCTGTTTTACCCACACCCGTTGGTCCTGCAAACAAGAAGCTACCAATCGGCTTACGTTCATTACCTAATCCTGAACGAGACAAGCGAATAGCGTCTGTAAGCGTCTCAATCGCTTCATCCTGCCCGAATACAACCATCTTAAGGTCACGGGATAGGTTTTTAAGAACTTCTTTATCTGATGCGGATACGGACTTCTCAGGGATACGAGCCATTTTTGAGATGATGTGTTCGATATCACTTACACCAATCGTTTTCTTACGCTTTGATGCACTTAGCAGTCTTTGACTTGCGCCAGCTTCGTCGATGACATCAATGGCTTTGTCTGGCAGGTGACGCTCGTTAATATACTTCGCCGACAACTCTGCCGCCGCCGCAATCGCTTTTTTCGTGTAGTGAACGCTGTGATGCTCTTCATAACGCGACTTAAGCCCAAGCAAAATCTTCGTGGTATCGCTAATGCTTGGCTCTTTGATATCGATTTTTTGGAAACGACGAGCAAGTGCGCGATCTTTTTCAAAAATACCTTGGTATTCTTGGTATGTGGTTGAGCCCACACAACGCAATTCACCGCTGGCTAACTTCGGCTTCAATAGGTTTGATGCATCCATTACACCACCCGATGCCGCACCAGCGCCGATAATGGTATGAATTTCGTCGATGAATAAAATGGCGTCAGGGTCTTTTTGCAGCTCTTTCAAAATCGCCTTCAAGCGCTTCTCAAAATCACCACGGTATTTTGTTCCCGCCAGCAAGCCCCCTAAATCCAAAGAGTAAACGGTGGCAGTTGAAATCACATCTGGCACATTTTCTTCAACGATGCGATACGCAAGACCTTCTGCAATGGCTGTTTTGCCTACACCCGCTTCGCCAACCAAAAGCGGATTATTCTTACGACGACGGCAAAGCACTTGAATCGTGCGCTCAACTTCAGAGTCACGACCAATAAGGGGATCGATTTTCCCTTCTTTCGCCATGACGTTTAAATTTGTTGAATACTTTTCTAGAACAGACGTTGACGTCGCTTCTGCTTCGCTTTGCTCTTCTTCTTCCACTTCGTTGTTATCTGGCGCATCTTCATCATTCTTGCTGACGCCGTGGGAGATGTAGTTAACAACATCGAGTCGAGTGACATCGGCTTTTTTCAGGATATAAACCGATTGCGATTCTTGCTCACTGAAGATGGCAACCAACACATTTGAGCCCAAAACTTCTTCCTTTCCTGAACTTTGGACATGAAATACCGCCCTTTGCAGAACGCGTTGAAAGCCTAAGGTAGGTTGTGTTTCCCTTTCTGGATCATTTTCATCCATTAACAAAGGTGTAGTTTCTTTCACAAACTGAGTTAACTCAGATTTCATGGTATCAATATCAGCCCCACAAGCTTTTAATGCTTCTTTGGCTGAATGATTATCCAATAGAGCCAGTAGTAAGTGCTCCACCGTCATAAACTCATGGCGGTTTTCCCGAGCAAAAATAAAGGCTTCATTCAATGTTCTTTCTAAATCTTTATTCAACATGTTGGCGCCCCCAGTATAGTTTACGCTTCCTCCATTGAACATAACAATGGATGTTGGTTTTTCCTTGCATATTCATTAACTTGCATCACTTTAGTCTCTGCAACCTCTGCTGTATACAAGCCACAGACTGCTTTCCCCCTATAGTGTACAGTTAACATAATTTGATTCGCCTTTTCTTGATCCAGATTGAAAAATCTCATCAATACTTCTACCACAAAATCCATAGGTGTGTAATCGTCATTGTTTAATAGGACTTTGTACATAGGTGGAGGCTGGACTTTCTGTTTAACCGCCTCAAGTTGTTTTTCGTGACTCACACCAAAAATGCTGTTTCTGGACATAGTTTTATTTTAGCTGAATGTTGGAAATTGACCGAAAAATTTAACTTATTCGAGAAATATTCAATAATTTCTTGACACCAACAGAGTACCATAACTACAGTTTATTTGTTACTAAACGCCCGCGATGTCAGTTGGCGCTCTCGAAGTTTGAAAACGCTTTACTCTATTGTGGGGTCTTCAATAATCAGATCAAGGAGCTAACCTGGAATAAATTATGGCAGTTGGTAAAGTTAAGTGGTTCAACAATGCTAAAGGGTTCGGTTTTATCGTTCCTGAAGATGGCGGCGAAGATGTGTTCGCACATTTTTCAACAATTCAAATGGACGGCTACAGAACGCTTAAAGCCGGACAAGAAGTAAATTTTGATGTAGAGAAAGGCCCAAAAGGCTTACACGCAGCGAATATTACTTTTATTGAAGAAGGCTATCGTTAAAGCATAAAGCAGGCAGGGGGGGCTGCTTTATATATGACCAAAAGGTCGGCAACTTAACGACAACGAAAACGCAAAAAATTCGGTAATTTTTGCAACACTTTCTAACAATTCAAGTTCATTTTCACACTCATTAAGGTGACAAATCACCTCACTCAAAATAAATATATTTTTAACCCTTACGGCAAATCTGATTCCTCTTTTATTTTTCATTCAAACAAAACTGCCGCATCATTAATCAACGGGCACAAAAAAGCCCAGCAAATGCCAGGCCTTTTACGTTTAAACGTGTTTGCTAATTAAGCAGAAAGTACACCATTTAGTGTTTCACTTGGGCACATTGCCGCAGCTGCTTTCGCATCATCTGGCATGTAGTAACCACCGATATCCAAGGCTTGGCCTTGTGTTGCATCAATTTCAGCTAGGATTTTAGCTTCGTTCTCAGCCAGCGCCGCAAAAAGCGGTGCAAACACACTTGCTAGCTCAGCGTCGTCAGACTGCTTCGCAAGCGCCTCAGCCCAGTACATCGCTAAATAGAAGTGGCTGCCACGGTTGTCTAACTGACCTGCTTTACGCAGTGGAGACTTGCCGTTGTTAAGCAACTGCTCAGTTGCTTCATCTAACGCAGAAGCCAGTACTTTGGCCTTTGCATTACCTTGCTTGTTAGCAAAGTCTTCTAAAGATACAGCTAACGCTAAGAACTCACCCAGTGAATCCCAACGCAAGTGACCTTCTTCTACAAATTGTTGAACGTGCTTAGGCGCTGAACCGCCCGCACCAGTTTCAAACAAGCCACCGCCCGCCATTAGCGGAACAATTGAAAGCATTTTTGCACTTGTGCCTAGTTCAAGGATTGGGAACAAATCAGTTAGGTAGTCACGTAGCACGTTACCCGTAACAGAAATGGTATCTAGGCCACGGATTGCGCGCTCCATTGAGTAACGGATAGCACGTACAGGCGACATAATGTCGATTTGAAGACCGTCTGTATCGTGATCAGCAAGATACTTGTTTACTTTAGCAATAAGCTGTCTGTCGTGAGCACGCTCTTCGTCTAACCAGAATACCGCTGGCATGCCTGATAAACGTGAACGGTTAACAGCAAGCTTCACCCAATCTTGAATTGGCGCGTCTTTCACCTGACACATACGCCAGATATCACCTTCTTCAACATTGTGTTCAATCAGTACGTTTTCGTCTTGGTCGATGATGCGCATTACGCCATCAGCAGACATTTCGAAAGTTTTATCGTGTGAGCCGTATTCTTCAGCCTTTTGAGCCATTAAGCCAACGTTAGGCACGGTACCCATCTTCGTTGGATCAAATGCACCGTGTGTTTTACAGAAGTTAATCACTTCTTGGTAAATCGTCGCATAAGTACTTTCAGGAATAACCGCTTTGGTATCGTGAAGTTTTCCATCCGGTCCCCACATTTGACCAGAGCTACGGATCATCGCAGGCATTGACGCATCAACAATAACGTCACTAGGTACGTGAAGGTTAGAAATACCCTTATCAGAGTTAACCATTGCAATTGGAGGACGATCGGCATAGCAGGCGTTGATATCACGCTCAATTTCAGAACGCTGAGACTCTGGTAAAGAAGCGATCTTGTCGTAAACACTGCCTAAACCATTGTTAGGGTTCACGCCCAACTTGTCGAACAATTCACCATGCTTCTCGAACAGCTCTTTGTAGAATACTTTTACACAGTGACCGAAAACGATTGGGTGAGACACTTTCATCATCGTCGCTTTTACGTGCAACGAGAACAGAATACCTGTTTCTTTCGCGTCTTCGATTTGCTCTTCAAAGAACTGACAAAGCGCTTTTTTACTCATGAACATGCCATCGATCACTTCACCAGCAAGCAAATCTACGCGCGGCTTCATGACTTTTACATTACCGTTAGTGTCGGTGAATTCGATACGAACATGACCTGCTTTTTCAACGGTTACTGATTTCTCGCCAGAGA
>CAXRCC010000272.1:0-24065 GCA_964228975.1 Paraneptunicella sp. | reverse complement strand
CCAGCTTCGCGAGCTGCATCAGCTAGTGCCTTAACACGACCGTGGTATTGGAAACCACTTCTGTCGAATGCCACTTCTTTAACACCTTTTTCAAGCGCGCGCTCCGCAATCATTTTACCGATTGTAGTAGCGGCTTCGATGTTACCAGTTGACTTAAGGCCCTTACGTACATCCGCCTCAACAGTTGATGCTGCTGCCAACACCTCTGAACCGTTTGGTGCAATCAGTTGCGCATAGATGTGGCGAGGTGTACGGTGAACGACTAAGCGGTGAGCTGCCAGTTCACGGATTTTAAAACGTGCGCGAGTAGCGCGACGTAAACGAGATGTTTTCTTATCCATCGTACTAACCTCTTACTTTTTCTTGGCTTCTTTACGACGAACAATTTCGTCAGAATAACGAACACCTTTACCTTTGTAAGGCTCTGGCGGACGGTAACCACGAATGTTTGCTGCAACTTGACCAACCAACTGCTTATCGCTGCCTTTAACAACAATTTCAGTTTGGCTTGGAGTTTCAACAGAAATACCTTCTGGCATTTCATAAACAACCGGGTGTGAAAAGCCAAGAGTAAGATTTAACTTCTTACCTTGTGCTTGAGCACGATAACCAACACCGTTTAACTCAAGTTTCTTTTCAAAACCGTCAGTCACGCCAATAACCATTGCATTCAACAACGCACGAGCTGTACCAGCTTGAGCCCAACCATCTGCAAAACCTTCGCGAGGTTGTGCTTTTAGGAAGTTCTCTTCTTGAACAACTTCTACTGCTTCGTTAAATACACGTTCTAGCGTGCCGTTTTTACCTTTTACTGTGATAGCCTGACCAGCGATGACTACTTCAACACCAGAGCGGACTTCCACAGGAGCTTTTGCTACACGTGACATTAGTGCCTCCCCTTATGCTACGTAGCCGATGATTTCACCGCCCATACCCGCTTTACGCGCAGCACGGTCAGTCATCACGCCTTTAGAGGTAGAAACAATCGCTACACCAAGACCACCCATAACTTTTGGAAGCTCATCTTTTTTCTTATAGATGCGCAAGCCTGGGCGACTTACTCGCTCGATAGTATCGATAACTTTCTTGCCTTCGAAGTATTTCAATGAAACAGATAGTTCTGGCTTCACATCACCTTCTACTGAAAAGTCTTGGATATAACCTTCATCTTTCAAAACTTTTGCGATAGCAACACGCAATTTGGAAGAAGGCATAGAGACAGCGATTTTGTTAGCCATTTGGCCGTTTCTGATGCGGGTGAACATATCCGCAATTGGATCTTGCATACTCATATTTGCTACTCCTTACCAGCTGGCTTTCTTTAAACCAGGCACTTCACCGCGCATAGCTGCTTCACGCAACTTAATACGGCTCAGGCCAAACTTACGTAGATAACCGTGTGGACGACCAGTTACACGACAACGGTTACGTTGACGACTTGAACTAGAGTCACGTGGAAGTTGTTGTAGCTTAAGTACTGCAGCCCAACGCTCTTCTTCAGAAGAGTTAACGTCACTGATAATTGCTTTTAACTCAGCACGCTTAGTAGCGTACTTAGCAACTAATTTTGCACGCTTTGCTTCGCGCGCCTTCATAGATTCTTTTGCCATAACCCTACACCTTATTTACGGAACGGGAAGTTAAAAGCAGATAACAATGCTTTAGCTTCAGCGTCAGTGTTTGCAGAAGTAGTGATCGTGATGTCCATACCGCGCACCTTATCAACCTTGTCGAAATCGATTTCAGGGAAGATAATTTGTTCACGGATGCCCATGCTGTAATTACCACGACCGTCGAATGACTTAGGATTTAAGCCACGGAAGTCACGGATACGAGGAATTGCGATTGAAACTAAGCGCTCAAAGAATTCCCACATACGCTCACCACGTAGGGTTACTTTACAACCAATCGGATAGCCTTCACGAACTTTAAAACCAGCTACAGATTTACGAGCTTTAGTAACAACTGGCTGTTGACCAGTGATTAAAGCCATATCTTTAGTGGCGTGCTCTAGCACTTTCTTGTCAGTGATAGCCTCACCTAAACCCATGTTTAGAGTGATTTTTTCCAATCGAGGGACTTGCATGACACTTTTGTACTCAAACTCTTTTACTAAGTTTGGTACGACAGAGTCTTTGTAGAAATCATGCAGTTTCGCCATCGTATTCTCCAGTTAATTAAATTGTTTTGCCGTTTGACTTGAGGAAACGAACTTTCTTCTCGTCTTCTAAACGGAAACCAACGCGATCTGCTTTACCCGTTTCAGGGTTAAGAATCGCAACATTTGAAACGTGAATGGGTGCTTCTTTTTCGATGATGCCACCAGCTACGCCCATGTGAGGGTTAGCTTTTTGGTGTTTTTTCACTAAATTAACACCTTCGACGATCACACGGTTATCTTCAGTAAGAACCTTAACAACTTTGCCAGACTTACCTTTATCTTTGCCCGTGATTACGACGATTTCATCATCACGACGAATTTTTCTTGCCATTATCGTGACTCCTTATAGTACCTCTGGGGCCAGTGAGACGATCTTCATGTTATCAGCACGAAGCTCACGGGTTACCGGTCCAAAGATACGCGTACCAATTGGTTGTTTGTTGGCATTCAACAAAACTGCAGCATTGTTGTCAAAACGAATCAAAGAACCGTCAGGACGACGTACGCCACTCCTAGTACGCACCACCACCGCGTTCAATACATCACCTTTTTTAACCTTACCGCGAGGAATTGCTTCTTTCACAGTAACTTTGATGATATCGCCTATACGGGCGTAACGGCGGTGAGAGCCACCCAGAACCTTAATACACTGAACCCTGCGAGCGCCGGAGTTGTCGGCTACATCCAGGTTAGTTTGCATTTGGATCATTTTAAGTGCTCCGCTATAAATAAAGACTCTTTCGAGTCGCATTATTGCTAAAAGTTTCCTTCCAGCCCCTATGACAAGGGCGTTTCCGGTCACTTTCTATACATACCCCATTAAAAAGGGCGCGGAATAATAACAAATACAGTGGGGTAATGACACCCTAATTTCAAAAAACTTTAAAATAATAATGAAGAGTGAAGTAGGAGGGGAAAGAAGTCGGGCAACAAAGCCCATCTATAGAAAATAAATGGGCTAACTTCTCATTAAAATAGTTTATTGGAAAACTACACAGGTACACGCTTTAAGTCGAATGCAAAACGAGTTCCTTCGCCAAGTTTACTTTCAACCATAATATCGGAATCTTGCAGTTTAATGAGCTTCTTGCTTATCGCTAGCCCAAGTCCTGCATGAAGATTTCTGTCCGGTTTACTATTCGAGGCCTGATATCGTGCATCAAAGATAAAGGCCACTTCATTCTTGCTTATACCAACGCCAGTATCTACCACCGACACTCGAATCTTATTGTCGGTTACATCAGCTTTTAGCAATACTTCACCGTATTCAGGTGTATGGCGAATAGCATTTTCTATAAGGTTGGTTAATACCCTTTCTAGCTTTTCAATATCGGCATAAACTAAATAGTCGAAGCGTTCAGGCACAACCTGCAAATTGATGTTCTTGTCCCGTGCTTTTAAGTCGAACTTTGCGACGACGTCATGCAATAATTCACCTAAAGGGAATGTTTCCAAATGAAGCTTAACCTGCCCACTTTCCAAGTATGCAAGTTCAAATATTTGATCTATCAGACGCTTCAAGTTTCGCGCATTTCTCAGCGAAATATCGATGAACTTTTTCTTATCTTCTTCGGAGAGTTTGTCTGAGTTAATAGACAAGGTTTCAATGTACCCTTGTAAGTTCGCTAATGGGGTACGTAGATCATGAGATAGATCTGCCAGCAACGTTCTTCTGTGATCATCAAGGTTCTTCAACGTTTCGAATTGGCTATGGATCTGCCCTAACATGTCGTGAAATATCACCCCCATGCGTTCCACTTCGTTTCTACTATTACGATCCCAATCGTGCTCTTCCCAGGCTTGTGGCCCTTTGTTAAAACCGTTATCTCGAAGGCGATCCATCTCACATGTAAGCTTTTTGACTGGTGCAGTAAACCACTTAAACAAGAGCAACAACATAATTAAGAAAAAAGCCACACTCGTAACACCAATAGCCACGACCTCTTTCATTTTTTGGTTTTGGTTTAAGGTGGCCCATATGGAGTCATGAATCTCTCCCCCGATGATGACGTAAACGTAACCTTGTAATGTTCCATTATTCTTAACTGGGGCGGCTGAAAAGATCTTATTCTTCGTCGGGTTTCGAGGATCATCACCAAAAACGGGCAGATGCGAGGGCTCATTAATTAGCCTCTTTATAGGCCCCAGATCCACATACTTTCGCTTCACCTTGTTCGGTGGCGCTGAGTAAGTTAAGACCTTACCCTCGTTGTCTAGGTAGTAAAATTCAAAATTGGGGCCAAGTACCATTAACGTATGAAATAAGTTGCTCAACGCCTCATAATCGTAGGCACCCGTTTTCAAAAGCGGGGAATCACCAACTAAGTGCTCGGCTAATTGCAGATGAAGCTTTTGCTCCGCTTCACTCTTTGTCATCTCATGTAAATCAGAAAGCCAAAATATAAATAGCGAAAAAAACGCGATAAAGATGGCGATGAGTGTAATGGCAATCTGTTGATAAAAACGCAGACTTATCATGCCGTAGCCCCTTGTGTACTGAATCGATAGCCCACTCCCCAAACCGTTTGCACAATCTTAGGCGACGTTGCATCTTTCTCTAATTTAGAGCGCAATCGATTAATATGAGAGTTAACAGTGTGTTCGTAGCCACTATGCTGATAACCCCATACCGCTTCAAGTAATTGTGTTCGATTAAACACTTGATTCGGCTTAGAAGCCATATAAACGAGTAAATCAAATTCCGTTGCGGTGAGATCGATCACTTTCCCACCAAAAACGACTTCCCGGTTAACTGGATTAATCGATAATTCACCAAACAACAAAGATGGCTCTGCAGGCGCGGCGTTATCTTGCAGTCGATTCTTTAGAATATGGGCTTTTCTCAGCTGAGATCTTACTCGTGCCTGAAGCTCTCTAACACTGAAAGGTTTGGTCATGTAATCATCTGCCCCCAATTCAAGGCCCAATACATGATCCATTTCGGAATTCTTAGCAGTCAACATTATAATTGCCTGCTCTGGCTTGTTTTCTCGGAGGGTTCTACAGATATCTAACCCGCTCATTGATGGCAGCATGACATCTAAAATGACTACTTCAAAGGTTTGATTTAACGCTAAATCTAACCCCTCTTTTCCATCGCTACAATGTTCAATGCAAGGCGCTATTTCTAGAAGATTCACTCGGATAAGATCAGCGATATCCGAATCATCCTCAACAATGAGAATTTTATCGTTCATGATGACTACTAGCTCAATACTTCTTGTTTTTAGAAAGGGAATGCAGGCGTGGTAGAAACCACGCCAGAAGAGAAGACCGGACTTATTCCGTTCTTGTTACGGTAACTTTTGCCGCAGGGTTATCAAACTTAAAATCACCTGTTAGATCTGAGTCTGGTAAACCGTCTTGATTACTAACAATGCCAGGGTGCATTGAAACAAAATCAACATCATCACGCTCTGGGTTGTAGCCTTCACCACCAGGAGAAGTGATTAACGTTGCAGGTGTTTCAGTGTTAGCTTCAGTACCAGAATCATAAACGTTGGTCAGGCGATAAATGACATCACCCACTTCCATTCCAGCTAGGCTTAACCCTTGTAAACCAGTAAACGCGTCGTTTGTAGCAGCAAGCATTGTTAATATTGCAAGATTCGCAGAATCATTATCTTCAATACTAACAGTGAACGTTTCAGAAGCACCAGGAAGAATCGCATCAGTACCATTAGCCGAAGCTAAAACAATATCTAAAGCTAATAGCTCTTCAATCGCACCTTCTTCAGCCATAATTTCAACAGGAACTGAAGCTGGCTCACCTACTTCATAGAAGCTCTCTTCACCGTGTAACATCACCGCAATCGGAGATAAAGCTTGTCCATGCGTCAGGTTATGTACAGTTACTTCATAGCTGTATGTTACTGGCGGCGGCGGAGGCGGAGGAGGTGGTGGAAGTGTTCCTACCTCAGACGAGCTATTACAAGCGGCTAGGGTTACTAAAAAGCCACTTGCAGCAAGTGCACGAATTGCGGAGCTTGACTTACGAAAGATCATAATCTCAACTCCTATTTAACAATAACGGTCACTTTTGCAACAGGGTTCAACCAGCGCTGAACTGTATTAGATACATCACTGATACCGCCATCTGCTTCAGCGTCACCTAAGTTACCTCTGTGTACGTGAACAGTCATGTTTGACTCATTAGTTGTCACACCCGTGCCATTCATGCCTAAAAGCGGATCTAGAGGAGGAGGAACTGGCATACCCGCTTCACCAGGCGCACCACTACCGCGAACTTCATCATTCGCTTCAGTACCCGCATCGTAAGCATTTAGGAAAACAGTGTATGTGCCTGCTTCAGTAGGAATAGTCCAGTTATCTAAACCGATGAAACCATCGTTAGTAGGAAGCATCATCGCAGTAATTGAAAGCGCAGTGTTAGTATCAGAGCTATTCAAAGTGAACATGCGATACGCTGTTGGGGCAGTTAAGCCATTTTCAGCTTCCTGCACGCCCACTTCACCGCCAGCGGCTGTAACAATACCAGAAAGACCAGAGATATCTCCGCCTTCAGCCATTGCTTGTAACTCAGGGCTAGCAGCCATGCCTAAGTCATAAAGGCTTGCATCAGCAGGGTGTGCTGCTACAAGAATAGGTGTGAAATAAATACCTTGAGTTAAGTTTTGTACCATAACTTCAAGTTCAGCAGCTTGTGCTTGAGCAGATAGGCCTAATACGCCCGCTGCAAGCAACGCGTTCAATTTCTTCATCGTTTACCTCGATAAAATTCAAGTGTGTTGTTAGCGCAGGAAACACTAAAGCGTATTTATCACGAAAGCTTCACGAAAGAAGAACAATTTAGTATAAACTTTACCTTTTATTGTAACGTATAATTTTCACACCTATTGCAAAGGAGTATTTACCAACCAACCGCAGCATCATCTCCTCTATAATCAGCCCCCCCTTCTAGCTTGCCATTAGGCAAAACAAGAATCGCATCAACCTTGCCAATAACCGGGCCTCGGGTATGTTTTGCATTCCACCCCCTTTTATTAAGCTTCTGCATTAACTCATCATCAAAACCCGCCTTCTCCATCCACACAGAATCCGGCAACCATTGGTGATGGAACCGCGGTGCATTCACAGCTTCTTGCATGCTCATGCCAAATTCATAAACGTTTAGAATGGTTTGCGTCACCGATGTGATAATTGTCGAACCACCCGGAGTACCAACAACCATAGAAAGCTTTCCACCTTTATCAACAATGGTTGGGCTCATCGAGCTAAGCATTCTCTTTTCTGCCGCGATGCTGTTCGCTTCATTACCCACTAAGCCGTACATATTGGGCTCGCCAGGCTTCGCGCTAAAGTCATCCATTTGATTATTAAATAAGAACCCCAATTCAGTACTAAACAGCTTAGAGCCATAACTTGCGTTTAACGTTGTGGTAGCTGCAACGGCATTACCGTACTGATCAACAATTGAATAGTGAGTCGTTTCCATACTCTCAACCACTTGAATATTGCCATGAGCAACATCACTTGAAAGCGTTGCTTGCTTGAAGCTAAAGTTCTCCATCCTTTTTGCCAAGTAAGATTTATCCATCAAGGTATCAAGGGGCATTTTGACGAAATCCGGATCACCTAAGAAATGATTTCTATCGGCATAAGCACGTCGCTCAGCTTCAACAAGTAAAGAGATCATAGGAAGCGAATTATGAGCGTACTGACCGATATTGTGAGGTTCAATCATTCCCATAATTTGGGCAATGGTTACACCTCCGCTACTCGGGGGGCTCATGGAGGTTAAGGTTAAGTCCTTATATTTGTAGGTGACCGGTTTACGCCACACTGCTTGATACTTTTTAAGGTCATCAAGCGTAATATATCCCCCTCTTGCCTGAAGGAAATCCACCATCATCTGCGCGGTTTTGCCTTGGTAAAACTCACTTCTACCATTTTTAGCGATGCGAGAAAGCGTATCGGCAAGTGCCGAAAAAACGATTTTATCGCCAACATTATAGTCTTTTGTAAGTAGGGTTCCCTTGCCACTGACTTTATTGATACTGTCTTTTACACGGGCAAGCGTTTTTTGAAAGTACGGCGTTACCAACACACCAGAGCGCGCCAAATCAATAGCTGGCTGAATAAGCTCTTTCATTGGCAAAGTGCCAAACTTTTCATGCATCGCGAAGATACCTGCAACCGTGCCAGGAACACCAACCGCCTTAGCACCAACTCGACTTAACCCCGGAATCACGTTCCCTTTTTCATCAAGGTACATATCACGGTGGGCTGCTAATGGCGCTTTTTCTCGATAATCCAACGCCCCCGTTTCGCCATTGGCTTTGCGATATACAGCGAATCCACCACCAGAAATGTTTCCCGCCGATGGATACGCCACCGCCAGCGCAACTTCGGTAGCAATCATGGCGTCAAAAGCGGTCCCTCCGCGCTTCAAAATATCAATACCAATTTTTGAGGCCTCACTTCGGGCAGACACTACCATGGCCTTTTCACTAACCAGCCCAGTGGGTTTGGCTGTTTGCGGTTTTGTTGTTCCAGCAACAACGGGCAAAGAAACAACATAAAGAAAACAGATTAATCGACTGATTAGCTTCACAATTTATCACTCCTGATACATTTTCAATCAGCCGCCATGCTAACACAAACATGTCAAACACCAAGTTGTATCACATCAAGCGCGGCATTAATTTCCCGCCGAAAATACCAATTTCTCGATCTTGATATATATTTTAACCATCCTTTATGCATCATGATTGGTATAGGGAGTGAAACAAGAAAAGACCATAACAATTAACCTTGTTTCACAGATTGAGTCTCTCTTTCCAACTCAATTTAAGGGATTAAATAACAAAACATAGGCATTAAGAGGAAAGATAATGAACCTCACTGATTTTTATCGAATATCAGCAATTTTAACTGGCTTTAATGAAGCCAAACTTAGGGGGACAGGTGTAGGTGAAACCTACTATGACGTACTGACCACATTAATTCCATCTCCTATTCTTACCCAACTTCAAGACACGTTCGATACCGTTGAAGTCACCCACCTTCAAACCACAGCGCCTCAGCACGAAAATTTTGACACGCTATTTAGAAGCCAAGTGCTCGCGAGTGATAAATACGGCCCTATTGCACGAAATATAGCGAAAATGTGGTACACCTCCATTTGGTATCCACTGCCTGCAACGTGGACCAAGCAATTTGGCTCACCAACCCAGTCTCCGGAAAAGTACCAAGATGTCGAATTCATCATCTCGGATGAAGCTTACAAACAAGGACTTGCATGGGATGCCGTATTCTCACATCCCATGGGTGCAAAACAACCGGGCTGGGCAACATGGGCTTTCACCCCCGAAGACATCGCCAATGCCACTCGCAGTCATCTCGAATACAAATAAGGACATCATCATGAGTAATCACGAGCAATACGACGTCGTCATCATAGGCGGCGGGATCGCCGGTGGCATCATGGCACAAGAGCTAGGCGCAGCAGGAAAACGCGTATTAGTCCTAGAAGCAGGCACCGATACCGGAAAAACCTTTGCTGGCTATCAAAAGTACATGAGTACCTTTTTTACGAACTTAATCAAAATTCCCAACTCACCGTTTCCGCAAAACCCCAACGCGCCACAGCCTTTAGTCACCGATGTGACAAAAATCACAGAAGGCCAACCTGCCACGTCTGGTTATTTTGTGCAACGTGGCCCACTCCCTTTCAGTAGCACTTATACCCGAGCTTTGGGTGGAACCACCTTGCATTGGCTTGGTACCTGCCTACGAATGCTACCAGAAGACTTCGATATCAAAACGCGCTTTGGCCATGGCTTAGATTGGCCAATTAGCTATAACGATTTAAAACCTTGGTACGAAAAAGCAGAATTTGGCATTGGCGTTGCGGGAAATGCTAACGAACAGAACTATCACACTATTGATAACCCAGCCGTTCACATTCCCTTCGAATCAGAGCCTTGCAAAGAGAAGCCCTATGATTACCCCATGGAAAAAATCCCGCAAAGCTATTTAGATAACACGCTTGATGAAGGGTTAAAGGGCATGACGGTAAACCTCTCAGGAAAAACCTATCCGATTGACGTTGTGAGTACCCCACAGGGAAGAAACGGCATGCCCCGAGGAGATTTCCGTCCTAGAGGGGCTGTTGGAAACCCCGACATTGGACAGCGCTGTGAAGGGAATTCCAACTGCGTACCCATTTGTCCAGTACAAGCCAAATACAACGCCTTAAAAACACTTGAAGATGCTATTCAGTCAGGCAACGTTGAAGTGCGGGCTCAAAGCGTTGCATTTAAGCTTGATGTTGATCCAGCCACCAATTTAATCAACGCCGTTCACTATAAACGTTACGAAAGCCCAAACTCACCAGACTATCAATGCGAAACGGTGAGCGGAAAAGTGGTGGTGCTTGCAAGCCATGCAGTCGAAAATGCCAAGTTGATGCTGGCTTCTCAGGTCGGCAATTCCAGCGGATTAGTCGGTTGTAACCTCATGGATCACCCCACCATGCTAACGTGGGGGTTAATGCCTGAATCTATTGGCGCGTTTAGAGGCCCAGGTTCAACCTCGGGCATTCCTTCCTTGCGCGGGGGAGAATTTAGAAAAGATCACGCAGCATTTCGTATCGAAATTGGTAACTGGGGCTGGAACTGGCCAACTGGCGCTCCTATTGCAACCGTGCCGAACCTCATCGACGAGAAAAACTTATACGGCGACCAACTAAAACGCTATATCGGTGAAATGTACCCTCGCATGTTCCGATTCGGCTTTCTAGTTGAGCAGCTACCCAACGTCAATAACCGAGTCACTATTGATCCCGCTTATAAAGATCAAATTGGCAATTACCGTCCCGTTATTGACTATAACGTCAGCGACTACACCCGAGCTGGCATGGCCGCCGCCAAACGCGTTTCTGATCAAATTTTCCAACGCTTAGGCGTAGAGCAATTTACACAATATGATGAGTCTCAACCCGGCTATTTAACCTACGAAGGAGAAGGTTATACCTACAACGGTGCCGGGCATTTAGTTGGCACCCACATCATGGGAACCCGCAAAGATAACTCCGTTGTCAATACACAGCAACAGAGCTGGGATCACCCCAACTTATATCTCGTTGGCTGTGGCAACATGCCCACCATTTCCACTTCGAACCCAACATTGACCATGGCAGCCCTAACCTACTGGGCGGCAGATAACGTCAAAAAAGCGCTTCAAGCATAGGAGTTCAGCATGCTACAGAATTTAAAAAACCTCCAAGGCTACTTAGGGCAATGCCATGATGACGACGGCATCACAACCTTAGCGCAATTGCATCACGACCTGCACATTGCCATGCAATTAGAATTTGCCACACTTCCACCTTATTTATGTGCCATGTACACCATCAATGAAGAAACCAACCCAAGCGTGTACTACACAATCCGCAGCGTTGTAATGGAAGAAATGTTTCATTTGGTGAACGCAACGAATGTACTCATTGCAACGGGTGGCACGCCCAAACTCAACTGCAAGGACTTTGTTCCCACCTACCCAACCCCGCTGCCTAACGGGGAAACTTGGTTCGAAGTAAGCCTACTGCCTTTTTCTCAATCCGCTTTGCAAACCTTCAAAAATATTGAAGTCCCCGGAGACATGGTGGATGAAAATACAGAAACCATTGGCAAATTTTACGAACGAATCCAGCAAGGCCTCGAATACCTCAATGAAAAAATGGGAGATGTGCTATTTCCCGGCCATATCGAGCAGCAAATTCCGGCCAAATACTATTACGGGGGCGGAGGAGAAATTACACCCGTTACCGATTTAGCTTCGGCTAACTTTGCAATCAATGCCATCATCGCACAAGGGGAAGGAAAACCCTCTGGAAGCTGGGACCCCACCGAGCCATTCCCTCTTGATGAAAGTACGGGTATTCTCGATGGTGACAACGACCTCTTTAACCAACACCGAGAGCTCGCACATTACTTCCGGTTTGACGAACTAGACCAAGGAAAACGTTATGTATGCGGCGATTCCCCAAAATCTGGTCCAACAGGTCCGGTCATCCCCATCAATTGGAATGACATTTACAATATGCACCCTAACCCTACTTCCAGCTTGTACGAAGGTTTTCCTCAGCTGCAAGCCTTGAACAAAGAGTTCAACCTTATCTTTACTCAATTATTAGATGAGCTTAACGATGCGTTTAATGGCAATCCGGATAACTTAATACCAGCGGTAAAAACCATGTACGAACTAAAGTATTTGGCAAGAAGTTTAATGCGTAACCCAATACCAAATAGCCCAGAGGGATATAACGCCGGACCAACGTGGGAGTACTTAGGCGAGGCGCATCATTGTGCAACACCTCAAAAGGCACAAAAAGCCAAACAAAAACGCACTAATCTAACTGGCTAAAAACAGCCATCTCAAAAAAGTAAACATACAAAAACGCCCCGGTTTAACAGTGAAAACTCACTTCAAACCGGGGCGCATTGACCTAAGCTTCTACGACCTGACTTAATGCACGCGTTTGCCCGCCACCCACGTTTGGTTAACCTTAATCTTCCAAATCGCTTCTGGCTTCACTTTAAAGTAGTCTTCTTCAATGAGAATGAAATCAGCCTGCTTGTCTATTTCCAATGTGCCAATAAGCGCTTCTTGATGAGCGGCATAAGCTGCATTGTAAGTAAACATGGCTAACGCCGTTTCTCTATCAACGGCTTCATTCGCATACCACCCACCAAGAGGTTGGTTATTACGGTCTTGTCGTGTTACCGCTGCGTGTAAGCCATAAAACGGCTCAGCAGGTTCAATGGGAAAATCAGATCCTCCCGCTAATAAAACGCCCAGTTTTTGCAACGATGCCCATGCATAAGCCCCTTGCATACGTGCTTTTCCAAGGCGATCTTCCGCCATATTTTTATCGCTTGTGGCATGCGTAGGCTGCATTG
Source organism: Paraneptunicella sp. (assembly GCA_964228975.1). GTDB lineage: Bacteria > Pseudomonadota > Gammaproteobacteria > Enterobacterales > Alteromonadaceae > Paraneptunicella. The sequence goes on along the minus strand of CAXRCC010000272.1, from coordinate 10,979 downwards.
ATGCAATCATCTTTAAATCTGCAAAGCGTTGTAACTCATCGGGGCGAATAACCTGAGCGTGTTCCACACGGTGCCTTAAAGCCACTTTTTCTTTGTCTTCAAAGCCTTTCGCATAAGCATCTAGCACAAGTGTATTGGCTCTATCACCAATCGCATGTGTATTCACTTGAAAGCCCGCTTCCATCGACGCTTCAACATGTTTATTGAGGTTAGGAATGGTGTGTAACAGTAAGCCTTTTTGCCCCGCACGATCGGAGTAGTCATCGTGTAGCGCAGCGCCGCGGCTACCCAGTGCGCCATCTGCCGAAATTTTCACACTACGCAGTGCAAACATCGCATCATCAGTTTGATAAGGTCCTTTTTCCAATAAGGCTTCATACCCATCAGCGGTTATATCTAACATGCCATAAACACGAATCGGCATCTGTGCATTTGCCTGTAAATCGTGATACGCCGCAATGGTTTCTGGGCCTATGCCCGCATCATGCACCGACGTTAACCCGGTGGCAGCTAACGCTTTCATGCCCTGCAAAAGAAACGCCTTTCGCTGCTCATGAGAAGGCTGAGGCATGATGTCATACACAAGCGACATGGCGTTATCGACCAAAATTCCTGTGGGCTCACCGCTCGCATCACGAATAATCTCACCGCCTTTCGGATCCTTTGTTTTTGCAGTAATGCCAGCAAGCGCTAGTGCTTTTTTATTTACCCACACCGCATGGCCGTCAATTCGGGTCAATACAACAGGCCTATCCGCTATGATTTCATCGATATCAGAAGCATGAGGAAATTGCTTAACCTGCCACAACTCTTGGTTCCAGCCTCGGCCCAATACCCAGCCAGAAGGCGACTTAGACAATTGAGAACGAATACGTTGCTTTGCTTGCTTTAACGAGGTGGTTCCAACCAAATCAACATTAGAAACAGCACGCCCATAGTTCATCACATGACCATGCGCATCAATCAAACCGGGCAACATGGTTTGGCCTTGACCATCAATGATGTTTTCGTAACGTTTTTGATTTTGACGTTTGGAAAGATCAGGACCGTGGGTATATAAACGAGTGATTTTGCCCTCATCAAATGCAATCGCAGAAAAGCGCAGCAGCTGCTGATTTGCATTTAACGTGTAACCATTTACGTTAAACATAATATCTTCGGCCAAGGCTTGACCAGAGAATAAACTCGCCGCGCTAAAAGCGAAACACGAGGTTAATTTGCTCACTATTCCTTTCATGACAATGCCTGTCTTTGTCTTACGACTTCGAATAAACAAATTCCGGTTGCTACCGACACATTCAAGCTCGACACACTGCCAGCCATTGGAAGCTTAACCAGTTCATCGCACGTTTCGCGTGTTAACCTGCGCATCCCTTTACCTTCTGCCCCCATGACAATCGCCATCGGCCCGGTCAATTTGCAATCAAACAACATTTGCTCGGCTTCACCCGCTGTGCCAACAACCCAAATCCCGGCTTCTTGCATAGTGCGTAGCGTGCGCGCCAAATTCGTCACTTGGATCAATGGCACGGTTTCCGCCGCGCCGCAGGCAACCTTTCTCGCCGTTGGCGTTAAGTTGGCCGACTTATCTTTTGGTACAATCAGTGCCGTTACCCCTGCGGCATCGGCAGAGCGTAAACATGCACCTAAATTATGCGGATCGGTGACACCATCTAACACCAAGTAAAAACCTTGCGGCTGCCCATCCAGTAAATCTTGTAAATCTTTTTCGTCATATTGGCGTCCCGGCTTTGCTCTTGCCACGATGCCTTGATGCTGCTCGCCATTCACTTTGTCATCTAATACTCGGCGCTGACAAAACTGAATCGCGATACCAAATCGCCTTGCTTGATTCACAACCTGCGTCAAACGCTCATCATCGCGCCCTTTTAACACGAACATTTCAATTACGCGTTCAGGCTCTCGGCTCAAAACAGACTCCATCGCATGCAAACCGTAGAGCCATTCATGTTGTGCCATAACTTACTATTTCCTCTTCTTCGATACTTTCTTTGTAGATTTACGTTTTGACGCCCCAGTGGATTTTTTACCCGCTGCTGGCTTTCGTTTTCCCGTACTTTTTCCCGCTTTTGAGGAACGCTTCGACGACCCTTTTGTGCCGCCTCGCTTACCCTCATCATCCGAACGCCTTCTACCCGGCTTGCCTTTGCGAGGAGAATCTTCAGATGTTGGGGTTCGCATTTCATCACGTACACTTTTACGACGCCTTGAGGCCGCACGCGCAGCGCGCTTCCCCCCTGCCATTGGCATATCAAGTAAAAAGTCGATTTTGCGCTCGTCCAAATTCACCGAGGCAACCTGCACTTTAACTTCATCACCTAAACGGAATGTTTGGCCTGTGGCTTCACCAATAAGGTACTGTTTCACCTCATCAAAATGATAGAAATCATTGGTCAGCGCAGTAATGTGAACCAACCCATCGATATGAAACTCCGGTAAACGCACAAAGAAACCAAAACTGGTGACCGCAGCAATCACGCCATCAAATGAATCGCCCACGTGATCTTGCATGAATTCGCACTTAAGCCAATCAGACACATCGCGCGTCGCATCATCTGCGCGGCGTTCTGTCATTGAGCAGTTTTCACCAAGTAGCTCAACTTCTTGAACCGAATAAGCTTTACCGCCCGTTTCAGACGGTCGGTTGGCGTTTTTATCATTAATCGCTTTGAGCGCTCGGTGAACCACTAAATCAGGATAGCGGCGAATCGGAGAGGTAAAATGAGCATAGGCTTTAAGCGCCAAACCAAAGTGCCCAATATTTTCATTATCGTAAACGGCTTGCTGCATTGAACGCAGCAACATGGTTTGAATCAGTTCTTGATCAGGGCGTCCATCAATAAACTTCACCACTTTACTGAAGTCTTTAGGTGTTGCCCCTTCTCGGATTTGATGTTCGATGCCCACTTCGCCTAAATACGATAAGAAACTGGCAACGCGATCTTCGCTCGGTTGATCGTGAACACGGAAAAGCGCACTCGCTTTGTGTTTTAAAATGGTTGTAGCCGCACACACATTGGCCATGATCATGCATTCTTCGATCAGCTTATGAGCATCATTGCGCTCCACTGGCACAATGTGATCGATTTTGCGCTGCGCATTAAAGATAAACTTACTTTCTTGCGTTTCAAACTCAATCGCACCGCGACGTTGACGCGCCTTTTTCAATACGCCATATAAGCCATGCAAATTCTTTAGGTGTTCAACAAACGGGGCATAACGCTCTTGTAAATCAGGGTCGCCCTTTAAGATTCCGGACACCTTGGTATAAGTAAAGCGCGCTTTAGAGTTCATCACCGCTTCGAAAAAACGGTGCGACTTCAATCCACCTGCGCTACCAATGTGCATCTCGCACACCATACACAAGCGATCAACATTAGGGTTCAATGAGCACAAGCCGTTAGACAATTTCTCTGGCAACATAGGCACCACTTGCTCAGGAAAATAAACCGAATTGCCACGATTTTGCGCTTCTTCATCCAATGTTGAGCCTGTACGAACGTAATAACTCACATCGGCAATCGCCACCCACAGCTTCCAGCCCCCATCTTCATGAGGCTCACAATACACCGCATCATCAAAGTCACGCGCATCTTCGCCGTCTATCGTAACCAGCGGCAGCTCGCGTAAATCCTCTCTGCCTTCGTAAGCCTCTTGCGGTACCTCTTCAGCCCACGCTTTAAGCTCGCGTTTAATCTCTTTAGGCCACTCACTGGGAATATCGAAATTGCGAATAGCCATTTCAATTTCCATACCTGGCGCCATGTGTTCGCCCAGTACTTCTGTGATTTTACCAAGTGGATTGGCTCTTCTGCGAGGACGCTGAATAATCTCAACCACAACAACGTGGCCTTGACGCGCCCCTTTGACATATTCTTGCGGGATGATGATTTCATGATTAAGACGGCTATCATCGGGAATAACAATACCAACGCCGTTTTCAAGGTAGAAGCGTCCAACAATCGGATCTTGTCGAGGTGTGATGACACCCAATATCTTGGCTTCTTTTTTGCCTTTGTAATCATTAATGGATTCTTTCGCGGAAACAAAGTCACCATGAAAAAGCGCCTGCATTTGTGGCGCAGAGATATACAAATCTTTTGTGCCGTCCTCAAGCTGTAAAAAGCCAAAACCGTCTCGGTGTCCGATTACTTTGCCGCGCAGTAATTCAGAAGGCTCGCCTTTTTCATAGCGCTTGTGTCGATTAAAAATGACTTGGCCTTCTCGCTCCATAGCACGAAGGCGGCGCTGAATGGCCACACGATCTTCCTCATCATAGGCGTTCACCAAATGACAGATCTCTAGCAAAGTAAGGGGGGTTTTGTATTTTTCTAAAACTTTTAGAATATATTCCCGGCTGGCTACGGGCTTTTCGTATTTGGCTTTTTCGCGTTCGAAATGCGGGTCGTCTTGCATAAGTATTTGACGGACACTCAGAATGGTTGTGGAGTTGCCTTGATTATAACCAGCCCTGAACGAAAAGTTTTAATCTTTTTGCGTAATCTTCTAAAACAATGACTCAGCAAGTGCTAACTCTCTAATGGTCTTTTGGCTCTTCGAACTGCTTTAGGATGCATCAACTTCTCTAACCCAGTTAAGCAATGGGCAATTTTCTGATGCACTTTATCGTCGTTAGTAATGGCATTATGAAGCCAGTGGTAAGTGTCTTCATAATCGTAAGGGCTGCCATGTCCTTCAATAAACAGTTCTGCCAGTTGAATTTGCGCTTTCAAATTGCCCAGCGAACCGGCCTCTCGTAAGTACACAACGGCTCTTTCTACATCCATTTGCACCAGCTTACCGTTGGCATAATAGCGTCCTAGCTGTTCAAGCGCGGGGGCCAAACCTTGTAATCCAGCTTCTTTCATAAAGCCAATTCCGCGTTCAGGCGCAGCTTCCACGCACACGCCCCAAGCTAACATATCGCCCCATAAAAACTGATAGGCCGGAATTTTAAGTACTTCCGCTCTGGCTTCAATATCTTGAACGAGCTGACATTTATCCAATACCACGCGGTCTAAATGCTCATTTCGCTCAATCATTCGAATCAACTCATCTTGAGAATAAAGTTGAACCGCTTTTAAATCTTCAGCGGAAAATGCTTGGCTACCTACCATTAAGCTTGCAACAAAAACCAGTAATCTCATGCTATTTCTCATTGTGTGATACAACTCTTACGCAAAGTAAAAAACACTTTTCATCAGTTGAGTTATCGGCCATTAAAACCAGACCTTAACCCGTCATAATTTCGACGCTCAACAAGCAATCCTCATATGAACGTCGCGCACATAAGCATGCTAAAGCAAAGACTGTACCGATAATTTCATCCACTCCTAAACAGGCGATTTCGTTCTGCTCGCCATATTATCAACCACGCGAAGCAGTTGTTCTTTTTGAAAGGGTTTGCCTAAATGGCTATCAAAACCAAGCGCTTTATATGCCATCACCTCATGACTCAGCACATTAGCCGTCAGCGCCACAACAGGAAGATGAAGCCACTTCTGCTTTGAACGAATGTGCTGTAACGCCATTTTCCCATCCATGTTTGGCATTTGAATATCCATCAATACCACGTCCACGGGATTTTCTTCTAAACAGGAAATGGCCTGATTCCCGTCATCTGCCATAAACACAACCGCGCCCTCTTGTTCCAGAATTTCCCTAACAATCAACTGATTAATGCTGTTGTCTTCTGCAATTAACACCCGAACACCCGATAGGCTCGTTTGATTATCCTGGTTCGCTCTATCAAACTCCTGAGAACAGATGTCGAATTTTAAGAAACAGGTAACCGTTGTGCCCACATCGCATTCGCTGTCTATTTCGATGGTGCCGCCTTGAAGCTCGACCAGTTGTTTCACAATGGCCAGCCCTAATCCCGTTCCGCCATATCGACGCGAAGTAGAAGAATCTGCCTGAGTAAAACTCTCAAACAGCATAGACAGCTTATCTTTGGGAATGCCAATGCCAGAATCGGACACCTCAATGCGTGTATTTAATGTTTCCTTTTGTTCGAGCGCAGCAATGGTCACATTCACGCTGCCAGATTCAGTGAATTTAAGTGCATTTGAGCACAGGTTAATAATGATTTGAATCAAGCGCGTAGGATCGCCAAGTGCCGGACATTCCACAGAGCCTAGCCCTTTAATATTTAGCACCAAGTCCTTCTTCTTTGCCATGTGCCCTAATTGCAATTGTACGCGCTGCATCACATCGGCAAGCACAAAGGGAACACGCTCAAGTTCGATTTTTCCCGACTCAATTTTAGAGATATCCAATATCTGATTAATAATGTGCAACAAGGTTTCGGCGGAATACTCTGCCTTGGTTAAATACTCTCGTTGTTTCGCATTTAAATCCGTTTCGAGCGCCAGCTCCAATAACCCCATTACCCCGTTAATCGGCGTTCTTATTTCATGGGACATAGTGGCTAAAAATGATGACTTGGCTTCACTGGCTTCTTCAGCCTTGAGCTTGGCTTCACGAAGTTGGTTTTCCAACGTTTTTGTTTGTGTAATATCGGAATAAGACACCAACACACCGTCTATTTCGCCCTGTGCATTTCGCAAGGGAACACGATGAATAATTAAATACAGCTTGGCATCGTTCGCTCTGTCGTACTCTTCCACCACGTGCAACATCGGCTCTCCCGACGTAAACACTTGACGATCTTGCTCACGGTAACGCTCTGCCACCGCGCGCTCAGCAAAGTCATAATCTGTTTTGCCAATCACTTGGTTGACTGAATGCAGTCCAAGATCATTCAAAAACTGCTTGTTACATCCCCTAAACCGGAAATGTTTATCTTTCCACATCACGCCAAACGTCAGCGAATTCAGCACGGTAGACAGTAGCACCTCGGAATCTTGTAGCTGCTTATGCCCAAGCATCAGCTCGTTTCTTAATTGATTTGAAAGCTCAGTTAAAAAACCAAGGAAATAATGAATGCAATAAACCGACACGCCAGAAATATAAAGAAACGCCGTAATGTTATTGATCCAAGCCAGTGCTTCACTTTGCTCCTTACTGACAATCGCTAGCCCGTACTGCGTGGAATATAGCTGCCACCCCATCGCGATAACACTCAAAACAATAATAGATAACGCGCCCCGCACCCCAACAAACAGCTGCGCTAAAATGACAGTACCCACCAAAATTAATGTGCCAGCTCCGGTTAAACCAAAAACGATGACCCCTCCAATACCCACAATGGTTAATCCAACCACAATGCTGTAAGACTTAAATTTAAGCGGTAACTTATTTTTTAAAAAATAAAGGGTTCCAAGTCCTGCACAAATGAAAATATGAAAATACATAATGGGAATGAATCCTAATTGATAGATTCGAGACAGCGATCCCATTAATGCGACTAAAGAAACAAAGAAGGAAATGGAAATAAACTTACCAACCAGTTCATTTCTAACTGACGACAAGTTTTTAAGTCTTTTAATATTCAACTATTTACCCACCAAACTGATTAAACCCACACAACAGCCATTACCTCACCTTATAAATATAGACCAACTTCCCCACAAAATAATTAGGTTAATTTTAACACCGAAAGTATCATTTAATCAGTAACAAATCGATCTAGATCACTTAATTTAATCAAACAACTTTGAATTTTATTTATTTCATATCTACCTTTTAAATAAAGCAAAAGTACTCAGATACTTTCCCGAATAACAAATAAAAACTACTACAAATACGTGTCACAAGAATGAATTTAATTTAGTAAAATCAAGTAGAAAGTGAGACTGTGATGTTTAATCGTCTATCTATCAAGCAAAAGCTATTTTCAGTATCAATTGTGCCACTGTTGTTACTTATCAGTATTTTACTTCTGCTTATTTTTAATAGTGTCGACAACCTAATTGAAAATGAAGTCAAAACGGCGGAAGAACTTGTCATTCAGAATAAAAAGAAAGAACTGAAAGACATTATGTTGGTCGCTTTAGCAACGATTAAACCCATTTACGACTCCGGAGCGAATCGTGATGAAGCGATTGAACTATTAAGCCGAATGGAATTTGCAGAAGACGGATATATTTTTGGTTATGACTCCAAAGGAATACGCGTTTTTAACGGTAAAAACACGGCAAAAATCGGTGATAATTTTTGGAACTTGAAAGATTCCAATGGTGTTTATTTAATTCAGGATCTTATTTCTGCGTCTAAGCAAAACCGATTAGGCACGGGTGATAACTTCGTTACTTATCACTTTCCTCGACTCGGCAAAACCATCCCCTCAGCAAAACTATCCTATGCGTTATATCTCGATCGCTGGGATTTAATGATAGGTACGGGCATTTATATTGATCGCGTTAAGCATCAAGTCGCTATTTTTGAAGAATCATTAACCGAATCTCGTAATGAACTCATTGCTTCCGCGTTGTTGGTGTCCGCAATATTGCTTGTCATTTTAGTGAGTACCGGCATGGCGCTTAGTCGCTCAATTCTTGTTCCCTTGCGACAAGTGTCTGAGTCTATCGAAAAGCTCGCACAGGGTAATGGCGACCTGACGCAGCGCCTAAAAATCCGAGATAAGTTTGAAATGGGGCTCCTTGCATCGAACTTAAACAACTTACTCGATTGTCAAAAAGGGCTGATTGGCAGTGTCAGGGATGTGGCGTTAAATGTTGAGCAAGAAAGTAATTCGCTTACAGAAGAAGCACTGCGTATTGAGTCGTTCAGTACGCAACAACATCAAACCATTGAGCAAGTCGCCGCTGCCACTACCGAGATGTCGCAAACTGCGGAGCAAGTGTCGAATAATGCCAATGACGCCGCCATTGCCGCAAAAGAAGCCGACGACAACGGTAAACTCGCCCTTCGTATGGTTGAAGGTAGCTGCACCGAAATGAGCCAGTTAAACGATGAAATCAAACGTGCTAGCGATGTAGTGACTCAAGTTGGCGAAGATGTGGAAAACATCAGCTCAGTGTTACAGGTTATTGAAAGCATTGCCGAGCAAACCAACTTACTTGCACTCAATGCCGCGATTGAAGCGGCACGTGCAGGAGAGCAAGGCAGAGGCTTTGCCGTTGTTGCCGATGAAGTTCGGAATTTGGCAAGCAAAACACAAGGCAGCACAGAAGAAATTCAAGAGATGATCAGCAAGCTACAGAACGGCTCGCGCTCAGCGGTCAACGTCATGAGCGAAAGTATCAAACGCTGCGATGATACCGAGAAAAGCATTCGAGATACCTCTTCTAAGCTTTCTGGTATCGCCTCCGCCATCGCAACAATGAACGATGTGAATTCTCAAATTGCCGCCGCCGCGAAGGAACAAAGTGTGGTGGGAAATGAAATTAACGAAAGCATTGTGCACTTATCTGATCACAATGCCGAATTGAGTGAAATAGCCTGCTCTAACGGCAGAGCCGCAAAGAACATGCTAGAAAAAACACAAACCTTAGAGCAGTTGGTTTGCAAGTTTAAGATAGATTAACCTTCCCGGAGCCTTTGGACATTGATTCATTTGAATCAATGTCCTTTTTTACGCTACTGCCTTGGTGCATTCAAAGAGCGATAAAGCATCGCAACATAGTCCTTAACAAGAATATCTTCCTCGTCAATCACACCGTCTCTGTTGGTATCTGCCGCCACCAGCAAAATATCCATCAACTGTGCATCATAAGCGCCCCAATTAACAAAACCATAAAGCTGGCGATGCGAGTTATTCACTCTGGTTTCCGTAAACCAAAAGTCATGACAATAGTCTTGAAGTTCGCTTTGGGGATTATTGAAGTTATCGCGGCAATAGCCGTTTAAAAAGATATCGAACTTCGGAAACAAATAACCGTTTTCATCTTCAACATCCGTCACCCAAGTTCTTTCTTTTAAGGTTTTTATGAGCTTATCGCGCGCGATGCAATCTTCACCATCAGAAGAACACAAGCTAGCTTCACCTTTTAACTCAAACACATGCATTAACAAGGCTAAGTGGCTTAAATCGTTTGAATTTGACTTACCCAACTCCCAGAACCACCACGCACAACGCTGTTCTGCGTGCGTCGAAGGACGACAAGTAATATTCACGTAATCATCATCATTAATCACATATGTGAGTAACTTATCCATAATGGAGTCGGTTGTGGGCGGCTCGTAGCAGTTATCTGTGCACTCAAAGCGATGCGAAATCGATTGGGTGTTTAAATACATGTCGTATATCAATTCCACCCAAGCTTCGTAATGCACTACATCCGACACGTGCAGCGCATAATCCCACTTATCCAATACCTGTTCTTTGATCATGCGTCGAATATTCTTAGCGCGACAAGACAAGCTCTGCGCTCGAACTTTACTCGGCAAATCGTCGACTAAGCACACTTCTTCATTGTTCACATGCTTATTCAAAATTGCCTTGATACCTTGAGCCACCCCCGCAGCTGAGCGCCATTCCACCTTCGCGTGGAACGTTCTTACGCCCTCATTATTGGTTTGAGGACTACGCCATAAATAATAACCATCCACCTTTTCTGGCGAACGGCACGAAGCCGGTAAGCTTTCGTAAAAGTCGTATTGATAACAAGGTTGGAAATACATCTCTGCGGCATTAATCAGATAACTTTCGATTTCAGCAATCACAGGCGCGTCAGCTTCAAGACCAAACTCTTCAGGGTGACTGTAAATGCGTGAAGCCGACAGCAAATTGTTAATCTCATAATAGAAATTAAGCTGCTCACGTTCGATTTCATCGGCATTAACGTTATTCAATGGATAACGCGGTAAATCCGCTAAAAACGCATTGAAAAGTTGCTCAACATCGGCTTTGGTTGAATTAACCGTAATCCGACTCTGAATAGCTTGCTCGCCTTCTCTGCCACAGCGTAAAAGGTGCGTTTGAGTTAAATAGCTCGGCTTAATGGCAGCAGAAAACGCAGTGCCAGATTGCATCATCGCGGCATCATCGAAAACACAGCTAACCCCTTCTTCTTCCAGATTTAACTGCACAG
>CAXRCC010000271.1:0-5681 GCA_964228975.1 Paraneptunicella sp. | reverse complement strand
CAGCGGCGTTCTAAGCTCCTTTATTTGCTCAATAATTTGCTGCATTTCCGCATCGGTTAACGGCACATCATTCAGGCGATCTTGCTGTTTATTGTTTTCAAATAAAATATCCGCCCAGTTTTGTAGCAGTTCCGCCTCAGTCTTGTGCTTTAAAATCTCGGCCTCCCAACCTTTGTGGGCGAGAACTTCAACAAATGCCTGCTCAAACTGCGCGTCGGTTTTAAAGGTGGTCATAATAGCGATCTCTGCTAGACAAACATTTTGCTCAAGCAGGCTTGCTTGATGTTATTAAGTTTGATGATCTGTTGTTGATGTTGGTTGATCAACGCATCAAGTTTTTGGAAGTAGTTGCCGATGGCGATCTGCTCTTCCTTCTCAGGGATATAAAGATATTCTTCCTCTAAAGCACTTCCTTTAATGTTTCCAATAGCTCCGTTTCCACCGGACACATTCATAGAGCGAAATCGATCGTACCAATATGTATTCATTGAAGCATTTAAGAAATGAGGTACATCTGTTTCGGCTAGCAACATAAAGCCTCCATGCACTGCATCTACAGTTAAGCCGCACACTACAACATGTTTTCCAACTAAATTGCTTGAGCCATTTGCAGATGTTATTAGTATGTCGCCATTTTTAACACGGTTAATATTCACTGCATTTCTATTGACTTGAACGTCATCTTTTCTTAATTCGAATCTGTCAACATTAATATTTGATGACCGCAAAACAATAATTCCATTTTCAGCGATATCATCTGGCTTGTAAGTAAGTCCTCTCCTTACTCCAGCAATGCTCTTAAATTGAACTTTCATCCACTCCCCACTAAACCCTTTAAAGCGGATTTCAGGGATCGTTTGGCCTTGCTTAGGAAACATTTTTTCCAGCATGGCATTTTTGATGTTGCTAAGCTTGTCATGCTTTTGTTGGTGTTGGTTGATTAGACTATCTAGCTGCCGAAAATAATCAGTTATAGCGCTTTGTTCGGTTACATCTGGGATTGTAATAACTCTACTTTTCCAGTCCGTAACATCGAATACTAACTTTTCAATATCGACGCCATAAGAGCTTATAAAAAACAGCTTGTGCATCTCAGGTCTTTTTGAAACCAAAGTCCAGAATTTGGCAGTTATTTCATCATTATCTGTAACAACAAGGTATTCATTAGATACAACAGCATTATCTAGATTCTCTGGCACGATCCCATTGGCACCATGAACGACCTGCCGCTTTGATATCAGATAATCACCTGCTTTAATGCCATAATAGTTCTTTACTAATATGTCTTTTCCTTTGAGGATAGCTCTAGGCACAACACCTTCGTTGCGACGCTTTACTGTCACCAATTGATATAGTTCGTGATCAAGCAGTTCAACTGGGCGCTTTGTCTCAGCTAAAATGCTTCCAATTTCTTTATCCTGCCAATCACAAGTAAACCCTCTGAGGCGAATTTCAGGTGCCTTGTTTTCAACACTCATCCTATGCACCCTTCAATAATTTGGTGAGCTCATTCAAGCCTAACTGATCAAACTCATTACCAGTAAGTTCGCCCATCATCTCGGCAAGTTCTTGCTCTGTAGTCTCGATCTCATTGGCCACTCGTGAATAGGTAACGGCATATTTATCGGCAAGGGCTTGTACTTTAGTGGTGAGCTGTGTAATAACGTTGTTCGGCATCGAGGCAAGTTCGCCACTTAATGGCGTTATCCATTTTAGGTGCAGTATCTCTTTTACTTGCTCGTCGGTTAAACCTTCTGTTGTGATTTTGGTTTCAAGGTGTAACGCATTCGCTTTTGCTTTGATATCAGCCTTAAGTTCAGTTTGTTCAGATAGCAACCTATCAGCCTTTACAACTTTGCCTTCATAGGTTTCAGGATCGAATTCAAAGCCTGATCTTAATGTTTGCAGATAAGCGTTGACCTTTCCTTTGCCATAGGTGCCGTCTTTGTTAGCTTCGACTTTTTGCCAATCAATTTCCTTATTAGCTTCGATAAAGGCCAACTTTTCTGGCTTTTTGGCTTTACTATCAAGCAAGGCAATATATTCATTGAGCGTTCGTATCTCTTCAGAATCAACGTCCGCGTATATCTCTTTAAGCGTTTTGGTTAATTCAGCTTTTACGAAGGCATCATTTTTGTCATTAAGAATGGGCGAGTCTTTCTCTTCTTCGGTAAACGACTCGATTATCTCTTCAACTTGAGAAGTGACTTCCGTTAACTTTGCTTCTTGGCTTTCTAAAGCGTGTAAGTCTTCGCTTAGGTAAGTTTGCTGCACTAAGTCAAAGGGCAATATATGGCCTTTCCAGCCATCTTGCACTTCTACATCTTTGCCATCTTTTTTCTTAATGACCATGTTAGGGTCAACTTGTTTGGCCGCAGAAAAGCCTTCCGTTTGCATCATTTCCAAGTCGGCACTAATAATTTGCCACTGATTGTTTAGATATTGATAAGCTTGGTATTTATCTATGAGTGCAATGGGTGCAAGACGATCAAATAGATCAGCACTTAACTCGCTTTCCTGCTGATTTCGGTTAACCGTTTGCCAGTTTTCTATTAGGGTTGTGTTTAAACTATTATCATGGCCCTCAAAGGCTTGGTTATAGGCAGAGATGAATGCTTCTACTTGCACGTGTTGGCTAATCGTGGCGTTAACTGCTCCTTTCGCGATAGCAAGTTCGCTATAAGCCGCAGACTTAGGCGTGAATAAAGCGTTGCGTAATTCAGGTAAAGCTTGCCAATACTCATCAAGGTTTGATATTTCACTGTTGGGTATGCCGCCTAGCATAGTGGCGTGTAAATCCCAGCTTTCAGGCGCTACCGAAGAATCCACATAGCGTGGAATATTAAGGTTATAGCCGTTGTCTCGGAGAACTTGTTTTTCTACGATCTTAGAAAACTTGTCGTGCTCCTCTCGATTAATTACCGCATCGACGACGCGTTTGATGTCACTGGCTTGTAGCTTGTTATTTTTCCCTTCTTTTGCAAAGTGCTTGGAGGCATCAACAATGAGCACATCACTATTCAAACGCTTTTGTTTAAGTACCAAGATTACAGTAGGGATACCCGTGCCAAAAAAGATATTACTTGGCAAGCCGATAATGGCATCAATATGGTTATTCTCGATGAGTTGCTTGCGAATTTCCCCTTCCTCACCACCACGGAACAAGACACCATGTGGCAATACAATGGTCATGATGCCGTCGGGTTTTAGGTGGTAAAGATCATGCAACAAAAAAGCAAAATCGGCTTTGGTTTTGGGTGCTAAACCAAATCGAGAATAACGCGGGTCGTTTTCTTTGTGGCCTGGATCCCATTTTTGTGAGTAAGGTGGATTAGATACCACAGCATCAACATATAACGCTTGATATGAGCCTTGTGGGTCACTTTCATCGAAATACGGCCAATCGTCTTCTAATGTATCACCATTGCGGGTTTTAATATTGCTTGCCTTTATGCCACGCATGATAAGATTCATACGCGTCAGGTTGTAGGTATTGGCCTTCAACTCTTGAGCGTAATAGGTAATACTATCTTTATTTTTTGCATGTTTTTCGACCGCTTCACCGATATTAATCAATAAAGAGCCAGAGCCTGATGTGGGATCGTAAATTTCAATAGTGTCCTTGTGTTTTAATTCATGCGCGATGATATGAGACATAAGTACCGACACTTCGTTCGGAGTATAGAACTCTCCGGCTTTTTTACCGGCATTTGCAGCAAATTTTTCAATCAAGTACTCATATATGTAACCCAATACGTCATAGCCTTGCTTACCATTCATTGGGATACTTTTAATAAGGTGCAGTAAATCACTGATAGCTTTGGTACGTTTCCCTGCGCTTTCACCGAGTTTACTCAAACCGGTTTCTAATGTAGTAAAAATCCCTTCAAACAATTTCTTGTGATTGGGGTTAATCAAGCGGCTAAAAGCTGACAAAGCATCGCGTACATTTGATTCATCAAAGTCAGATTGAGGATCGATCCAAGTAGAGAAAAGATTGTCATAGCTTATAAAATATCCAAGCGACCCTTGAATAAACTCAACGGTTTCAGCGTCATCTTCACTCAAAGCTTTGACGTCTTCGGTTGTCATACCTTGAGCAGTGACAAATTGTACGAGCTGATCACTTAGGTATTTGTAAAAGATAAAGCCGAGTATGTAGTCTTTGTATTCATTCGCTTCAATTTTTGAGCGCATCTGGTTCGCAGATTCCCAGATTTTTGCGGCGAGTTGTTGCTTGTTCAATTTATCTGTCTCTTATCTTTAAAATTCGATTTACCATTTGCAGCGCATAGTAATTTTTCGTTTAGGCATTAACTCTCAAAAAAATCTTCGTCTATTTTCTTAAGATACAATACATCTTCGTTACGACAACCAGTGTTGTACCTGAGCATTAGCTTAGCCAGTTCAACTCCATCTATTAGGACAATTCGACTACCTAAATCATTTGCAGTTTGCACGGCGGCTGCACTGAAAGATGACGTCGTAATAAAGATACCTTTCTGTGCCTTTTTAAGGTTAAGAGCGCCGAAAAAATCACGGATGTCGCCAGCTCCAACGTTATTACCTTCCGCGTAACGTTTCGCCTGCACATAAATCTGGTCAAATTACCCTCTGCGGCCAGTCGGTATGGGGTTTCCTCTGTTAATTTGAAGTAGTTAGCAACCTCTTTCAAGGACAATATTTCATTGGATATAGTTTTACCAAATATGAGAATAAAAGTCAGGATATGAGAAAGTTGGGGATGCGACAACCACAAATGTATGTATCCAAGGTCATTTTCCTTGTTGGTTAACGACTTACGAAAATGTGATCGAAATTGAACAGCGATATGTTCACGACATCCAATCCGCGCAGGGTTGGTTCAGTGTTTTCATTATGAGTCGTAAACCCATTTCGCCCAGGTTCATGCATTCGGTAAAACTACTTTTGATAGTTCAAAGATAGGCGTTTTACCCTGCTTGAATATTTCCCAATAAGAACGAATGCGGGGTTAAAACGCGGAAGGCGACGCATGTCACTTTTTAGAGTTACTTGTTTTCTTTCCATGCTCTGTTTAGGACTTTCAAGGTTTTCATTATCTAAATTTAATCTATGCTGAAGGTGCTTCAGAGTGATTTCTGGCTTTCTTTCTGAGATTCGCTCGTCAACCAGAGTGCCTTTTAACTTGGCACAACAAGAAATGTCGCTATTGATGTAAGTTCCCTCGGGCACTTCTTGATGCAGCCTGTCTGAAAACTCATCCATATTTTTTGTGTTAAGGGCAATTAACCATCCGAGGCTGTTCTTGATACCTTTTATCCTTCGCTGCGTTCTGCCTAAGAGCTGCCTAAAAAATAACTCTGTTTGAACGGTGGATAACATGCACGTAACGCGTAAACGAGGTACATCTGTCCCTTCAGAGACCATCGCTACACTCACAATCCAATCAGTGTCTGAACGCCGGAAGTTATCAATGGTTTGTGCTCCAACGGGATCTTTATAGCTAACGAGAACAGTTGTTTGGTGGAATTCATTTTCCAACACATATTGTAGTCGCTTGGCATGTTCGACAGAGGATGCTACAACCAGCCCTGCGGCTTCGCGGTGATATCTTTTGTATTCCAAAAGCTTCTCAACGCCTCTTTTCAGCGTTTCTTTTTCGACTTGAGGGTGTGTTACAAAAGCACTTAGAGGTATCT